>NZ_CP024866.1:326326-626326 GCF_004136015.1 Pseudomonas sp. ACM7 | reverse complement strand
CCACGCGCCTGCAAACGGCCCAGGGCAGCATGGCGGTGATCCCCAACTCCCTGGCGGCCAAGGCCAAGATCATCAACTTCAGTCGGCCCAGTGACATTTTCGGCGTATCCATCAGCCTGCAACTCAGCCCGCACGCGCGTCCGCAAACGGTGATCGACGCGCTGGAACGGGCGATGCAAGGATGCCGCTATTTGTTGATCAAACCGGCGCCGTGTGTCGCGTTGAAAGGCTCCAGCGCCACCGGCGTGGAATACGAAATCAGTGGTTTCGTGGTCTCCATGGACCAGAAACGCATGGTCCGTAATCTGCTGTTCGACCTGGCATTCCGGCACTTGCAGGCCAGCGGTGTCAGCCTGTTGTCGAACGTCGAACCCAATGCACCTGCCAACCTGTCACGGCCACGGGCATTGCTGGACGCGTCGAACATTTTCTCGACCCTGCGTCAGGAAGAGAAAGAAACCTTCAGCCAGAACATGACCCTGCAAAACTTCCGCGCCGGTGAAATGATCCTGCCGGCGGGGGAGGTCAGCGATCATTTGTTCATCATCGAATCAGGTGTGGTGTCGGTGGAGCTGAGCCGTGGCGGGGTCAAGTTCGAATCCGGGCGCATGGGCCCGGGTGAGGTGATCGGCGAAGGCGGGATTTTGTCCGATACGGCGCTACCGGCGGACTTCAGCGCCAAGACCGCGTGCAGCTTGTACCGGATCGAAAAGGACTACCTCAAACCGTGTCTGGATGCGCGGCATGACATCAGCGAAGCGATGAAGGCGTTGCTGGATTTCCGCTTGAACAAGTCTCAGACGTTGACTCAGGAAGCGCCTAGGGTTGTGCAGAAGAAGGGATTTTTGCAGTGGCTGCGCAATCGAGCGTAGGGGCGCGAACGTCTTGGGTGCGGGTGCAATCGAGTGAGCCGTCGGCAGGCGTCCCATTGGCATCCTCAACTTCCCAATAATTGGCTATTTGCTGCAAGTCACTGCGCGATTAACGTAGCTCCACACCCCTTTAGACTGGAGCCCACCATGAAACCTCGCATCGATTTCTACACTGCTTCCCCTGATGCACTCAAAGCCATGATCGCGCTGGAAACCGCTGTGTCGAAGCTGCCTCTGGAAAAGACGCTGATCGAACTGGTCAAGCTGCGTACCTCGCAAATCAACGGCTGCGCGTTCTGCCTGGATATGCACAGCGCCGATGCCCGCAAGGGCGGTGAGGCCGAGCGTCGCCTATACACTCTTTCGGCCTGGCGTGAAACGCCATTCTTCACCCCGCGTGAACGTGCGGCGCTGGCCTGGACCGAATCCCTCACGCTGCTGAGCCAGACCCACGTTCCGGACGAAGATTACGAACTGGCTACTTCCGAGTTCAGCCCCAAGGAAATGGTCGACTTGACCGTGGCCATTACCACCATTAACGCCTGGAACCGCCTGGCGGTAGGCTTCCGCAAAATGCCTCAGGAGTGACACCCAAGGCTCAATGAGCATCCGAACTCGGCGCGGCCGGTGGTTGCACCTTGCGCATCAAGGGCACCATCGCCGTGGCGATGATGAAGCAGACCATGATCATCAGGAATGCGTCGCCGTAGGTTTGCGTCTGCGCTTCGCGGTAGGTCAGCAGCCACAGCTGATGCAGGCTGGCGGTGACGCCCACGTCACCGCTTTGGCCGAGGGCGGCGAAGTTGTTGCCGACCTGGGACAGCCATTGGTTGAGTGCTTCATTGGTGCTGTTGAGGTTTTCCGCCAACCGGGTGAAGTGCAAGTTGGTGCGGTCATTAAGGATGGTCGCGCACGCGGCGATGCCGATGGCACCCCCAAGGTTTCGCATCAAGTTGAACAGTCCCCCACGTTCAATTGCGCCAGATCACGTTCGGCACGAGCCTGCATCAGCGCGGCGCGGGCTTGCTGTTTCTGGGTTGCGATCACGTTCAGCTGACGTTGCGCGGCGAGCAATTCAGCCTGGGCCCGGGCGCTGAGGGCTTGGGCGGTCTTGAAGGTGGCGTTGGCGCGTTGGGCGCTTTCCACCGAGACGGCATTGCTGCCGACCAGTTTTTTGTAGCGAGCATCGTCATCCCGGGAGCGGGCGGTTTCGGCTCCGGCGGCGTCGATGCCGGCGCGGGCCTGGCCGATCACCGCGTGTTGCAATTGTTCGGTGGCATCGAGGTTGGCGAGCAGCGCTTCTTCGGCGGCCACCGCACCTTCGGCCTTGGCCAGGTTGGCGCGGTAGTCGCGGGAGTCGAGACGAATCAGCACATCGCCGGCCTTGACCTTCTGGTTGTCGGTGACCAGCACTTCTTCGATGTAACCCGCCACCTTCGGCCCGATCACCGTTACATCGCCGCCGATGTAAGCGTCGTCGGTCTCTTCGGTGAAACGGCCGGCGGTCCACCAGTGACTCGCGTACAGCCCGGCGAACACCAGGGCAGCGATGACCGCAGCGAGCAAGATCAACCGTTTGAGCAGGGGAGGCTTGGGTGTGCTCACCGGGACAGCAAGGTCGGGTTCAAGGCTGGGCATGCTGGTCATGGAAATACCTGTGGGAAACGGGTCTTTATTATGCGTGTAATATGACGCAGGTAATATTTTGTGGCAATTCATTTTTGTTTCCGGTCGTCAGGTGCACGGTCGCCAGCCAGGAAGGTGGGATAGCGGTTGAATCGTGCAGGGCGTAAGAAACATCCGGAAAAAAGCGTGTGGTCACGGACTTTTGCTGCTTGTGCTAGCGTCAATCGCAGATTTGGAAACGCGCGTAAAACTGGGATTTTGCCAATGGCGGCTCAAATCGATCCTCAAGGAATTCAAAAATAAAACTCGCAAGGAAGCTCGATTATGCCGCTACAACGGCCCATTTCCTCCTTACCGGCCTATGACACCTTTGGAAATCCCTTTCAGGTGAAAGTCTGCGTCGTACCGATGACTAAAGGGTTAGCGAAACAATGGCATGAAAAGGTTCAACCTCTCGTCAATAGCAATTATTCACATGAGGGCGCGACGGACCGCAGAGTTCGCGCTGACGTTGGATGGCGTTGGCCAACGTATCTAAAACTTGTGGGGATCCATAACTACCTCACCCAGATGCCTGGTAATTGCTCCGAAAAAGGAAAGGCAATGTGCGTTGTTGTTTCGAGAGGTGAGCAAACGTTTCCGATCGGGATGCTTTCCATCGTTCCGAAATTGCATTGCAACGTCGAGGGCGTGGAGCGGCAGCGCGCTTTTACTTGGTACCTTTCCGATGCACCGTCAGAAGCTTATGAGCAGTTTTTGGGGCAGCCAGCGGTTCGTGGTGTTGCCAAGACCCTGATTGATTGCACGATTCAAGCTGCTTTGGACGAAGGCAATGACGGAGAAATGCTGTTGCATGCCGATCCCAAAGGAGGCAGTAAGCTCATCGATTTTTACGAGGCAGGATGTAAAATGCGCCGGCTCTCACCCAACAACGGCTGCGTCACGGTGATTTGGCGCAGGAGTCGCCCAGATGAATATTTCCACTTCAACGGGGCAGATGCTCGGGCATTTTCTTCTCGCTATGACGCACGGCGATAGGCGGTCATGGTTCCACTTTGCGCTACGGACTATCGGGAGGTAGAGTAAATTTTATGAATGATGCCAGACCCCAACTTTCAAAGGCCGAGCTTGCCTACGCGCTTCGCGAGATGAAGGGGTTCAATGCCGATCTGGAAACGCAAAGTGGTTACGAAGCATCGGCGGCGTTGCTCTCTGAAATAATGGCTGACCCAGTTCAGCGCGATCAGCTCGTTGCATTGCTGGAGCAATTTGATGAGTGCGGGGCGGAGCGATCGGATATTAACTGGGTAAATGATGGTTCACCTCTTGACCTGTCCTCAAGGTCATTGGTTCTGGATGATCTTTACTTTGATCTTCCAACAGGGGCTGAAGAGGCGAGTCTGATGTCGGGCTCTTCTGTTGCTACTGTCAAGAATTTCCTGAGTAAGTACAAAGAGGAAATGTCCGCTTCCAATGGTTTTAGGTATGAGTCTCCCCCGTTGACTTGTGGCACCTATATGGCGGTGGCCGAACCACGCTCGTATGATTGTCAGAGGTGTCCGGATCATATTTCTTACGATGCCGAGGCTTGGAGCCAAGTGCTGATTTTAGCGAAACAGAAGTTGCAGGAAGAGGCGACTCGCCACACTTCATTTTTATCCCGGCTTGCCCAGGTTTTTAACAGGAATGAGCCGCCGGAATGGGAAGTCGAAAAGTGCCCGATCGCCCGGGACTCTATTTTAGTTATCTTGCATCATGGCAATGATCACGCTTCTATCGGTTTTGTAGGCAGCGGTCAGAGTGCTTATGTCATGGTATCGATCAACGATACTGCGTTGACAATGAATGAGTCTTTCCTGAATACCCAAAAGTTTGCGTCTCGTATCGCGGATTTTTTTACCGATGCTCCCAAGTCCGGCCACAAAGCCATCCACCATATGCTCAAAGCATTGTGACGTGGAGTTCTTCAATCCCCCGCGCTTCTACGAGGGATTGGTGAACTGTTTTTGAGCGGCCAACCTGGCACTGGCCACCGTTAACCCATCCTGGCCATCCCGACTGCCAACCCCGGCAAGCCACGCCTCCAGCATCGTCGGATGAGCCTTCAACCACGTCTTGGCCGCCGCTCGCGGTTTGTGATGCTGATTCAACACCGCATCCATCAACTGGTTCTGGTCAACGTGAACTACTAAGGGTCTGGCGGTCCTGTGAGGCGCGTCGTGCAACCTCTTTACCGAGCAACCGAGCAACCGAGCAACCGAGCAAGCGCACGCGTTCTCCTCAACTGTTGACGCTCGGGAATCCGCATAGAACTGACACAAACGGAAATCGGAGACGGTTATTTCGGAAACCTCCCACACCCAGAGTTTGAGCTTCCCGGTAGGGTCAACGGCCCCGGCACCCTGCCGGGACACCCCAAGGAAGAACGAACCATGACCAGAAAGGCCGTTATCGTTTTCAGCGGTGGACAAGACTCAACCACCTGCTTGATCCATGCATTGCCGATGTACGATGAAATTCATTGCATTACGTTTACCGGCTTGGCATACATTTCTGAAATAGTGATCTTGCTCCATATGCTGGAAAAATATTCAAAACAGCTAAAAACATTTTTATCGCTATCTGGATGTAAATGATATTAAGTATTTCGTTATTGAGCATGGATCCGTAAAAAGCAATATAGCAAAAAATAAAGCTGTCTATTATCACCGCAAAGAAAGTGCTGAAAAACACTCGCAAAAATAGAAATCTGGAGTTGGTAAGTTCTTTTATTCTGCAAAGCAGATACGAGTTTACGTATTCGGATATTAGGAATGAGACAGAGGACGCTACTAAAATAGACGACACATGGCCAATGACTTCGTTATAGGAAGCGGCATGGAAACACTATTTTCTATAATTTCTTTTTCCTGAAAGTCTACGCTCTCTATTTCTTTATACGAGACGCCAAAAAAATCAGAAATCTTGCGAATTGTGGACTGTTGAACATTTACAACCTTTCCCTCCAATATGTTGTATATCGTAGTTCTGGTTAAGCCAATGGAATTGCATAAAGATAGCTGCGTCTCTCCTCGACTTTTTATTAAATATTTGATGTTGTTTTTTAAGTTTTCTGTTTTTTCTTTTCTGTGCATTGAAGAATTACCATTTATTTGTAGCTGCAAAAAAAGCTCCCGATCTAAACGAAACAGTCATGGTGATACTATTTGGGGGAGCCCTGCGTCCTTCATGCATGAATTATGTACAAAATAATGTCGGGCGCACGGTGGGTAAACGTTAGATAATGTTTCGCGGCGAGGCGTGCCGGCAAAATAGAGAAATTTCTTACAGAAATGAGGAAGCGGGGTGAGTTTATGTGTGGCACAGTTTTTAGCGATCAATAGCCTCTATTTTTTGTAGCTGCCGTGTTGCGTAGGGATGCGCGAATATTAACCACTTATAATCATTTTTCTGCACAGATGTTCACTTGTTTGATTAACAAAGTTAAATTTATTATTAATGTATTTACCTCTCTAATAACACGCGTACAGTAAGCAGCCTTGTCCCGGCTGGCAGTGTGGGACTTGCATTTTTTAACTTTGCAAGGAACTCTGTTATGAAAAAATTCGGCACCAATTCCGCGGAAACACCAAACGATTCCCCCAACGACACCGTCGCTTCATCCAGTCCCGCCAAAGTCACCGAACAGCTCGTCAGCGTGCCCCTGCGCACTCACACACGTCCCGCATCTGCCAGCTATTTCTTCGCCGTCGTTCCGGATGTCGACACGGAATCCCTGCTCTGTCACGCCTCTGAAACCCTCGCCTCCCTGAGTGTCATGGCCACCGATCTCGCCCGTGAACTGGAAGGCCCGCGTCGCCATGTCATTGTAGGTATTCAGCAACTGTCCGCGCTGGGCGAATTGCTGGTCAATCGAGCGCTGGACAACCTGGAACCACCCCGGGGATTGTCTGAAGGTCGTCCAACTGCCAACGCTGAATAATCGTGTGCCTTTACCCAATGGAGGTTTTTCATCATGGATCGATACATGCCTATCACTGGCATCGACTGCAACATCCCATCATTGCTGATCGACACTGAAGCACCACTGGACGTGTTGCATAAAACCGCGGCCTACCGCATTCGTACCGCAACGCAGCTGCTGGAGAACATTGCGTTTGGGGAGGGTGTCCACAGTGAGCTGGCGCGGGTGTTGGTGACTTCACTGCGCGATGGCTGTGATTTGATGGATGTCGTCGGACGACGATTGCAGGGGCAGGTTTCAGTACAGGAAAACAGGTAGTGCCGATCAATTAAGCGGTAACACGATCTGTAGCAGCTGGCGAAGCCTGCGTTCGGCTGCGCAGCAGTCGTGAAACCGGAGCGCGAGGTCTTCCTGAAAACCGCGTCGCCTGATTTCACGACTGCTACGCAGCCGAACGCAGGCTTCGCCAGCTGCTACGGTCCGTGTCGTTCCTTAACTGATCGGCACCGACAGTCGGCTCCTATAGGGCTTCAAAAAAGATGATTATTTGTTATTAATAAAATCAATGAGTTACGCATTTTTATTGAAGGATCAGCACCGTAGATTTTTCAGATTTACTGAAAAAAACATATGAAACTTTCGAAATAAATGAACCGCTCGGGCCGGGTCTGTTTCCATCCCGAGAATCACTTGTTCGTCCCATTTTCGCCGGCCATGTAGACCGGGCTGCGGACCACGGCGAGGGGGCCGTTCCAGGTTTTCAGTTCACCGTCGACGAGGTATTCGCGTTGCTCGGTCTCCCCGTCGAGGCGGTATTTTTCCGGGATGTCGCGAGCGTGAGAGAACAGGTTGCCAAGGATGTTTTGGGTGATGCGGATAAGGGGGTTATCGCCACTGCCGTGAGGTCAAGGCGTGCGAGCAGGGCTTTTTTCGAGATGATGGCTAGTGGCTACAGTTCGGTCTTGTTGCTGCCTTGGGCTCGGCGTAGGATGCTCGCCCTGATCAGCGTGGCTGAATCGTTTTACCAGAACGCGACATGGATTGTTATGACTCACCCCACCCGCTTTTTTACACCGCTGCTCATTCTTACGATAGTGACGATCCCGGTTATTGCCGATGCAAGTCCTGATCGCGCCGATTTGTTGGGGGTTTACCGTCAGGCGGTTGAACACGATGCTCAGCTTTCTGCGGCGCGCCATGATTACCAGGCTCGACGCGAAAGTGTTCCGCAAGCCCGGGCCGGGTTACTGCCCACGCTCAATGCGGGGAGCACGGTGGAGTCGGTGCGCCTGCAACGTGATGAGCCCGGCCTGACCCGCACCCGCAGCACCACGGTATTTCAGGCTAATCTCAACCAGCCACTGTTTCGTGCTGATCGCTGGTTTCAGCTCGAAGCCGCTCATGCCAGTACCGCACAGGCCGAACTTGAATTGGGTGCGAAAGAACAGGGGCTGGTGCTGACAACGGCTCAGGCCTACTTCGAAACCTTGCGTGCACTGGATTTATTGGCAGCCTCCACAGCCGAGGAAGCGGCGCTCAAGCGCCAACAGCAACAGGCCCAGGCGCGTCTGGAGAATGGGGCATCGAGCATCACCGATGTGCTCGACGCCCAGGCCGCTTATGACAATGCCGGCGCCAATCGAAAGCTCGCCGAGCGCAAGGTCGATGATGCGTTTGAGGCGCTGTCTCGTTTGACACGCCAGGAGTATTCGGCAATCGAGGGCATTCAACATCAACTGCCCGTGGAGCTTCCGGTCCCCAACGATGCCAACGAATGGGTCAGCCGCGCGGTACGTCAGAACCTTGCGTTGCAGGCCAGCAGCTACGCGGTGATTGCTGCCGAGCAAACCAATCGCCAGCGCAAGGCCGGCTATGCACCGACCGTCGATGCGGTGGCGTCCTGGCGCAAGGGCGAAAACGACAGCTTCGGTTACAGCAACCCCACCGACTTCGGGCGCAACGGCTATCGAGGAAATGTCGCGCAAGGCAGCATCGGTCTGGAGCTGAACATTCCGTTGTACGCCGGTGGCATGACTCGCTCGCAAGTGCGCGAAGCGACCGAACGTCTGGCCCAGAGCGAAGACGAGCGCGAAGACCGGCGCCGCGAAGTGGTGCAGAACACCCGCAATTTCTACCGCGCCGTCAATTCCGATATCGAGCAGGTGATTGCCCGCCGACAGACGATTCGCTCCGGCCAGGCTTCGGTCAAGGCCAATCAGGTGGGTCGTGATCTGGGCTCGCGTAATACCGCTGATGTGCTCAATGCCCAGCGCCAGCTGTATAGCGCTGTACGTGAATACAACAACGCTCGTTACGACTACATCATCGATACGCTCAAACTCAAGCAAGCGGCGGGGACGTTGAGTCCAACAGACCTGACCGATTTGGCGATGTACCTGACAAAGGACTACGACGCGGATCGGGATTTTCTGCCGCCTCAGGAGCGCAAGGCGCTCTGATCATCGATTCATACGCCTGAGTGAAATAAATCTCAGACGATGATGTCGTATTGATACTAAATGTTTCGGGTTTGATATAACCTCTTGAAAGATTTATGAATTTATTGCCGCTATGCGGCACGCATGGAAGCTTATGAGTGATCAAGGAAGGGGCGCCGAGTCGCCCACGCCAGACACCGGTCTCGTGTGTCTGGTGATGCTGGCCCGGTTTCATTCGGTGGTGGCATCCGCCGAGCAACTGGCTCACGAATTCGCTCCGGCGAATCAGCCATTCACGCAACGTGAACTGCTGCTCGCCGCACGCAAGCTGGGACTCAAGGCCAAATCGGTCAACACCACCATCCCCCGTCTGGACCGTACGCCAATGCCTGCGATTGCGGCCGATGGCGACGGGACGTTTTTCATCATTGCCAAGCTGGACCAAGGGAAGGCGCTGATTCAGGACCCGCGATCGGAGCGTCCTGAAGTCATCACCTTCGAGGCCCTGGCGGCGCGCTGGACCGGTGAACTGCTGCTGGTGCGTTCCGAGGCCGGGTTGCCGGGTGAAACCTCGCGGTTCGACTTCACCTGGTTCATTCCCGCCATCGTCAAATACCGAAAGCTGTTGGGCGAAGTGCTGCTGGTGTCCTTTGCCTTGCAGCTGTTTGCGTTGGTGACGCCGTTGTTTTTCCAGGTGGTCATGGACAAAGTGCTGGTGCATCACGGTCTGACCACCCTCGATGTCATCGCGGCTGGGTTGTTGGGCATCATGGTGTTCGAGTCCGCCTTGAGCGGTCTGCGCAGCTACGTGTTTGCCCATACCGCGAGCCGTATCGACGTGGAGCTGGGTTCGCGATTGTTCCGACATTTGATCAACCTGCCACTGGCGTACTTTCAGGCGCGGCGGGTCGGTGATTCGGTCGCCCGAGTGCGCGAACTGGAGAACATTCGCAGCTTCCTGACCGGCAACGCCATCACCTTGTTGCTGGACGTACTGTTCTCCGTGGTGTTCGTCCTGGTGATGTTTTACTACAGCGGTTGGCTGACTCTGATCGTGCTGCTGTCGTTGCCGTTGTACGTGTTGGTCTCGTTGCTCATCACGCCACTGTTGCGTGCCCGGTTGCAGGACAGTTTCACCCGTGGCGCCGAGAACCAGGCGTTTCTGGTAGAGACCGTGAATGGCATCGACACGGTGAAATCCATGGCTGTCGAGCCCCAGGCAATCCGTAAGTGGGATAACCAGATGGCGGCTTATGTTGCTGCCGGTTTCAAGACCCAGACCTTGTCCACCATTGCCAATGAAAGCGTGTCGTTGATCGGCAAACTGGTCACGGTAGCGACTCTCTGGCTGGGGGCTCGATTGGTGATTGATGGTCAGCTGTCGGTGGGCGAGCTGATTGCCTTCAACATGCTCGCCGGTCGCGTCAGCGGCCCGATCATGCGCCTGGCGCAGTTGTGGACCAGCTTCCAGCAAACCGGGGTTTCGGTGCAGCGTCTGGGCGACATTCTCAACACCCGCACCGAGCTGTCCCAGGCCACTCGTAGTGCGTTGCCGCCACTGAGGGGGCAGATCGAGTTCGACCAGGTGCATTTCCGTTATCGTGCCGACGGCTCGGAAGTCTTGCGCGGGGTCAGTCTGCAGATCGCGGCCGGTGAGGTCATTGGTGTCGTGGGGCGTTCCGGCTCCGGCAAAAGCACTCTGACGCGACTGCTTCAGCGCCTGTACGTGCCCGAGCGCGGACGGGTGCTGGTCGATGGCATGGACCTGGCGCTGGCCGACGTTTCCTCCCTGCGCCGGCAGATCGGCGTGGTGTTGCAGGACAACATGCTGTTCAACCGCAGCATCCGCGAAAACATCGCCCTGAGCGATCCGGGCGCACCGCTCGAAGCGGTGATGCATGCCGCCACCATGGCTGGCGCTCATGAATTCATTCTGGAGCTGCCCGAGGGCTACGACACCATGGTGGGGGAGCACGGCACCTCACTCTCCGGCGGTCAGCGGCAACGGGTCGCCATCGCTCGCGCCTTGATCGGCAACCCGCGGATTCTGATCTTCGATGAGGCCACCAGCGCCCTGGACTACGAGTCCGAGCGGATCATCCAGCAGAACATGCAAAGCATCTGCGCCGGCCGCACGGTGATCATCATCGCCCACCGATTGTCGGCGGTTCGCGATGCCAATCGCATTCTGGTGGTCGATCGCGGGCAAATCGTCGAGCAGGGCAGCCATGCCGAATTGCTCACGCATCAGGCCGGCCACTATTCGCGTCTGCACCGTATGCAACAGGGCTGAGCAGCCCTTCATTCACTCGTCATTGGTTTGTCGACCGCGCCTGATATCGGGCGCGGCGGCACTCACTGTATTCCGGATTCAAGGACCGATTTCCCATGAGCGCAACGCCTTCGTTATTGCAGCGTTACCGCCACGCCTGGCGAGACTCTTGGCGCCAGCGCAAACAGATGGACAGCGTGCAGCGCCTGCCACATGAAGCGCAGTTTCTTCCCGCCGCGCTGGAGTTGCAGGACACCCCCGTGCATCCGGCACCGAGAATCTTCGTCTGGAGCATCATGGGGTTCGCCGTGTTGGCGTTGCTGTGGGCCTGCATCGGCAAGATCGAAGTGGTGGCCGTGGCCTCGGGCAAGATCGTTCCGAATGGCAAAACCAAGCTGATTCAATCCAGCGAAACGGCGGTGGTCAGGGCGATCCATGTCAGTGATGGTCAGGCCGTGAAAGTCGGCGAGCTGTTGGTCGAGCTCGACCCGACGGCGGCGGACGCCGACGTCAGACGGATTCAGAGTGACCTGCTGGCGGCCCGTATCGACAGTGCCCGTAGTGCAGCGATGCTCGATGCGATCAATCAGCAAAAGCCACCGGCATCGCTGATCGGAGCGATTGCCAACGCCAACCCGGAGCAGGTGCTCAGCGCCCAGCGCTGGTTGCAAGGGCAGTATCAGGAATACCGCAGCAGCCTGGAACTGGTCGACGCGGAAATCCTCCAGCGCAGCGCCGAAATCCAGTCTGCCCAGGCCCAGGTGGCCAGTCTGCGACAAACCGTGCCGATCGCCACGCAACTGGCCGAGGACTACCAGCGGCTGTTGGCGCAACAGTACGTGGCGCGTCATGAATACCTGGAAAAGGAACAGGCCCGACTGGACCTGCAACGTCAGTTGAGTGTGCAGCAAGCCAGCGTGTTGCAATCCACCGCCGCCCAGGGTGAGGCGCGGCGTCGGCGCGAAGGTGTCGTTGCACAAAATCGCCGCGCCATGCTCGACCTGCAACAAGAGGCCAACCAAAAAGCCGCGAGCCTGGTTCAGGAACTGGCCAAGGCCCGCTATCAGGAAACCCTGACCAGCCTCAAAGCCCCGGTGGACGGCACCGTCCAGCAATTGGCCATCCACACCGTCGGCGGCGTGGTCACACCGGCCCAGCCGTTGATGGTCATCGTTCCCGCGGACCAACCGGTAGAAGTGGAAGCGATGCTGGAAAACAAGGACGTCGGTTTCGTCCGCGCCGGACAGCCGGTCACGGTCAAGGTCGAAACCTTCACTTTCACCAAATACGGCACCGTCGCCGGCGAAGTGCTCAGCGTCTCGAACGACGCCATCGAAGATGAAAAACGCGGGCTGATTTACAGCAGCCGTATTCGCCTGAAGTCCGATCACTTGATGGTCAATGGTCAGCGAGTGGCGCTGTCGCCGGGGATGTCGGTGACGGCGGAAGTGAAGACGGATCAGCGGCGGGTGATCGAGTACTTCCTGAGTCCGTTGCAACAGCATGTGGATGAGAGTTTGCATGAGCGTTGATATTTGCTGCGAAGGCGGGGAGTGCCGGTGATGCGTCTATTGAAGTGGTACTGGCGGTGATCGGTTTTATTACCGTGTTGAAGTATGGCGTGATCACGTTGATCGGCATGACTGCCGATTTCGATGACGATGTGTATACCAAGCTCTATCCCTCGCCGAATGGACATTACAGCGCCGCCCTTGTTTCCCGTTCGGGAGGCGGGGCGATAGCGCCTTTTGTGCCGATGACGTGGTTGTGTTTGACAGCCGGATGGATTTAAAAGACGTGATTAACAGTAATAACTACCGGGTTTATTCGGGCGAATGCGACAGTTTTTTTGATCATGCGCCTTCGCCGAGCATTCAGTGGGATTCTGACTTCGATCTGCGGGTTGATTTTGCGTTGGGTGGAACGCGGATGTTTAGTCGCAATGTGGATTTGCGCAGGACGGACGTGTCGGGGAAAGTGCAGGTCAGGTTTGCCGCGTATCTTTGAAGGCGTTTTTTTTTTTAGTGTGAGGTTTTTGTGAATATCAAGAAGTGGCTATTAAAAACGTGTGTTTGTATGTGGCAATTTTTACGCATTGTTGGTGGCGTTGTCCTGCTGGGTGCTTTTTTATATTTCATATATCTAATGGTTGTTTCCCCAAGGGGCTCGGAGGGCTTGGAAGAAAAGGCGGCGCAGCCGATATGTGGTCGACTCTCCGGAAAGACGCTAGTAGTTCCTCGAAGCTATGTTGTTTTTTGGGCTGAATATGAAGGCGAGAGCACCTGGGATAAAAATACGTTCCATAAAAATACTGGGTGCGACGCAAATTTTATTTCTTTACCTATGGTAGTAACTTGGCCAAGTTTTCAATCGGTAGATCACTCAAAATATTTTAGAGATGGCCTCGGGTTTGATGGTTTGGAAGTCGTGGTTACACCAATGTTCCACAATGAGTTTTATTTGCGTGCACGACGAGATGCCTTTCTTGGAAATTCGACAGGTCAACAGGTAGAGGGCGCAAGTTATATTGATGGTTTAGGGCTTTATTTGGTGAAGCGACGAGATAATACGTTTCCTGAGATTCTGAATGAATATTATTGGAGCGAAGAAGAAGGCGAAGTTCAAGCAGTATTTGAATGTTTGGGTAATCACAAAGATGTGGGCGTTTACAGTTGTCGGGGCGAGTTTCTGCTTGGTCAGTTGGATGCGCTGATCAAGATTGGCTTTACCCCGGAAAAGCTGAGCGACTGGAAGAGTATTGCGGTTTTAACAAAAGAATTTGTTCTGTCTAAAGTAGCTAACTAGCGAGTGTTTTTATGACTCAGGGATTAACGGTTGTAGAGTTGGATCATGCAAAATCCTTGCTGAGTTCAGCGGGGCCGGGTGCGATGTACGACTACCTCGCTGCCAAAGGCTACAAATATGCCGTTCTCGCTAACGGAGTTGCAAAAGGCGACTCCGTCGCGGGGGAAGTGGCCATTAACTTCATGAAAATGACTGCCAGCGATGCGGGTCATGTAATGTCTGAGGATGACGTAGCATAACCGGGAACAGACCACGTTTTTTCTGAAACTGTGCAGCGGTAAATCATCGATTTAATCGTGGTCTGTCCCTGCTTTTTCTTTTAATGAAGGATGAGTTATGAGCGGTTCGATTAGGAGGATTTTGTATTGGCTAGGCGGGGGGGGGTCTTTTTTGCTGTTTCTATTCTTCTTGATTCCAGAGCCGAAAGATAATCCGTATATGAAGATTTATTCAGCGTCGAATGGCAATGATTTCTCCGGTTGTGAGTTTTCAGATGGCAAGGGGGCGGGGGTTGTGTTTCGGTTTCAAATGGCTCCTGAAGATTGTCGGTTGGTGGATTATAGTGGTGGTGAAGTTCTCACTATTTCCGTTGAGTATCCCAGCATGAAATTAGTCAGGTCCCAAGTAGGGGGCTCAATAATTACATTCAGAATGTTTCGTGTTTCGGTTCCCCCCTATGACACTACAGCTATTTTTGAGGGGCGCAGCCCTGTCAGAACGTTAAATGGAATGAGGGTTTATCAGTTCGGTGGGTTCGATACGTTTAGGTTCACAGGCGATGATGGGGTGGAGGTGGCTGTTAGTTCGTCGGATAGGAATTTCATCGCTAAGCGGTTGATGGGTGATTTAAGAGTTTCTTATCAGTATGAAAGTGCTGATGATGATTTAAAAAAAATGGATGTTTTCGCGTTGAATTTTCTCAAGCGAATTATTTTTGAAGTAGGTAAGGATTAATGAATACCATAGATATGGAATCGACACAACTGGCCAGATTGAAGGTGTTGCAAGATAAAAACGATTATCAAGGCATATATGGTTATATGCATGAGGTGGTGAGTCAGCAACTGTCTGTTACGACCGATACTGCTGCTGCTCAGGAACTAAAGACCATCGCTAACTGGCTCGTTGCTGCAAAAAGTATCAACTCAAATGACCATAGCTTTTACAGTGATATGGTTCGCGGTTCTATGAGTTTTGCTGTGGTATCGAAAGGGCGAGTTTTGACAAGTGCTGGTTTTCAAGCAGCGTCAGACTCTCTGGCACATGAAGTGGCAGGTCATGTATTGGCAGGCAAGGGTATTCCGCCATTGGATGTGATCATTAATGCTGATGTAAACTCTGCTGTTGAAAAATTGAAATTGAATAAATGGAACTGGGCCGGCACTATCGGTGATGTGCTACCACCGCCTGCTGGATTGGGGCAGGACTTTGTACAAATAGCCGGTGAGGGGAGGGTTGACTATGCAAAAAATATAACGATTGCACTGTTGCAGAATATGGCAGGCTTGAATCGCTTCTTGGGTAGTCTCGATACGCCCTTTGATTCTCTTCCCAATTGGAAGCGAGCGCGGGATCTGAAAGAGTTTTTGGACATTCAAATAGACAGAATATTTGGGAGTCATGATGACGTTATAGTTACTTCTGAGCCCCAGCAACTGGTTCAAATCGACATTAACGCGAACCCGCAACCGCAACCGCAAACCCAAATTCAGGGCGAAAGCAAAGCCCAGCAAGACGTCGCCAACGGCTTCATCCAAAACGCCGCGACGCACAACATCTTTGCTCTCGGCGGGATTCTCAACAAAACCGATTTCACCTCCACCCAAATGGCCAGCCTCGCCTCAGGCGGTATTCGTCCCGGTGAAATGCAGCTTGATCTCAACGCTCGGCCCAACACCTACCTGTCGAATTTCTACCAAGCCCCAAACAGCACCAAACCGGATTTCAGTCTGCGCAGTGCCGTGACCCTGAACGGTTTGTCGGCGATGTCGACGTTCAACACTTACGTTGACCCGCTGTTGCTGGATCTGACCGGCAATGGCGTGCACATGACCGACATCCGCGACGGTGTGCTGTTTGATACCGACCACGGAAAAAGGGGACAGATTTATTTCTCTGAATGGTTCTGGCTTCAGAAAATAAACCTGTCCCCTTTAGTGATCGTTTGATGTTTCTTTGAAAGATTTACGGGTGTCTTATCAGTATGCGCGTAAGCATGAAGACATAAGGTCGATGAATAGGTTTGTTATACACTTTTTTAAGCAAGTGTTAGTTGATTAAGGGTTTATGGGTGAGTGGGAAAGAGGACGGATTTATTTTTAGGTCGGCTGTGGGTTTAGAAAATGAATCTGCCGCTTTTATGTTTTTTTTATTATGAGTTTAATGAAGGATGAGTTATGAGCAGCCTGATGAGGAAGTTTTTGTATTGGCTAGGCGCTGGAATGGCTTTTTCGTTATTCCTGTTTTTCTTGATTCCAAAGCCGAGAGATAATCCATACATGAAGATTTATTCTTCGTTGAATGGTAGTGACTTTTTAGGTTGTGAGTTCTCAAGCGAAGAGCGATCAGGAGTGAGGTTTCGGTTTGATATTACTCCCGAAGAGTGCAGGTTTATAATTTATCAGGGAGGGGCTGGTGTTCGGTTTTACATCGACTATCCAAGCTTAAAAGTTGTCCGTGCTGGTGGTGAGAAAGAATTTCCTGTTTTGTTTTATATGGAGCGCGTTTCCATGGACGAGTTTGATGCAGATAGGCATTTGGCAGGAAAAAAACCAATTTCAGTTAGGGACGGAATTGAAGTCTATGAGTTTAGCGGTTCTGAAGAAAGGAAGTTCGCTGGGAAAGATGGGGTTCCTGTATATGCTTCGGACTACATAGAGACGATTCGGGCAAGTAGGTTGTACAAATCGGGGTTGTTGGTTTTTTATCAGTACCCAAAGGAGCTTACAGATATCAGGGCGATGGATGACTTCGCTCTTGATGTTTTACGTAAGAGAGTGGTTGAATAATAAGATGGGTGGCATTGGTAGTGTTTAATGATGATCAGTTAAAAGAATTGCAACGGCTGTCGGATAAGAAGGACTATCCAGCAGCATATGACTATAGGAAAAAGGGGGCTAGGAAAAAGGGGACAGATTTATTTTTCAGTATGGTTCTGGCTTCAGAAAATAAATTTGTCCCCTTTTAGTGGTCCCCTTTTAGTGCACCTAGGGATGTGCTGGTTATGTTTGCTGGTTATCGTTAAGTAAGTAATTTGTTCGCCGGTCTCTTTGGGGGCGTTAATTATTTGTTGATTAAGGGAGAGCAATGAATAAATTAGCAAAGCGGTTTTTATATTGGTTAGGCGTGGGGATAGCTGTTTTGCTGTTTCTGTTTTTCCTGATTCCTGAGCCGAAAGATAATCCATACATGAGGATTTATTCAATGTCGGATGGCGATGATTTTTCGGGTTGTGAGTTTTCAGATGGCAAGAAGTCAGGGGGAGTATTTCGCTTTCATATGGTTCCTGAAGATTGTCGGTTGGTTGTTTATGATGGTGGGGGGGTTCTCACTATGTCTGTTGAATATCCCAGTATGAAATTAGTTGGCTCTCAAGTAGGGGATTCAATAATAACATTTAGAATGTTCCATGTTTCAAACCCCCCCCCCTATGACACTATGGCGATTTTTGAAGGGCGTGGTGCGATTGGAACGACCAATGGAATGAAGGTTTATGAGATTGGTAGCGGCGTTACGTTCAGGTTTACAGGTGATGATGGAGTGGAGGTGGCTGTTAGTGAAATGAGCAGCAATTTTATAGCTAAGCGGCTATTTGATGATTCAAGGGTTTCTTATCAATATCAAGGTATTGGTAATGATTTAAAGAAAATGGATAGCTTTGCGTTGAGCTTTCTTAAGCGAATTATGTATGGAGCGGATGAGGGTAAATGAATACCGTAAATATAATAAAGAGGGGGATAGGTTTATTTTTGGAATAGTTGTCTTCAGAAAATAAATCTGTCCCGTGCTATAAAATAAAACTGTCAGTTGATGAGGGTTGTATGGAGTTGCTAAGTTTGGAGCAGCGGACGTTCTATAGTAGATATTTTATCTGCGCTATAGCTTTTGGTGTGGCTATATTTCTAGTGATGAAGTTTGTTTTTTGTGTTTCTGATGGCTATTTCATAAATATATATCCTGATGTAAAGGTTCTAATCTGTTTGAATATTTTTATAGGGCTTTTTCTTTCGGAAAGAAAGAGTAGGTTTCTCGTATACTTTTCTCGAATGTTTGTTTTGGCGAATTTTTCGTTATTCGGGTTTTTTACGGGATGTGTGGTGCGATATCTTTCTGTGATGAGTAAATAAGGAGTAGTAATGACGTTGTCAGTCAGTCAGTTGGAGCGAATTGCGGAGTTGATAGATAACTCTTTTGCGGTAAAAAGCATTCGTGACGATGCAAAAAAGGAAAAGAGCAATCCGCTGGAGGTTGCAGGGGATTACGGCACTATTGCTAATGGGTTGGCGTCGTTTTTGGACACTCCGGGGCGCACTGTTACAAGTTCGATTACTGCTCCATTAGTTCTCGCGTCCGCAATTTATAAGTTTTCAAAAGGTACTGCGGGGTTGGATAACTACGCAGATATTGCGTCTCTGATCGCGTTGAAAACAAGTAATCCTGCACTGGGGCGACTTGCGCTTTCTTTTGCTGTAGGTGTGAAGATAGGAGGCTATATTCAAACCACGTGGGGGCCGGCAATTGATGCACGAATAGGTGATTCTTCCATGCAAGTGGGGGATTATTTTTTGGACAAAACTGGGTCGGTCGAATTTGCCGCAGTCATGGCCGGAGCCTCTCATGCACTGATGACGGTGGCTTATCTGCCTTCAGAGTTTGGCCCGGTGAAAGAGTTGAATGCGTGGATTGATGAAAAGAGGTTGTTTGATCCGGCATTTAAGGCTTTTGACAATTCTGTCGCGTTCACCGCAGACTGTGTTTTCGTGCCCGCCAACGAAGCTGTTCAATCCCTGACTGCGCAATACGATGCCATTTTCAATAGTTCTAAAGGAAGTCAAATCCATCCCCCAGGTAGTGAACCTGCGGTACAAGATTTAATAAAAATTGACATAACCGCCAGTCCTGTACCCCAACAACATATCCAGGGCGAAAGCAAAACCCAGCAAGACGTCGCCAACGGCTTCATTCAAAACTCGGCGACGCACAACATCTTCGCCCTCGGCGGAATGCTCAACAAAACCGATTTCACCTCCACCCAAATGGCCAGCCTAGCCTCGGGTGGTATTCGTCCCGGTGAAATGCAACTTGATCCCAACGCTCGGCCCAACACCTACCTGTCGAATTTCTACCAAGCCCCAAACAGCACCAAACCGGATTTCAGTCTGCGCAGTGCCGTGACCCTGAACGGTTTGTCGGCGATGTCGACGTTCAACACTTACGTTGACCCGCTGTTGCTGGATCTGACCGGCAATGGCGTGCACATGACCGACATCCGCGACGGTGTGCTGTTTGATACCGACCACAGCGGTACGGTCAAGCGCAGCGGCTGGGCGGATCGCAGCACCGGCATGCTGGTGATCGACGATGGCAGTGGCCAGATCAAAGACGTCAGCCAGATGTTCTCCGAGTATTACGGTGGCAAGGCTGGCGTCAACGGCGCTGCGGGCGAGACCAAGTTCAAGGACGGTTTCGCGGCGTTGGCCAGCGAGGACGCGAACAAGGATGGCGTGATCGATCAACGCGATCCGATCTGGAGCAAGTTGCGGGTCTGGGTTGACGGCACGCATGACGCGAAAGTCGATGCCGGTGAACTCAAGACGCTGGCCGAGCTGGGCATCACCCAGATCAACGTGCGCGCGGCAGCGTCTTCTCAAACCGAAGTGCGTGACGGCAACCGGGTGCTTGCCACCGGTTCGTTCACCATCAATGGCAAAAGCCAGGAAGCGCTGGCGGTGGATTTCCTTGGCGATCCGGTCAGCAATACCCTGACCAGTCAGGGCACCGGTACGCGAGTGACTTCGACCACCAGTGGCATCAACAGCAGAACCACTAGCGCCTATGCCAGCCAGAGCAGCACGGGTGAAACCCTGGATGCGGCAAAACTGGGCGTGAACAATCTGTATGGCGGCAGCGGCGACGACACCTTGATCGCAGCGCCGGCCGGCGGTTGGCTGGTGGGTGGCGCAGGCAGCAACACCTATAACGGCGGCGTGGGCGATGACGTGTTTGTCATCAGTGCCTCGGACAATCCGGTGAACATCCACGGCAATGGTGGCCATGACACGGCGATTATCGTCGGTGACAAAGGCGTGGTGCTGAACATGACCCGCGCCGGTCTGACCATCGCCGAGGGTGGTGGCGGCAACGACACGATCATGAGCGGCGGCACCGGCAGCGCCTTCATCAAGGGCGGTTCGGGCAATTCGACCCTGGTGGGCGGGGCGGGCAACGACGTACTGGTCGGCGGCACCGGCCACAACACCATCATCGGCGGCAGCGGCAAAGCGGTGATTTATGCCGGGCCGCAGGGCGACACCATTTACGCCTCCGAAGCCGGCAGCATCATTCATGCCGGTGGCGGCGCCGATAAAATCTACGGCGGCGCCGGCAACGACATCATCGAAGTCGGTCACGGTAACGCGACCATCGACGGTGACGGCGGGATCAACCTGGTCACGCTGCATGGCAACCATGGCGATTACCGCATCACTCGCACCGCGACCGGTTATGAAGTGGCCGACAAGGTCGCCGGGCGTGACGGTACGGTGACGCTGAGCAATATCCAGAAGCTCAACTTCTCGGACATTTCGGCTGTAGATCTGCTGACCCCGAACGCCATGCCAGTGGCGGATGTGCTCACGCTCGACAAGGCCGGCAAGGCCTTCGATCGCACGCAGGTGCATATGATCAGCGCCGAAAGTCTGCTGGCCAACGATCAGCGCCTCAACAGCCAGGGCACGCTGCATATTGCCAACGTGGGTGACGCGGTCGGCGGTACGGTCAGCCTCACCGCCCAGGGTGATGTGTTGTTTACCCCGGATGCGCGTTACACCGGTCTGATCAGCTTCAAATACGGTGTGGCCGATGCATTCGGCAATCTTTCGGCGTCGGTGGTGGACCTCAGTAGCGGGCAGACCGCACCGATGCGGGCCGGTGTCACGTTGCTGACGCCGGAAGTGCCGCTCGATCCGCTGGCGGCCCAGGAGTGGTACCTGAGCGATACCAACGTACTGCCGGTCTGGAAGGACTACACCGGCAAGGGGGTACGCATTGGCCAGTTCGAGCCGGGTGGCCAGTTCGCCACCGCGCCGGAAATCTTTGATATCGCTCACCCCGACCTTGCCGCGAATGTCGACAAAGCCTGGCTGCAGACTCAACAGACCAACGGGACCTTGCCGGGTCTGGTGTCCAACCACGCGACGATGGTGGCGGGTGTCATGGTCGGGGCCAAGAATGGCATCGGCGGAGTAGGTGTGGCCTACGGCGCGACGCTGGGCGGTTACTACCTGGCCGGTAAGGGCGATGACTTGGCGGGGTTGGGGCATATGGTCAGTTTTGACATTGCCAACAACAGCTGGGGTTTCACCAATGACTTCGCCCTCAGCAGTTTTCAGGACGGCACGTTCACAACCGCCACGGCCCTGAGCATGAATGCGCAGTACGCGGCGAGTAACGGCCGCGGTGGCCTGGGTACGATCATCGTCGCAGCGGGCGGCAACAGCCGTGCAACCGGCGGCAATGCCCAGGGTTCGCTGACCAACAACAATCGCTTTTCGGTGGAAGTCGGCGCGATCAACGCACAGGGCGATTTGTCGACCTTGCAGATCGGCTCTTCACCGTTCTCCAACCCGGGCGCGAGCCTTCTGGTCTCGGCGCCGGGCAGCAATGTCGTGTCCACCAGCCACATGCTGGAAACCGAACGCGGTTCCACCTTCGGCAACGACTACACCAGCATGCAAGGCACCAGTTTTGCCGCGCCGATCGTTTCCGGTATCGTCGCGCTGATGCTCGAAGCCAACCCGAACCTGGGTTATCGCGATGTGCAGCAAATCCTCGCGCTGTCGGCACGCAAGATCAACGACCCGTCCAGCCAATGGAGCGATAACGCCGCCCATGGCTGGAACGGTGGCGGCATGCACACCAGCAACGACTACGGTTTTGGTGAAGTTGATGCACGCGCTGCCGTGCGCTTGTCCGAAGCCTGGATGACCCAAAGCACCGGCGCCAACGAGTACGTCTACAGCGCCTCCAGCGGCGCCCTCGGGAAACCGTTGGCGGCGGGTGCGACGCTGACGTCGTCCATCGCGATGAATGCCGGTCTGAACGTTGAACACGTCGAAATCGACTTTGATGCCCAGGTCGGGCGGCTTGGCGATCTGACGCTCAAGCTGATTTCTCCCGATGGCACGCAGAGCATCCTGCTCAACCGTCAGGGCAAGGTCCCGGACGGCATGCCGGGCGCCAGTGCAACCGACGTCGGCAGCATGCAGTCCGGATCGTTCAAGTACACCTTCATGTCGACCCATGATTTCGGTGAGCGCTCGGCGGGTAACTGGACGTTGCAGGTGACCGATTCGGCTTCCGGTCTACCGGTCACACTCAACACCTGGTCGCTGCGTTTGTACGGCAGCAAGACCACCCCGGACGACACCTATTTCTACACCGACGAATACCTCAAATCGGTGGTCGGGCAGGCCAACCGTGCGGTGCTGGATGACGCGGTCAATGGCGTGGCGGGCGGGCGTAATACCCTCAATGCGGCAGCCGTTTCGGGGGATACCTCGGTCAATTTGCTGACCGGTGTCGCCAGCATCGGCGGCGCGGCGTTGACGGTGAAAAATCCGTCGGGCATTCAGAACATTGTCACCGGCGATGGCAATGACACGCTGGTGGCCGGCAAGGCCGATGCCTTGCTCGACGGCGGGCGCGGCAACAACACGTTGACGGGCGGTGCGGGCAAGGACTTCTTTGTGGTCCATCGCCGTGACGCGGGCAGCGATACCATCAGCAACTTCGAAGCTGCCCGTGGCGAAATCGTCGATCTGGTGGGGTTTGCCGGGAAAAAATTCGCTGATCTGCAGCTGACGCAGCAGGGCGCGGACGTCAAGGTTGACCTGGGCAAGGGCCAGAGCATCGTCCTGAAAAATCAGGCACTCGCTGGCATCACCGCAGCGAACTTCAAGTTCCAGGACAGCTTTGTGGCGCCGACGGCTTACGTCAACAGCGATGCTTCGGCGGTCAAACCGCAAGAAGGCCTGGGCACCGTGGTGCTCAACGGTGGCGGTAAAGGCGTGATGTACAGCAGCGACGCTCAGGGCAAAACCGTGGCCTCGCTGAACGGCACGATCTACAGCCATGACAGCGCAACTTCGGATGTGTTTGTGGTGGCGGCTCAACCCGGCGCCAAGGATTACAGCAACGCCTTGCGCGGGTTCCGGCATGGCGTCGACAAGATCGATCTGCGTCAGACCGGCGTCACCGATTTCAGCCAGTTGACCGTCGAACACCAGAACCGCGCCACCTTCAATGGCCTGACGCAGATTCATGGTGTGTACGTGACGCGCAGCGCTTCGAACACCAAGCTGTTGTATCTGGATGCATTGGATGTGGCACAGGTCAGTGCCTCGGACTTCCTCTTCGCCGATCATGCCCCGGCTGTGGTGCAGCCCGTCGGACCGGTGCCGCCAGTGGTCGTGCCGCCAACTGTCACCGTGCCGGGTACATTGACGCCGATTATCGATCGCCCTGGCATCGACAAACCTGTGGTAGTCGGGCCGCTGCCGCCGATTGATCTGCATCCGACCATCGTCGTTCCTGACCCGGTACTACGACCTTCGGTCACGATTCCGGACATCAAGGTGCCGGAGACCAAGACGATCGAGCAGATCCTGGCAGAACGGGGTGTCGACCTGAACCCGAAAGTGCCGGAGCACAAAACCGTTGAACAGATCCTGGCTGAGCGCGACGCGAATCGGGGGGGGACGACGCTCCCTGAACGCAAAACCATCGAACAGATTCTCGCCGAGCGCGGTGTCGGTTCCCTCGAACCGTCGAAAGTGCCAGACATCGGCCCGGTCGGACGTGATGTGGGTGGGCGCACGCCGATTGATATTCCGAGCCCACGGCCGATTGTCATCCCGAATATCCCGACGATCGATATCGCTCATCGAGACCTTGATCTCCCGACTCGTCGACCGGTCACCGTTCCTGACGTCATCGGTGCGCAAGATCCTCGGCTGAAGTTTGATGACACGTTCGGCGGGGCCGCAGCAACGGCAGACACCACGTTTGCGTCAATTCGAGACAGAATCCGTGGCGGTTCAACACCTTCGGCAGCGGACCCTATGCCGGTCGCCACCGACCCCAACGTCATGACGGTCAAAGGGTTCTTCGCCAATGTCACCGTGGGGGACGAGAGCAAGACCATCAACGTGGAGGCGTCCAGTGCCAAGGTGGTTGCCGGCAACGGTGACAATAAGGTGAATGTGACGGGCAGTCGGGCCGAGATCACGCTGGGTAATGGCAACAACGTGATTGCAGGCGACGTCAGCAAACTCACGGTCGGCCATGGCAACAACACCATTACCGACACCGGGTCCTTCACGGCGGTGAAACTGGGGGATGGCAATAACAAGGTCCTGGTGAGCGGCAACATGCCGACGGTGGAAGTCGGGCATGGGGTCAACGACCTTGAGTTCAACGGGGGGATGGGGCAGTTGGTGTTCGGTAAGGACATCAGCCCCGATCGTCTGTGGTTCCAGCACGAAGGGCAGGACCTGCAGATCTCGGTCATTGGCAGCATGCAGGAGGTCACGCTGCATAACTGGTATGCCGATACCCCAGAACGTCCACGCGACATCATGACTGGAGATCGCCATCGGTTGTTGGGCAGTGATGTCGAGCACCTGGTCCAGGCCATGGCGTCGTTCGCGCCGGCGGCACCTGCAACCATGACCTTCGGTGCTGCCGAACAACAGGTATTGCAGCCTGTGCTGGCGGCCAACTGGACGTAACTTCACGTTAACCCGGTAACACGGCCCGCGATGGTTATCGCGGGCCTTCGACCGTCTCGTTCGAGACCGGTCATGGCCTCATGAGTCCCCCTTTGTGGCCCCGGAGCCCTCAACGCCAGACCCGGTGAATCATCTATTTGCAGGATTCGTCATTTCTTCTGAAGGACGACAGTGGCTGTGGGCATTCAAAAAAGATGATTTTTTGTGGCCTGTAAAATCAGTAAGTTATGCAACTTTTTTGACATGACCGCGTCATGGGTTTTTCAGTTTTGTTGATAAAAACCTTTGAAATCTTCGAAATAAATGAACCAGCATCAGCGGTTTTTTATGTTGGCCGAAGACGTGGATGGGCTGCTGTCCATAGTGCTTGCTGGTCACCCTAAGCTGCGCAACGACCTGCGCAAAGACAACATGGAGGAAATCGGCGCCCGTACCGACGTGTTCTCGTTGGATGGCATTACTGGCGCGCAGCGCGATTATATCGAATGGCTGCTACGTACCTGCACTGGAAATGAAGACGCCTGCGAGTCGATCCTAACGGACGATGCCATT
The DNA here is from genome assembly GCF_004136015.1 of Pseudomonas sp. ACM7. Taxonomy (NCBI): domain Bacteria; kingdom Pseudomonadati; phylum Pseudomonadota; class Gammaproteobacteria; order Pseudomonadales; family Pseudomonadaceae; genus Pseudomonas; species Pseudomonas sp. ACM7. The sequence goes on along the minus strand of NZ_CP024866.1, from coordinate 600,788 downwards.
GACCTGCTCGCGAGTAAGTTACGGACGCCGCTGCAAGTGCAACTGCACTTGACGCTGGCCTTAGAAGCCGGGTATCAGACCGGTGAGCACCCAGTGTCGGTGGCTGTCGTCGAGTCGGTGCTATCACGGCACATCGACGACCTGGAGCCTACGTTGACGCGCAATGGCTATCGCATGAAAGACCTCGTGGAACAGTTAAACGCCAAAGCACACGAGTTCAAAGCACTGTTCAACAACACGCTGGACCCCGAACGGGCGGGCGAGTTGCGCGACAAGATGCTCGCGGCCGGCATTCCCCTGTGAACCTAAAACCGCCCCGGTCATTTGCAGATAGCGTGAGCCAGGCGCGATGAAATGCAAGCCGACGCCGTGGAATGCAAGCTCAGTTGCAATTAATGTGAGCCGGTGGCCTTGGTTGGTTGCAGATAATGTGAGCCAGGAATGTCGTTAAATGCGAGCCGGACTGATTTCAAACGCGAGCCGCTACAGCTAGGTGCAGCAATAGCCTCAGGGGCTATCAGATATCCTGAGGTCAAGATTGCCGCTATTGAGGGCCATCGACTCCCTACCATCTCGATGAATTCGATCCCCTGGATCTGACTTGATACGCCATGGTCTGCGATCAATCCGTTACGATTTTTTCCATTAACGCTCGCAAAGTCGGAACGTCTTCTGGAACGATCACTGATCATTCGATTGGCAAAAAACCTCCCCCCACTAGACGATCAATCAACGAGTCTTTGGCCTTACGCAGGGCATCGGTGTCTAACAGATCTCTGACTGAGTGCATGTGCGTTTCCGTACTCAGTGCATCTCGTTTGATGATTAAGACCACAGATACGCTCACCGTTTGGTTAATCGCATGCAATACAGATAGGGGGGGAAGAAACGGTCCAGATAGTGCAAACACTGCGGGCGAAAAATTCTATCGTTTGAAATTACTATAAAAATCAATAATTTATTTTTAATGTCGTTGTGCCATCTCAGATGCGCTGAATGCTGCTTAACGCTTAATACATCTAATTCGAGAGCGAACTGATGCGCGTCCGGGCAACATGAATTCTCAATGGGTTGTTACTGGTTTGGGGTTGACAAGAAAACCAATCTGCGCAAATATTACCAAATGTAACAATCTGCTCAGATCAACATGGAAGAGTTATCGTGGACATGGCAGTCAAAAAATTAAAACCATCACTTGGTCTCCAATTCGCGAGACCACCTTCCCTAAATACCGGGGTAAGTATCTGCTACCGCCTGCTGTTAGATGTCGTATGGCGGTAAGTATCTAACGATATACCTATATCTGCGTAGTGCTCATGGCGTGCCTTATGCTGCTTGCCAGTATTGTGCTGTCCCCATTTTATAGCACTGCGCGTTAGGGTATGAAGTATTGGTCGGCTGAAGGCAATTTAATATTAAGCTTCTGGCTCTACGCTAGTTTCTGGCGTGGAGTCAAAAGCTAGCCGCAAGTGTTTCATAGATTAGTACTATTTGGTCTGTAGTACTAGTCATTGACGCATGAGTGCTCGGTTTCTCCGGTGAGCTATTGATTGGTTGGTTCAACATTAAATATATTTAATTTTTTCGTGCTTGACCGTTATTAAAGTTGGCGAGCTAGGATAAAGTCTCCTGGGCGGATTAGGGAAGAAGTACTCATTTTTATGAGTGCGTCAATTTTCTGTGTGTTTTTTTTGCATTTTCAAGATTGAAACTGTTTGATGAGGTTAGGAGGTGTCGCACTTGTGCTGAGCTAAAAATAAAATATAACGTGAATATTGAGTTGCACTTACCATTAATAAAAGGAAGTTTATATGGTTGTTGACGAGCGTTTACCTATCCTTGAGAGCACGAATGTAACGGCAGTACGTAGTGCTCTCACAAGTCACGGTGCTGTGATGGTTCGGGCCAAGGGGGCGGGGATGAGTGAGTTCATAGAACTTAGCGATGCCCTTATGGTCCCCATTGTTCATCACGCTACAAATACAATTGAACGTGACCCGGTAAGCAAAGACCCGAGCACATCAACAGTGAATAAGGGAATAGATTCAATTCCCCTTCACCGGGAGGCCTCTTACGCGCCTGGTTGTCCCGATCTCCTTATTTTTTTCTGCGAGAGACCCGCCGCTTCAGGAGGGGAAACGGTCATTTGTGACGGAGCACGGCTTTTGGATGAACTTCAAACTTCAACTCGTGAGTTCGTTGAAGATTTGGAATTGTACTGGAGTTGGGAAGCTCGCCCGGTTCGCTGGCAACAAACATTAGGTGCTCGTACTATTGAAGAAGCCCAAAAAGCGCTTGGCTATCTTGACAATAAGCTTAAACCTTATGAGAAACTCGAATATCACTTTGAAGGTGAAGACTTGCATGGGCGGTTCCGTACGCGGGCGGTAGTGCCTTCATTAACTTCGGGAGTGCCGTCATTTTGTAACTCCTTGATGATTCATGCCTATCGGCCCAAGAGCGATTTCTACGCTCGAGACGACTTTCGCGTGCATCTAGCTGATGGGAGCCCATTTCCGAGCGACATTCTGGCTGAAATTAGAGATGTTGCTGAGCGTGTTTCTCTCAATGTTTCCTGGAATCCAGGAGAGATCGTGGTTATCGACAACTCTCGTTTTATGCATGGGCGCAGGCACTTTGATGATGTCGAGCGCCGGATTCTCCTGCGTATGGGGCAACTTAGGAGTGCGTCATGATAGAAACTTTCGAAGGAAGCGATATTGAACGTCTAAAAGTAGTATTGGATCTTCGTCGCGTGGCATTTGCGGGTAGCCGTCGTGATCAGAGGTCAGCCGATGCATGGTATACCGACGCCTATGACTCGCAATGCCGTCACGTGCTCGTGAGAGATTCGGAGGGCGAGCCAATCGCATCCCTGCGAATGGCATTAGCCGGGCATTGGCCAATAGAAGACCGATATAGTGGAGCCCTGGATAAGGAGAGGGGAGTAGAGTTTGGCCGCTTGGGAGTTGCACACTTCCAAAAAGATGGTAAACGCATCCTTCATGAACTTGTCGTTTCCGCCAGTCGAATATGTGTCGAGCTTGAGAGGCCATTTATATATGGTATGACCATCGCTCCGTTCTGGACGGCCCTCAAAAAGGCAGGTGTTCCACTTACTGTTCTTTCCGACACCATCCACGCCTATGGCGAGGAGCAGAACGTCATCCTTTTCGATGCACGCAAGCTCATTGCTTTTTATGATGCGATACAAGCTCGCCGCTTAAGTGTTTCTAATGGCGAATATAGGAAGTAACTGGTGTGATGAAAGAAGAAATCAAGGAATCTGCCATCGAGGTTCAGAAACTTCTACGTAGAAAGTTTCCGCAAGCAAAGGGTAGCCTACTCGAAACAACACATCGCCTTCACACTGGAGAGATGTCGCCCTTGGAAGCGACCCAACAAAGTCTGGATCGAATTGAGCAAGCAAATGAAAGTTTAAATTGCTTTGTGACGGTTGGACGGGAGCAAGCTGAGGCACATGCCAAGTCGCTCGGAGGCGAGGTTAGCGAGGTAACTCCGCTCCTCTGGGGTGTGCCTGTATCGGTTAAGGATCTTACTCCTACCCAAGGACTGATCACGACTTTTTCATGCAAGGCCTTCGCCGATTATGTTCCTGAAAAGGACGCCCCGTTGGTGGCTGCGATGAAAGCTGCAGGCATGACGATAGTAGGAAAAACAAACACCCCCGAGTTTGGTATTTTGCCCGTCACCGAATCGGAGCTTAACGGTGTCTGTCGTAACCCGTGGTCTCTCGAGTCCAGCGTGGGAGGCTCCAGTGGCGGGGCGGCCGCAAGTGTAGCTGCAGGACTGACTTCGGTTGCACATGGAAGCGACGGGGCTGGCTCGCTGCGGATCCCGGCATCTTGCTGCGGTGTTTTTGCGGTTGCATTACCCCATGGAAGACTTCCGGCACCTGCGCGACCGGCTCTGGGTCGAGGTCCGCTGGATGGGGTGATCAGCAGAACAGTCGCGGACTCACTTTATTATTTGGCTGGTATGAATGCTATTACTGGCGAAGAGTTGGCATTGGCTGTAAACGAAGCGCCTACGTCTCCACCGGTATCAATAATTCTAACTTGCGCGCCGCCTATTGAGTGTACGGTAGATTCGGTTTGCGAAGCGGCGGTATACCGTGCGGCCGAGTTACTAGGCGCTTCTGGCTATCGGATCTCGGAGCGTAAATTAGACTGGTCGGATGAGCGCGTCCTGGGCGATATGATGCTACTGCGCAGTACGATTCCGGTAGCTTATGGCGACCCATCTTCCGAACTACTTGACCGTACTACGCGTGACGCGATCACCCTGTCGGAGAGCGTCTCGGCCCTCGAGTTCCACCGTGCGTTTGTACGACTGAACAGCTATGCCGAGCGAATTTTGCGCCTTTTTGGCGAGAATGAGATTCTGCTGACTCCCGTACTGGCACGCCATTCGGTACCGCACGGCTGGATCACCGAACCGACAGATCCATACGACGTCTTTAGGCGATCTGCCGAGTTTGCACCCTTCACCGCCTTTGTGAATCTTGCGGGCTTATGCGCCGTGTCCGTGCCCCTTGGTTGGACAGAGGAGGGTATGCCAATTGGCGTGCAGCTAGCTTCTCGACCAAACAATCTGGCCCGGCTGCTTGGCATTGCTGCTCAGCTTGAGCAAGTCGCGCCGTGGGCTGACAGCAAACCCCCTGTTTTTTTCGCATGACCTAACTTGAACAAAAGGATTTTGTCGATGCTTAATCTCATTCAGGCCGCTGTTGAAAACGAGCCCAAGAAGCTACGTTTTTACAACGCTTCGCATCTGGATGCCCTGACCAAACGTGCCGGACTGTCCGATCAGGATCGTATCCTTGTACGCGCGGTAGCCGCTGTTCTTCCGTTTCGCGTTAATGATTATGTAATTGATGAGCTGATTGACTGGAGTGCCGCTCCAGACGACCCGATATATAGGCTCGTCTTTCCGCAGCCGGATATGCTCCCCTTTGAAGATATTAAGCCCATTGTGGAGCTTCTTACTCGTGGAGCGCCTACCAGCGAAATTCAGAAGGCAGCATCAAATGTTAGAAAGAAGCTAAATCCGCACCCAGGTGGTCAACTGGATCTTAATGTCCCATTATTGAATGGCGAACGATTCGACGGGATTCAGCATAAATATCCAGAAACTGTCCTATTCTTTCCGAGCCAAGGTCAAACATGTCATTCGTACTGCACCTATTGCTTTCGTTGGGCGCAATTTGTGCAGGAGCCAGACTACAAGATATCATCGCGAGAAATTGAAAGTCTCTGTGAGTATCTACGCCAGCACCGCGAGGTTACAAGTGTTCTCATAACCGGGGGGGATCCGATGGTGATGAGCGCGGAAAAACTTTCAAAATATATTGACCCAATCATTAATGATCCTGAGCTTAGTCATATTGAGTCTATTCGAATTGGTACGAAGGTTCTATCCTACTGGCCTTACAAGTTCTTGACTGACTCCGATGCTGATGAAATGCTTGAGCTTTTCGAGCGAGTGGTTAATAGCGGAAGGAACTTAGCGTTTATGGCGCACTTTACGCATCCTAGGGAACTTGAGACCAAGGCAGTTGAGCAGGCGATTCAGCGTGTTCTTGCAACAGGAGCGACCATTAGAACTCAGAGTCCTATCATACGGGCGGTTAATGACTCCGCCGACGTTTGGACCTCCATGTGGCGCAAGCAAGTACGCTTGGGGATGCTTCCTTACTATATGTTTATTGAGCGAGATACTGGCCCGCGAAGCTATTTCGAAGTCCCATTGGTTCGCGCATATGAAATTTTCACTGAGGCATATAGAAATGTTTCTGGACTATGCCGAACTGTTCGCGGCCCGGTAATGTCGGCAACACCTGGAAAAGTCGCCTTTGATGGCTTGATGGAGATCAACGGAGAGCAATATATGGCGCTCCGCTTCCTCCAATGCCGAGACCCGTCCTATGTGAACAGACCATTTCTAGCTCAATATGATGCCGACGCCTGCTGGGTCGATGACCTGAAACCTGCGCTGCTTGATATGGGGGCGTCCCCATGGTCTCAGATGCATACGAAGAGTCGTCGGGATTTTGAGTTCGAACAAATTGGTAACAGTGGGAACGACTGAGTTCTCTATGCTTTAAATCGCTAGCTATCGTACAGCACCGAAAAGAAATGTAATGTAAAGTCGAGCATGGAGAAGTGCTGGACTATGCTGTTGCTGTTCGGTTGTTGACGGTGGAAATAAGTGATTTTCGGTGTGTGAGTATGTATGTGCATTTGGATATGTTAAATGACCAGGTGCACTGCAGTGACGGCGCTCTGTTTGGATGATGCTGTCATTCTGAGTGGATATGAATACTCGCAGGTAATGCGTTGTAAGGGTAAAAATAAATAAACTCCGAGGTGGCCGTCATGTGTTGGTGCTGAATTTAGATGAGGGATTAAACGCGTCTTTTAGCAATCCATCTTAAAAAAATTACTTTAAAGATAATTCATATGATCGGTGTGTTCGACTCAGGGCTGGGCGGATTGACAATTCTCTCCGAACTGTCCAAGCAATTCAGGAATTCTGAATTCATTTATTTTGGCGACCACGCTCGTGCCCCGTATGGGGCTCGAACTGCAGAACAAATATATGAATACACTCGTGAGTGTGTGGAAAAGCTTTTCATAATGGGTTGCGATCTTGTAGTTCTGGCTTGTAATACCGCCTCTACAGTTGCGCTACGGAGGCTTCAGCAGGAGTGGTTGCCTTTACATTGGGAGGGTAGGCGAATACTTGGTATTGTCGTTCCAACCATCGAAGAAATTGCTGGTCGTCCTTGGCATTCAGAAAAAGAACTGAGAAAAACAGATTTTGATTCTAAAGTCCGCACGATTGGAATTTTCGCCACATCTGCAACTGTTGCTAGTCAGTACTTTCCCATTGAGGTTGCCAAGCGGGACGCTTCAATCCAGCTAATTCAGCAAGCATGCCCACAGTTAGCAGGACTGATTGAAAATGGCGCAGAATTTAGCGCCATAGAACGTGAAGTAGAAGCTAACGTAAAGTCGATGATGGATATGTTAAACGGAGTCACTCTAGAAAAGATAATTTTAGGATGTACTCACTACGCGTTAGTCGAGCATGCGTTCCTGGCGGTGGTGCCATCTGATTGCGTGTTACTATCTCAGGCAAGGATAGCCTCACTGTCTCTCAAGAACTATCTACATCAGCATCCGCAGCTTCAAGGCAACCAAACTCCCAAGCCTAAATTAAAGTTGCTAACATCCGGTGACGCTGTGCTTGTTTCAGTATTGGCAAGCCGCTTTCTCGGTGAAGTAATGCAGTTTGTATCTTTGGAAGTTTTCAAAGATGCTCGATGAGAAAGTGCAAGGTTACTCGATTTTATATGCGGGGAGAGATGTAGTCCTCTCCATGTACTTGCGGATTCAAAAGATCAACATAGGGGATGCGTAGCGCTACCAGAATTAGAGACTCTCGATTCAATCGTTACGGGAAATCGCGGCGGGTGTACTCATGCAAAATGTTTCGCTTATGTCGGTCGCAATTGTTAAGGCGAACTCGGATGTCGCCGAGCGACATGTAGCCTGTTGGCCCGCCCCCCTTGAGTAATGTGCAAAAACTTATCCTCTAGGAGCCTAGAAAATGGTGCTTCATTCGATTCTTGCGTTTACGCTAGTCGCCGCCGTCTCCATTGCCAGCCCAGGGCCCGCGACTTTGATGGCGATCAACAACACTCTGGCCCATGGACAACGCAGCGCAGTGTGGTCTTCCCTTGGCAATGCGAGTGGACTCTTCTGCCTGTCAGCAGCTGCCATGTTGGGGCTTGGAGCATTGCTTGCCAGTTCCGAATGGTTGTTCAATGCGGTGAAAGTCATCGGTGCTGGTTATTTATTCTACTTGGGTGCCAGGCAGTTGTTTAGAAAGAGTTCGATGCTCGCTGACGGTATTCAGGACAACTTCAAGAAGAGTCGGCCCACTCGTTCCAGATTGTTCAAGCCGGCCTTCCTGACGGCTGTAACCAACCCTAAGGCGACGATGTTCTTCACCGCACTGTTTCCTCAATTCATTGACCAGAATGCAACGTTGCTACCGCAGTTCCTGATCCTCACCTCTATCTACATGGCGTTGTCGGTGGTGTCCTTGAGCTTATATTCCGCGCTTGCCTCCAGGGCAAAAGGGGCGTTGACACGGCCCGAGCTGTCACGGTGGATCAGCCGAGTGGTGGGTTCAACATTTATATTTTTCGGAACCGCCATTCTGACCATGCGTCGACAGGTTGAATAAGTGTGCTGCGACCAATGACTCCGTTTCAGTCGATTGCTGGCCGTCGCTCAGGAGTAAGCGTCTGGTAGACACATCTTGCGGAAAGCCAATCAAAGTCGAACCCTTTTTTTGCGAAGCAAACGCAAGAGGCTGTCCTGCTACCAAGTAGGCCAAGCCCCAAATTGATCCGTTGTGATGTAACACCGTTTTTGAGTTCAACGGTCGAATTCAGCAGCCCGTGACGAATGAGGGTGTAGGCGACGTCGTTCGTAATACCTAGAATTTCGGCAGCTTGTGCAACGCTTAGCGATTGAGAGGCAGTTATTTGCCTCATATGCGCGCTGAGCCAGGCCTGCCATTCATCACTTTCCAGTCGCCATTCCCCAATCACACCGGCGTCTGATTTAGCTTTGAATGAAACGGATAAGGTGCCTTCCTGAATTGCTTTGAAAAGGTGAGCTACCCCTTCCCCTGAAATGAAGGGGTGACGGAGTGCATCACTCAAGGAGAGGGGGCTCGAGCTTGATCGTCGATGTTTGATGCATGCGTTGGAGATGTCGAACGAGTTTGTATCGATCCACCACGATTGTCCCGCTGCGGGCCGACCGCCTCGGCAAGTAAAACAGCCGTTTTTGCATAGCACTTTGATGGTATTGACTGGCAGCTTTAGTTGATTGGCTGCTTGCGCAATATAACGAGGCAGGGTAGCGGCGAGGTGCCTAGCTTGTATCAGATCGACGGCAATCGTCTTGTTGCCGCATGCAGAGATGCCTCTGTATCCGTGAAGCTCGCCTTCGGCGATCAATCTTTTTAGCAATGGAACGTTAAGGTTGAGTGACTTTGATGCGACCTCCAAGGAAGCCAACTTTTATCAGTAACTGCCGGGAAGATTTTGATTAAGTATTTATCGATAGGTGGATGCGCAGTGTGCATTGCACATTACACATACACATCTCTACTTATTCAAGTATGGTCTTTTAGCGTAGGCGGGGAGTTTTCGTGGGCCTTCGGTAGAGTTGGCACCCCTTTCAAGCAAGGTGCGAGAGCATGCTTTCGCATGTTTTTTTTGGCAGTCATTGAGATTTTTCAAAGAAAACAATTTGTTAGTGAGTCTGTCTGGATCATCTATTTGCCATTTTTGTCATTTTTTTTGAAAGCCTACAGCTCCTACGGGTTCTTAATCCCATTGCTTCCGGTTAATAGGAAGCATTACTATTCACGCCCCGTCTTCACAGCACACCGCAATGACCCCCAAGCTGCCCCGCAGACACGGCTTTTTCGAGCATTACGAAGAGTTGGTCGGGACCTGGACCCGTCGCCTGAGAAATCGTCAGCAGGCTGAGGACCTGGCCCACGACACCTTCGTGAGGGTGCTTGAGTCGGATTCGGCGACGGTTGCACAACCTCGGGCGTACTTGCACCAGACCGCGCGCAACATTGCGGTGGATGGTTATCGGCGGGAGGATCGGCGGGGCGCCATGGAGTCGGAGGCGGTTGATCACAGTGTGTCGTCGTCCGGCGACCCGGAGCATTTCATGCAGGCGATCCAGTTGGCTGACTCCATCGAACGGGCGCTCACCGAGTTGCCGGTCAACTGCCGCAAGGTGTTTGTCTGGCAGAAGATCGAAGGCCTGACCCAGGCCGAAATCGCCGAACGCCTGGGGCTGTCCAAGAACATGGTGGAAAAATATATGATCCGCACGCTGCGGCATCTGCGCGACCGCCTTGACGGATTGCAATCATGATGTGCCGTGGCTTTTGTAGGAGCTGGCGAAGCCTGCGATCTTTTGGCGGCATTGAAATCGCTGGAGATCAAGATCAAAAGATCGCAGCCTGCGGCAGCTCCTACGTAAGGCAGATCTTCCGTGTCTTCTCATCCCCAGCCAAACAGGAACTTCCATGATGGATACTCGTGATTGTGCGTGCGGGCGAACAACGGTTCGCGACGAGGCGGCGCGGTGGTTTGTGCGTTTGCAGGAACCTGCGATCAATGTCGAAGAGTACCGGCATTTCGAAGCCTGGCTGGACGAACACCCTCAGCATCGCGATGAATTCCAGTTGCTCCAGGGCTTATGGTCGGCGGCTGATTTGCTGCCGGCGGCGCGACTGCAAGCCTTGTGTGAAACCGCGCCTGCGCGCAGCAAACGCCGCCCGCTGGTGCGTTATGCGGTGGCCGCCAGTGTGTTGGCCGTCGCGCTCGGGTTGGGGCTGTTCAGCGGTTTGAATCACCCGGCGATCTACACCGCCGAATTTTCCACGGCTCTGGGCGAGCGACGTCATGTGGCGTTGCCGGACGGTTCGGTGATCGACCTGAACAGCCGCAGCCGCGTTCAGGTGCACTATGAAAACGACCGCCGCAGCATCGAGCTGACGCAGGGCGAAGCGATGTTCAGCGTCGAGCACGACACCCGTCGGCCTTTCGTGGTCGAGGCGGGCAGCGGCAAGGTCACGGTTACCGGCACCCGTTTTGATGTGCGCCGCGACACCGCCCAAACCCGGGTCGTGGTGGAGCAGGGCACCGTCAAGGTTCAGGGTCGCACAGCGGCGGACAGCGATTTCATCAGCCTCACGGCCGGCCTCGGCACGCACATCGATGCCCAAGGCAAAGTGGCCGCTGCTTACGCGGTCAATCCTGCCGAGCTGACCGCCTGGCGCAGCGGCAAACTGGTGTTCACCAACGCCAGACTCAGCGACGTTGCCGAAGAAGTCTCGCGCTATCGGGAGAAACCGCTCACCGTCGGCAACGACAAAGTGGGCAATCTGCGCCTGACCAGCGTGTTCAAATCCGACAACACCGACGCACTGCTCAAGGCCTTGCCGAGCATTCTGCCGGTGGCCGTGCGCACCCTCGATGACGGCAGTCAGGAAATAATTTCAAAATAAATTCAGGTTTTTTTCGAGTTGATCGTCTTCCTGTCCAACTGCAACTGGTTTGCATTAACAAGCGCACACTCTTGCGATCCACAGGACTACGTTCGACGTGAAAAAATCCACCGCTAAAAACAACAAATCACCTTGGTTGCGCCTCGCTCTCACCCTGGCTGTCACCGCGGCGCTGCCCCAGGCTTTTGCCGCCGACGCGATTCACATCCCGGCGCAACCCCTGGGGCAGGCCCTGAGTGAACTGGGCCAGCAAACCTCGCTGCAGGTGTTTTTCAGCCCTGAGCTGGTCGCCGGCAAACAGGCCCCGGCGGTGGACGGCAACCTTTCGCCAGAAGACGCGCTGCGCCAGCTGCTGCAAGGCAGCGGTCTGCAATACCAGATCGACGAAGGTTCGGTCACGTTGATGCCGGCACCGACTTCGGCTGCAAACGGCCCTTTGGAACTGGGCGTGACCGACATCAAGGTGGTCGGTGACTGGCTCGGTGACGCCGATGCCGCCGTGGTGCAGAACCACCCCGGCGCGCGTACGGTGATTCGCCGCGAGGCGATGGTCGAGCAGGGCGCAATGAACGTCGGCGACGTGTTGAAGCGTGTGCCCGGTGTGCAAGTTCAAGATGCCAACGGCACCGGCGGCAGCGACATCTCCCTGAACGTCGGCGTGCGCGGCCTGACTTCACGCCTGTCGCCACGCTCCACCGTGCTGATTGACGGCGTGCCGGCAGCGTTCGCCCCGTACGGCCAGCCGCAGTTGTCCATGGCCCCGATTTCTTCCGGCAACCTCGACAGCATCGACGTGGTTCGCGGCGCCGGCTCCGTGCGTTACGGACCGCAGAACGTTGGTGGCGTGATCAACTTCGTCACTCGCGCAATCCCGGAGAAAGCCACCGGTGAAATCGGTTCGACCCTGGAAACCTCCCAGCACGGTGGCTGGAAGCATATCGACACGGCGTTTCTCGGCGGCACCGCGGACAACGGCATCGGCATGGCGCTGCTGTACTCGGGCGTGAATGGCAACGGTTACCGTGAACGCAACAACGGCAACGACATCGACGACGTGATCCTCAAGACCCACTGGGCACCCACCGATGTGGACGATTTCAGCCTCAACTTTCACTACTACGACGCCAGCGCCGACATGCCCGGCGGCCTGACCCAGGCGCAGTACGACGCCAATCCGTTCCAGTCCGACCGCAACAACGACAACTTCAGCGGCCGCCGCAAGGACGTCTCGTTCAAGTGGGCACGGCAGATCGACGACCGCACCCAGGCCGAAGTGCTGACCTACTATTCCGACAGCTTCCGTGGCAGCAACATCGCCGCTCGCGATCAGAAGACTCTCGGCTCGTTCCCGCGTACTTACTACACCTTCGGGATTGAACCGCGGGTGTCCCGTGTGTTCGACGTCGGCCCGACCACCCAGGAAGTCAGTGTCGGTTATCGCTACCTCAAGGAAGGCATGCACGAAGAGGCGAGCCGCCTGGCGCTGGTCAATAACGAGCCGGTCGTGACCAAGAACTCCGACGGCCATGTCTATCAGGACCGCACCGGTGGCACTGAAGCCAACTCGGTGTACGTCGATAACAAAATCGACGTCGGTAACTGGACCATCACCCCCGGCATCCGCTTTGAACACATCAGCACTGACTGGCACGACCGCCCGGTGCTCGACACCGCCGGCAAACCGGTGCTGGAAAAGAACCGCAGCATCGAAAGCAACGAGCCGCTGCCGGCCCTGAGCGTGATGTATCACGTGTCGGAAGAGTGGAAGCTGTTCGCCAACTACGAAACCTCGTTCGGCAGCCTGCAATATTTCCAGCTCGGCCAGGGTGGTGCGGGTGACAACACCGCTAACGGCCTGGAACCGGAAAAGGCCAAGACCTACGAGGTCGGCACACGCTACAACAATGATGTGTGGGGCGGGGAAGTGACGCTGTTCTACATCGACTTCGATAAAGAGCTGCAATACATCAGCAACGATGCGGGCTGGACCAACCTCGGCGCGACCACGCACCAGGGCCTCGAAGCCTCGGTGCACTACGACATGGCGGCACTGGACCCACGCTTCGACGGCCTGACCGCCAACGCCGGTTTCACCTACACGCGCGCCGTTTATGAAGGCGAGATCCCGGGCTTCAAGGGTCGTGACCTGCCGTTCTATTCGCGTCAGGTCGCGACTGCCGGCTTGCGTTACGACATCAACCGCTGGACCTACAACCTCGATGCGTTTGCCCAGTCCAAGCAGCGTTCGCCGGGCGTTGCCGTCAACGCTGACGGCAGCTTCACCAACAACTACATCACCGAAGGCACCGCGGACGGCCAGTACGGCGATATCCCGGGCTACGTCACCTGGAACGTGCGCGGCGGTTATGACTTCGGCGCGACGCTTTCGAACCTGAAAGTCGGCGCCGGGGTGAAGAACATTTTCGACAAGCAGTACTTCATCCGCTCCAGCGACAACAACTCGGGGATGTACGTTGGCGCACCGCGCACGTTCTTTGTGCAGGCTAGCGTCGGGTTTTAACGGCTGAAGATCAAAAGATCGCAGCCTCCGGCAGCTCCTACATTTGGATGGCGTACATCCTGTAGGAGCTGCTGTGTAGGCTGCGATCTTTTCGCTTTCAGACCTTCAACACCTTCCCGCCAATGGCCACCGCCACCAGCAACACCGCCATCAACCCGAAGGCAAAACTCAAACTGCTGCCATGGGCGATAAACCCGATCAACGCAGGCCCCGCAAGAATCCCGGCATAACCGAGTGTGGTAATGGCCGGCACGGCGACGCTTTCGGGCATCACCGTCTGTTTGCCCACGGCGGTGTACAGCACCGGCACAATGTTCGAACAACCCGCCCCCAACAATGCATAACCCACCAGCGCCGCTTCCCAACTCGGGGCGAAGGTCGCCACAAACAGGCCCGCTGCGGCCGTCAACCCACCGAACACAATCACCCGCGTAGCGCCGAGACGACGGACGATCGAATCACCGGTCAATCGTCCGACGGTCATGGTCAACGCAAACGCCGCGTAACCCAGTCCCGCATAAGCGGTGTCGATCCCGCGTTCCTGCGCCAGGAACACTGCGCTCCAGTCGAGCGCCGCGCCTTCGGCGAGGAACACGATGAAACACATCCCGCCGATGAACAGCACAATGCCATGGGGAACGGCAAACGCCGGCCCCGAACTTTCGCTGCCGTAAGGCAATAGGTGCGGCGCGGCCTTGGCCAGGGCGATCAGCAGCATCACGATCACCACTAGCGTTGCCCCCAGCGGTGAAACCCCAAAGCCGAGCAGGGCGCTGACGCCCGCCGCCCCGACAATCCCGCCGAGGCTGAACAGCCCATGGAAACCCGACATCATGGTCTTGCCGCTGGCCCGTTCAACGATCACCGCTTGCAGGTTCACCGTCGAATCCACCGTGCCAAGGCCCGCGCCGAACATGAACAACGCGGCAATCAACGCCGGAATCGACGACACCGTCGCCAGCAGCGGCAGGGCCGTACAGATCAGCAACACCCCGGCGCTCACCACCCGGCGACAGCCGAAACGCGTGGCCAGAAGCCCCGCCATCGGCATCGCCAGAATCGACCCCACCCCCAGGCACAACAGCAGCAAACCGAGCGTCCCTTCATCCAGCCCGGCCCGAGCCTTGGCGTAGGGCACCAGCGGCGCCCACGCGGCGATGCCGAAACCGGCAATGAAAAAGGCGATCCGCGTGGACATCTGTTCCAGGCGTCCGGGGATGACGGGCGCAGACGTGTTGAGGGCAGTCATGAAAAATCCTTGGCGTTGCGGGTTGCTGACAATAGACCGAGGAGCATCCTTGCATATCAGACAGCGTGTCGCGACCCTGAGGGTTTCTCCTAATCGTCAATCGCAACGTTAAAACGCCCCTCCCGTTGTCCTGCCCATCTCGCTGGTCAAGCTCACGTTGGGACCCGGGTGCCAGCGCATGCCGCTAGACGGATCATAGGATCCCACGCCCCCTGGGCGTCTTAATGGTCGCGCAGGTTGATGAATTCAGAGTTGAAGGTTTCGAACACGCGCGGATTGTCAGTGTTTAGATTGGCTTTGCCATCAAGGAAAACATCGCCTTTATCACAGGGTTCACAATCGTGACGCCATTCGTTTCGGCCTCTGAGGAACAGCGGTTCGGGGTTATTGTTGTCGGTCATGTGGTTGGGCATGACGTCGTCGATCACCTTTACGCCGGCGCCGTTTTGACCGGCGATGACCGCACCGCCCAACGTGAGGGCAATCAGCAGGTGTAATAGGAACGTCCTTTTCATGATCGTTACCACACGATAGAGGCGAGGTTCTACTTTGGGGCGAGTTGGATGGGCTGTCTGCTGTCACAACTGACAGGTTGCAGCGATTTTTTTGCGATAAGAGGCGGGGGTTAAATAACCGGATCGTTTGCGGTTTTCTTCCGGGAGCCCCTAAAGTACAGGTTCTTTTCTGGCTGATTTCAGGACCGATCCATGGCGCCGTTCTACGATGCTCGAGGCAATATCTATGCGGTTGCAGCGCCCGAGGCCGTGCGCTGCGCGGGTATCGATTTACCTGAGCTGGCCGGTCCGGCAGCGCAAACCCGCGAGGCATGGGCGCTGTCGGCCATCGAGGCGTTCTGTGGCTGGGCGCCTGGTACACAACCGTCCGGCAGCAAGGACCATCGTTGCGATGGCTTGCTGATCGGGCCGTTTCAAGACTCGCCACCGTTTGACCTGCTGATCGTTAACACTGACGGCACGCTCGCCGAGCGCAGTGGCAACGGGCTGACGATTTTCTCTCAGGCCCTGAGTGAGCAAGGGCTGCTGCCGAGGGACGAGGTTTGTTTGCTCAGGGTTCATCATGACAAGGCTGATGCGGTTTCACCGGTGGACACTTCGGTGAAACCGGCCGAGATCGAGGGTGTAAAAGGGTTCTGGCTGGATTTGGGCAAACCCTCGTTCGGGCCTGACGCGGTGGGGGCAAAAGGGGTTGAAAGCGTGCTGTTGAACGGTCGCGACGTCAGCCATGTGCAGCCGTTGTCGGCGCTCGATCCCGCCTGGTCTCGAAGCCAGCTCGTGCGCATTGGCAATCCACATTGTGTGACGCTTTTAGAGAAAGCCGATGCATTGCCGAGCAATGAGCAGATGCGCGAGCCGGGGTTGTCCGAAGGGCTGACGCGTATCGCCTACGCCATGCCGACCGGGGCAGGGGAGCCGTGTGCTGCTGGCGTGAATCTGCAATGGGCGATGCTTGAGTCAGAAGGGCGAGTCGTCGCGCGAGTATTTGAACGCGGAGAAGGGCCGACGGCGTCGTCGGGCACCAGCGCCAGTGCGGTGGCTTGCGCGGCGTGGCGGGTGGGTTGGGTCACGGCTGGCGAAGTGAAAGTCGTCATGCCAGGCGGTACGGCGCCGATTCTTCTGGAAGAAGAGCAGGGTGAGTTGAGTCGGGTCAGGTTGTTCGGCACGGCGCGGTTGATGGGGTGAATTCAACATCGCCTTCGCGAGCAAGTCGAATCGTCGCACCGCCGCTCCCACAGGGGATTTGTGGACGACACAGATCCAATGTGGGAGCGGCGGTGCGACGATTCGACTTGCTCGCGAAGAGGCCCGCATAATCAGCGAGAATTTAGGGCTGAACCGCCCATTCCACCACCGGCATCTGCCGCGTCATCAACACCTTGCCATCGCGCACCGAATACAGCGGCAGGCCCTGGCTGCGGATCACCTCGTAATCACTGTCCGCCGACAGAATCAGCAAATTCGCTGGCCGCCCGCGTTCCAGTCCATAACGATCACCCAGGTTCATGGCCTTGGCGCTGTTGTCGGTGACCAGGTCCAGCGCGCTTTGCAGGTTGCGGTACCCGAGCATGTGGCAGATGTGCAGGCCGGCTTCGAGCACCCTCAAGATGTTGCCGTTGCCCAGCGGATACCACGGGTCGACGATCGAATCCTGGCCGAAACACACGTTCATCCCGGCTTCGAGCAGCTCGTTGACACGGGTCACGCCACGGCGTTTCGGAAAGTTGTCGAAGCGCCCTTGCAGGTGAATGCTTTCGGTGGGGCAGGAGACAAAACTGATCCCTGAATGCCCGAGCAGGCGAAACAGTTTGGCGCAGTAAGCGTTGTCGTAAGAGCCCATGGCCGTGGTGTGGCTGGCGGTGACCCGTGAGCCCATGTCGCGGCTGCGGGCTTCTTCGGCCAGCACCTCTAGAAAGCGTGAGTGCGGGTCGTCGGTTTCATCGCAATGCACGTCCACCAGGCAACCGGTGCGCTCGGCGAGGTCCATCAGGAATTTCACTGAACTCACGCCTTGATCGCGGGTGTACTCGAAATGCGGAATACCGCCGACCACATCGGCCCCCATGCGGATCGCTTCTTCCATCAGCTCGCGACCGTTGCGGTACGACTCGATGCCTTCCTGCGGGAACGCAACGATCTGCATATCGATCAGGTGACGGCTTTCCTCGCGCACTTCGAGCATCGCCTTGAGCGCGGTGAGCTGCGGGTCGGTGACATCGACGTGGGTGCGCACGTGCTGGATGCCGTGGGCGGCGAGGGTCTGGATGGTTTTCTTGGCGCGGGTTTTGGTGTCCTCTTCGGTGATGGTCACTTTGCGCTCGCCCCAGCATTCGATGCCTTCGAACAGCGTGCCGCTCATGTTCCAGCGCGGCTCGCCGGCGGTGAGCGTGGCGTCGAGGTGAATGTGCGGCTCGACGAAGGGTGGCACTACCAGGTTGCCGCCGGCGTCCAGATCATCGGGGCCCAGGGTCGGCGCTTCGGTCTGTCGGGCGATGTTGCTGATCTGGCCGTTTTCCAGGTGCAACTCATGCAGGCCATCTTGGTTGCGCAGGCGGGCGTTGATGATGTGCATCAGGCGAATCCTTTTATAGATCTTGTAATGGTGCGTTGGCAGTACGGGCACCCAGCACGCCGGTCAGTAACACATACGTTAGCGCGGCAGCGGCAATCCCTACCAGCGGCGCGACCCACGGTGAGCTGAACGCGGCGACCGTGCCGACTGCGTAGGCGGCCAAACCGGACCAGTTAAACGCCGGCAACCGGGCATCGGCCAGACGTGGGTATTGACCACGATAGCGGTAGAAGAAGTCCGCCATGATCACGCCGCCAATCGGCGGAATCACGGTGCCCAGCAGAATCAGGTAGGGCACCAGCATGTCGTACATGCCCAGCAGTGCCAGCAACGTGCCGATCACCGCGCCCGCCAGGGTCACGGTTTTGCGACGGCCGGTGCGCAGCAGGTTGCAACCGGCGACGGCGAAGTTGTAGATGGTGTTGTCCTGGGTGCTCCAGATATTGAGCAGCAACATCGCCATCGCCGCCATGGCGAAGCCTTGTAACAGCAACACTTCGACCACATCCGGTTGCTGGTAGACGATGGCACCGTAAGCACCGATCAACACCATCAGGCCGTTGCCGATGAAGAAGCCGATCAGGCTCGCCAGCACCGCGACGCGTGCTGAACGGGAGAAACGCGTCCAGTTGGTCGCCTGGGTTGCGCCGCTGACAAAGGTGCCGAACACCAAAGTAATGGCGGTCGACCAGTCCAGTGTTCCCGTCGGGACTACAGCGAGCAAACCGTCGAGCCCGCCAACCTTCACCGTGGCCACCCACATCGACAGCATCAGCAGCAACATCATCGCCGGTACGGCGATGTACGACAGAATCTCCAAGCCGCGATAACCGACATACGCGGTCGCGCAAAACACCAGGCCGAACAGCACCATCAGCCCGAGAACGGTGCCCTCGCTCAATTCGAAATACTTGCCCAGCACCACGGCGGCAGTGGCCGTGCCCCAGGCGTACCAGCCGATCTGGGTAAAACCGAGGATCAGGTCGCTGAGCTTGCTGCCCACTTCACCGAAGCAAAAGCGTCCCATCAGCACCGAATTCAGGCCGCTCTTGAAGGCGATGTAGCCAAGGCCTGCGGCGTAGATCCCCAGCAGCAGATTGCCGACGATAATCACCGCCATCATCTCGCCGAAACTGAACGCCACACCGAGCTTGCCGCCGGCAAACATGGTCGCGGTAAAAAAGGTGAAACCCAGCAGCACCATGGCCGTTGAGGCCAGGCCTTTGCGGGCATGCATCGGGACTTCGCTGAGGGGGTAATCGTTGCCGGGATCGTTCTGCGTCATGGGGCGTTCCTTGCTGAATGAGTGACGCGGGGAGTGTTGCAGTGGTCGTGCCAAGCGTGGGGTGGTGTAGTTATTTATAGCCGAGCGGGGAGACTTGGCGCGGAAAGGGGCACGAAAGCGGTGCACCTGAAGGAACACAGAACCCATGTGGGAGCGGCGGTGCGGCGATCCGACTTGCTCGCGAAAGCGGTTGAGCATTCAACACTGAGGTCGACTGCCCCAGCGCCTTCGCGAGCAAGTCGGATCGCCGCACCGCCGCTCCCACATTTGATTCGGTTTTTTCAGGGGGATTTGTGTTGCGGCAGAAACCGCAGCAACGCCGCGACGATCGCTTCCGGCGCATCTTCCTGAACCAGATGCCCGGCATTCGGAATCGCCTGAAACCGCGACCCCGGAATCATCTGATGCAACGCCTGCCCACGTTCAATGGGAATCCACTGATCATCTTCCCCCCACAGAATCTGCACCGGACAACGAATCGTCGGGTACAGCCCTTCGGCCTCACGGGTGTAACGCTCATCCATCTGAGCAATCTGCCGATAGAACGCCGCTTGCCCCGGATCGCCGAGCCACGGCTGCACATACGGCGCCAGTTCAGCATCGGGAATTTCGCGCTTGATCGCCCCGCGAATATAGGTCGGCACAATCGCCCGCTGAATGTAATCGGGCAGGCCACCGAATGCCGCCTCATGCTGACGCACATGCTGCACAAACGGCGAACCCCAGGGTGTCAGCGCCACGGGATCGATCAGCGTCAGGCTGCGGTAGTCCTTGCCGTTCAGCAGGTGAGCACGCAGGGCGGTGGCGCCGCCGAAGTCGTGAGCGACGAGGTCTGGTCGCTCCAGGCCCCAGTGATCCAGCAAGTGAGCCAACAGGTCGTTCTGCACACCCAACGACACATCGCCGTCGATTTTCTCCGATAGCCCATAACCCAGCAGGTCAAAGTAATGCACCCGATGCGTGGTGATGAAGTGCGGCGCAATCCGGTGCCACACATAAGAAGAGAAGGGCGTGCCATGCACGAACACCAACGGCGGACCGTCGCCCCGTACGGCGTAGCGAACGGAGTGCCCGTTGAAGCGATAGGTCTGAGGCAGCGGCCAGTCAGTCATTGCGGGTGTCCTCTTGGCGTGGGGGAGCCAAAAAAGCATAGGCATAAAAAAACAGCCATTGAAGGCTGTTTTTATATTCACTGACGAAACGCCTGTCCCTGTGGGGGCGAGCCTGCTCGTGATGGCGTCTGCACATTCAACATCAATGTGACTGCCAGGCCGCCATCGTCGGAGCGCCGCCCGGAGCAAGCTCGCTCCCACAGTGAGTCTTCGATGAACGCAGAATTAGCACACGGCGCAAATCCCCTGTGGGAGCGAGCTTACTCCGGGCGGCGTTCCGACGATGGCGGCCTTGAATGTACAGACGCCATCGTCTGAACGCCGCCCGGCGCAAGCTCGCTCCCACAGGTTTTTAGTGCGCTCAACCCAGCGATTTGCTCATGTGCACACGGCGCAGGCCGTTCTCTTCGACCCGGTGGGTTTCGACATACCCTCGGCGGGTGTACAGCGCAATGTTTTCGCTCATGGCTTCGTTGGTGTACAGCCGGATCGATGGGTAACCCGCGTCGAGTGCGTGGCGTTCGGCGAAGTCCAGCAACTGACGGCCATAACCTTGCCCCTTGACCGCCGGGCTGACCGCGATGTTGTCCAGCAGCAAGTACTCTTCCGTGTCGATCAACACCACAAAGCCGCTGAGTGTCTGCTCGTGGGCGAGCACATGGACGCGCCTGGCCAGCACTTGACTGGCGTAGTCATCCAGCATCGGTGCGGGTTTGCGGCCAATACGCTCGATGTAGGGCGAGTAAGCCGCCTCGACGATGGCCTCGATCTGCGCGATATCCTCAAGGGTAGCGGGACGAATAAGCAGCGACATCGGACGGGTTCCTTTGGGCCAAGGATGAGGCCCGACTGTACCGGGGAGGACGGCGAAACGACAGGCATAAAAAAACCACCGTCGCCGGTGGTTCTTTTCAATCGGGTGTTTTTACTCACCGCGATAGATGCAGCCACTGGTGCACGTCTCGTGGATGCGGATCGCGCTGAGTTCCGGCAGCAGAGGCTTCAATTCCTTCCAGATGAATTTGGCCAGGACTTCGCTGGTCGGGTTTTCCAGACCGGGAATGTCGTTCAGGTAGTTATGGTCCAGGCGTTCGTAGAGCGGCTTGAAGATCGCCTTGATTTCCGAGAAATCGCGGATCCAGCCCGTGTGCGGATCGAGGTCGCCGCTCAGGTGGATCGCCACTTTGAACGAGTGACCGTGCAGGCGGCCGCACTTGTGGCCGTCCGGTACGTGGGGCAGGCGGTGGGCGGATTCGAAGGTGAACTCTTTGAAAATTTCCACAGTGATTTCAGCTCTGTCAGGTGGCGATCGCCGCGGCGATGTGGGCAGGCGGCGAGTTTAACAGTTTGCGTTTGGCGTTGCGGGAAAACACTGACTAAAGGGTCAGCAAGCGCTCCCCGAGGCGACCGCTGGCAGCCAGTTCGAGGAACTCATCGCCCATGCGACGGCTTTCATCCATCGTCGTGCGCCAGTATTTCTGCCGGCTCGGGGCATCGCCCATGAAGCGTTTGAAGTCGTTGCGGTCCGGGAGTTTGCCGTAGGGCAGGCGCGCCAGGTAATCCTTCGACGGCGCCAGCAACAGGACATCCTGCAAACGCGCGGGACATGCGCGGCGCCACGGCAGGGCCTTGTCGAACCAGCCGGGAATGACCCGGTCGGTGAAATGCGGATAGAGCACGATGTCGTTGCCGCTGTAGGGCAGGTCGAGGTGATAGTCCAGCAGACCGCCATCGCGAAACGTCCCGGCACCGGCACCCGGCAGATCACGCACGCCTTCCATCACCATCGGGATCGAGCCTGACGCGAGCAAGGCCTGGCGCAGGTTGTCGGCATTCAGCGCAACGAAGCGCGAGGGGAAATCGTTCAATGCATTGACCGGCGGTGCCAGACGCGGATCGTGAATGATTAGCCGCTCGAAATGCCGCGACAGGCGCGCCCGGCCACGCAGGTTGTCGGCGATCACCGATGACAGGCCCAGCCCCAGTCGGCCGCGATGATCGTCCGCCAGCAGGCCGTGGCTTTTGACCACCATGATGTTCAGTCGGTAATGGGCGTTGTCCAGAATCGAAGCATCGCGGCCGTCAAGCAGCTCATCGAGCATGCGCCGGGAGCTCTGGCTGATCTGCGCCATGGTCACGCCCTTGGCGAAGTTTTGCTCGGTGTAGAGGTGACCGAGGCGGCGGATACCTTCGGCGGCATCCGGCAGACACGCGCTGGCGAAGCGCCAGGACCCCACCGACGCACCGATCAACGAACGCTCGCGCGGTGCCGCCGGCAGCCATTCACCGAACAACGCCAGGTCCAGACCTTGAATCCCCAACGCCTTGGGGCCACCGGCGGCACCCGGCAGCGTGCCCACATCGGCGGAGCTCAAACCGTTTTCACGGATGCGCGCCAAGGCGCGAGGGCCGGCCTTGAGGGTCAGTGAGGGGAACTTGATGTGGATAGCGGTCATACCGGTCTCGATGTCTGGCAAGCGGGGGATTATAAGTGCATGAATCCCCTGTGGGAGCGAGCTTGCTCGCGATAGCTGTGTGACAGTCGACATATTTGTTGAAAGTTAAGCCGCCATCGCGAGCAAGCTAGCTCCCACAGGTTTTGCGCAGCTCTGCGATATCGAGGTGCCACTCCTGATGATGGCAATTCAGTTTCAGTTAAGTTCGCCCCGTTAAGGTGCACCCCGTAGGCAACACATAAAAAAATACGGAGACACCCCATGAGAACCCTGACTGCCCTGTTCACCGCGTCCATCATCGGCATGACCGCCAGCATCGCCCACGCTCGCGACCTCGGTCCCGATGAAGCCCTGAGACTGCGCGACGCTGGTACCATTGTGTCTTTCGAGAAGCTCAACGCCACCGCTCTGACCAAACATCCCGGCGCCAGGATCACCGAAACCGAGCTGGAAGAAGAGTACGGCAAGTACATCTATCAGGTGGAATTGCGCGACCCTCAGGGCATTGAGTGGGATCTGGAATTGGACGCTGTCAGCGGGCAGATTCTCAAGGATCATCAGGATACGTAATGAAGGTGCTTTCTGTTTCAAAGCGGCGCGTGAGCGGTCGAATGGCTCTGGCGCTTCTGGTTTTTTGCTCGGTGGTCATGGCCCGCGACCTGGATCAGGACGAAGCCCTGCGCCTGCGTCAACAGGGGGTGATCCTGCCGCTGGAGCAGCTGTTGCAGCAAGCTCTGGACCGCTATCCCGGGGCCAAATTGCTGGAAGCCGAGCTTGAAGAGAAACACGAGGTCTACGTGTATGAAGTCGAGTTGCTGACCACCGAAGGTGCTGTCCGCGAACTGGACCTTGACGCCACCACCGGCCAGTTACTGAAAGACAAGGAAAATTGATCGATGCGTTTGCTTCTGGTGGAAGACCATGTGCCGCTGGCCGACGAACTGACGGCCGGCCTCAATCGGCAGGGTTACGCCGTGGACTGGCTGGCCGACGGTCGCGACGCGGTGTATCAGGGCAGCAGCGAGCCTTACGACCTGATCATCCTCGACCTCGGCCTGCCGGGTTTGCCAGGGCTCGAGGTGCTGACTCAATGGCGGGCCGGTGGTCTGTCCACGCCCGTGCTGATCCTCACCGCCCGTGATTCCTGGGCCGAACGGATCGAAGGTCTCAAGGCCGGCGCCGACGATTACCTGACCAAGCCCTTCCACCCCGAAGAGCTGCAGTTGCGCGTCCAGGCGCTGTTGCGCCGTTCCCACGGCCATGCCAACCAGCCGACGCTCAAGGCTGCCGGGTTGCACCTGGACGAAGGCCGCCAATGCGTGACCCGCGACGGCGCCGACATCCAGCTCACCGCCGCTGAATTCCGCCTGCTGCGTTATTTCATGCTGCACCCCGAGCAGATTCTTTCCAAAAGCCACCTCGCCGAACACCTCTACGACGGTGAAACCGAGCGCGACTCCAACGTGCTCGAAGTCCACGTCAACCACCTGCGGCGCAAACTCGGGCGCAGCGTCATCGAAACCCGTCGCGGCCAGGGTTACCTGTTCGGCGGACAAGCCCGGTGAGGTCGATCCAGCGCCGTTTGAGTCTGGGGTTGATCAGCGTGATGGTGATCGTCGGCCTGGCGCTGGCGCAAATCAGCCTATGGTGTTTCGAGCTGGGCTTGCAGAGCTACCTTGAAGCCGGGCTGCGCAACGACAGCGAAAACCTGCTGGTGGCGCTGGTGCGCGGGCCGCAGGGTTTGCAGCTGGATGAGCGACACCTGTCGCCGGCCTATCAGCGACCGTTTTCCGGGCATTACTTCCGCATCGATTTTGCCGACAGCCATTGGCGCTCCCGTTCGCTGTGGGATCAGGAACTGCCGCACCTCGACCATGCCGGCCTGCACAGCAACCTGGAATTGGGGCCGGAAGGGCAGCAACTGCTGGTGCTGCGTTCAGACTATCGACGGCTCGGCCAATCGATTTCCATCAGCGTGGCCCAGGATTACACGCCGGTGCGCGAGAGTTTCCAGCGCATGCGTCAAGTCGGATTGGGCCTTGGACTGACGGGACTGCTGCTGATTCTGCTGCTGCAACGCATTACCGTGCGCCGCGCCTTGCGCCCGCTGGAAAAGGCTCGTGAGCAGATCGCCCAGTTGCAGCAGGGCCAGCGCTCACAGCTCGATGATCAGGTGCCGGTAGAGCTTGAACCGCTGGTGGCGCAGATCAACCATTTGCTGGCGCACACCGAAGACAGCCTCAAGCGTTCGCGCAATGCGCTGGGCAACCTCGGCCACGCCTTGAAAACCCCGATGGCGGTATTGTTGAGCCTGGCCTCAAGCGAGAAGCTCGATGCGCAGCCGGAACTGCGCAAGGTGATTAAGGCGCAACTGGAACAGGTCCAGCAGCGACTCAATCGCGAACTCAATCGCGCCCGGTTATCCGGCGATGCGTTGCCGGGGGCGTTGTTTGATTGCGATGCGGAATTGCCTGGGTTACTGGCGACGTTGAACATGATTCATGGTGAGCATCTTGATCTTAGCTACCGTGCACCGGCCGGTTTGCAACTGCCTTGGGATCGCGAGGACTTGCTCGAACTGCTCGGTAACTTGCTGGACAACGCCAGCAAATGGGCGGATGCCGAGGTTCGGTTGAGCGTGGTCGAGTCCGCCGATGGGTTTGAGTTAAGCGTGGAAGACGATGGGCCGGGGATTCCCGAAGACAAGCGCGATCAGGTGTTCAGCCGGGGTACGCGGCTTGATGAACAAACGGACGGGCATGGGTTGGGATTGGGGATTGTGCGCGATATCGTTGATACGTGGGGCGGGGTATTGAAGCTGCAGGAAAGCGAGTGGGGCGGCCTGAAGGTAGTCATCCAATTACCCAAACGCTGAGTACCCTGTGGGAGCGGGCTTGCTCGCGAATGCGGTGTGTCAGTCGACATCGCTGTTGCTGACACACCGCATTCGCGAGCAAGCCCGCTCCCACATTTTGATCTTCAGAGGACGCAATAACTGCGTTAAACGCGGAACTGATCCATCAAACTCTGCTGCTGATTCGCCAGGCTATTGAGCGACTGACTCACCCGCGCCGATTCATTGGCCTGCCCCGACAACGACTCCGTCACATCCCGAATCGTCGCCACGTTGTTGTTGATCTCCTCAGCCACCGCGCTTTGCTCTTCCGCGGCGCTGGCGATCTGCAAGTTCATGTCGCTGATCACCGTCACCGCCTCACCAATCTGGCGTAGCGCCGTCACCGCCTGACCCACCTGTTCGACACTGCCCTGAGCCTGACGATGGCTGTTGTTCATCGAGCCGACCACGTCCTGAGTGCCAGTCTGCAACTGCTCGATCACCAGACGGGTTTCTTCGACAGACTCCTGGGTCCGGCGTGCCAGGTTGCGCACTTCATCGGCCACGACGGCAAAACCGCGTCCGGCCTCACCGGCGCGAGCGGCCTCGATGGCGGCGTTAAGCGCAAGCAGGTTGGTCTGTTCGGCGATGGCCCGAATCACTTCCAGCACAGAACCGATCTTCTCGCTGTTGGCCGCCAGGCCTTCGACTTGGACCATCGCCGCGCTCATGTCGGCGGCGAGGTTGTCGATGCTGGCGGTGGTGCGGTCGATCACGGTCAGACCGCGACGGGTGGCCTGATCCGCATCCCGCGCCGCCTGTGCCGCTTGCGCTGCACTGCGAGCAACGTCTTGAGCGGTGGCGCTCATTTCGTGGGAAGCGGTAGCGACCTGATCCACCTGACGGTATTGCTGTTCCATGCCGGCGCTGGTCTGGGTGGCGATGGCGGACGACTGATCCGCCGTGCTGCGCGCGTCCTGCACCGAGCGTTTGACCTCGGCGATGATCGGTTGCAGCTTGTCGAGGAAGCGGTTGAACCACCCGGCCAATTGGCCGAGTTCGTCCTGCTTGTCGTAGGCCAGGCGGCGGGTCAGATCGCCTTCACCGCTGGCAATGTCTTCGAGCATGTGCGCCACACCCAGGATCGGCCTGGTCACGCTGCGGGCCATCAGCCACACCAGCAACAGGCCAATCAACGCGGCCAGCACACCCAGGCCGAGTTCGACCAGGGTGCCGGCGGTGTTGCTTTCATCGAGTTGTTTTTTCAGCGCTTCAGCGGGGCCGACCAGGACTTTCTCCGGCACCTCAAGCAACACGCCCCAGGACTTGCCACCGGGAATCGGCTGGAACGGCGACAGCACTTTGAGTTGTTGATTGTTGTGCAGGCTTTCGGTCTTGCTGCTGGCGGCGAGCATGCGGATCAGCTCGGCACCGTTGGTCTTGTCCACGGTGTCCAGGCGCTGGCTGAGCTTGCTGGCGTCCGGGCTGTAACCGGCCAGCAAGCCGACCGGGCTGATGATGCTGACGTTGGTCTGGCCATCATAGAGCTTCTTGCTCGCACCCTGGCTTACGGCTTGCAGGCTGTTGAGGTTGATGTCCACCGACAGCGAAGCGATGACCTTGCCGTTGACCATCAGCGGGAAAACGATACTAGTCATCAGCACGTTCTGGCCGTCGATCACGTAGAAGTAGGGTTCGATCACGCAGGGCTTGAGGGTCGTGCGCGGGCAGGTGAACCAGGCGTTGGCCGGTTCGCCGCTGGGGCCGGTGCTGGTGTCGGCCATGTCGCTTTCCGGTAGTGCCATCGACGTCACCTTACCCGGTGTCGGCTGCGACCAATAGAGCGCGAAACGGCCCTTGTCGTTGCTGCCCAACTCGGCCTGGCCGGCGAACAGATCGTCCTTGCCGTCCAGCGCGTTGGCTTCGAACACCAGCGAGAGGCCGAGCAGGTCCGGGTTGGCTTGCAGGGCCGACTTGACCTGACGTGTCAGGTCTTCACGCAGGTCAAAGGCATCGAGAAAGCGCTTCTCGGCCTGGTCGCGCAGGAACAGCACCTGGCGCGAAAAGCCGTGGCCATATTGATAGGCGTCCATGAACTGCTGGCGAATCCCCAGCGCCTGGTTTTCACCCTGGGATTCGATCCGGGCCTGGGCCGCTTCGGTGAGCATCTCCATGCTGGATGCTTTCACCATTTCGGAGCTGTGCTCCATGCGATACAGCGAAAGACCCACCAGCAGGGTCACGATGCCGGCCAGGCACAGCCCGGCCAGCAGGGTGATTTTCCATTGAATGGAAAGTTCTCTGAGCGACATGGAGACGTCCTTTATTCGATAAATATCTGAGACTTTGCACTGTAGCGGCCGCGATTCGGCTTTCTTTATCCGCTCAATTAAATAAGCCATCACACAAAACCTGTAGCAGCTGGCGAAGCCTGCGTTCGGCTGCGCAGCAGTCGTAATCCAGCTGGCGCGGTGTATCTGGCGGAACGTGCAAGCAGGTTTTACGACTGCTTCGCAGCCGAACGCAGGCTTCGCCAGCTGCTACAAGGGATCGTGGTCGCTTTGACAACGCGTTAATGGTCCGGCACAGTGCGCGCCCTCTAATAAAACCCTCTCATTCAATCCGCTGGCGGCTCTTTGCAGACTGCCGGCCGGACTCTTTCCGTTTGCCTTGAGGTAACGATGATTAATGCTGTAATTGCCGCGGTCGGCGTCATGCTGATCCTCAGCCTGTCCCGCGTGCACGTTGTAATCGCGCTG
Organism: Pseudomonas sp. ACM7; assembly: GCF_004136015.1. Lineage (NCBI taxonomy): Bacteria > Pseudomonadati > Pseudomonadota > Gammaproteobacteria > Pseudomonadales > Pseudomonadaceae > Pseudomonas > Pseudomonas sp. ACM7. The sequence continues at coordinate 572,344 of NZ_CP024866.1, read as the reverse complement.
ATCGTGGGCGCCCTGGTGGGTGGTTTGACCGGTGGCCTGGGCATCGAGGCAACATTGAAAGCCTTCAACAGCGGCCTTGGTGGCGGCGCGACGGTCGCGTTGTCCTACGCATTGCTCGGCGCTTTCGCCGTGGCCATTGCCAAGTCCGGCCTGGCGCATGCCCTGGCAGACAAAGCCTTGCTGATGGTCGACCGTCAGCACGTCAGCGGTGGGCGTCAGGTCAAATGGCTGTTGATCGGTTTGCTGTGGGTGGTGGCTATCGCTTCGCAGAACATTCTGCCGATACATATCGCCTTTATTCCCCTGCTGGTGCCGCCACTGTTATATGTGCTGACCAAGCTGCAACTGGACCGCCGGTTGATTGCCTGTGTCATGACCTTCGGCTTGATTACGCCGTACATGTTCTTGCCCGTGGGCTTCGGCAACATCTTCCTTAATGAAATCCTGCTGGCCAACGTCGCCCGTAGTGGTGTGGACATCAGCGGCATCAACGTCACCCATGCCATGGGGATTCCGGCATTGGGCATGTTCGTCGGGCTCGCGGCAGCGTTTGTCAGCTACCGCAAGAAGCGCGTCTACGATCTGGAAAAGATCGAGCAAGTCGAACAGGTCGCGGTGCAGTACAACCCGCTGAGCCTGATGGTCGCCGGTCTGGCCATTGCGGTGGCGTTCATCATTCAGCTGTTGCTGGATTCGATGATCATCGGTGCGTTGGCTGGCTTTCTGATTTTTTCGGTGTCGGGGATCGTGAAGTGGCGTGAAACCGACGATCTGTTCACCGAAGGCATGAAGATGATGGCGATGATCGGTTTCATCATGATCGCCGCGTCCGGTTTTGCCGAGGTGATGAAAGCCACTGGTCAGGTGCAGACCCTGGTCGAGGCCTCGGCCTCGTGGATCGATCACAGCAAAGGCATTGGCGCGTTGCTGATGTTGCTGGTCGGACTGTTGGTGACCATGGGCATCGGTTCGTCGTTTTCCACAGTGCCGATCCTGGCAGCGATTTTTGTGCCGTTGTGCGTGCAACTGGGCTTTAGCCCGATTGCCATTGTTTGTATCGTTGGGACTGCCGGCGCCTTGGGTGACGCCGGTTCGCCAGCCTCGGACTCGACCCTCGGCCCGACCTCGGGCCTGAACATCGACGGCCAGCATCACCACATCTGGGACACCGTGGTCCCGACCTTCCTGCACTACAACCTGCCGCTGCTGGCGTTCGGCTGGGTGGCGGCGATGGTCTTGTAACCCATTGCTCACTGGTCAACCCGGAACAAATGTGGGAGCGGGCTTGCTCGCGAAGACGGCGGCACATCCAGCATTGATGTGACTGACATACCGCTTTCGCGAGCAAGCCCGCTCCCACATTTGATTCGGGTGACCCTTCACTCAACTTTTGGCCTGGCGTGCCGTTAAAGCCTTTAACCACGCCAATAAAATCAAAAGAGTGAACCGTCATGCGCATGAGCCTGAAGGCTAAAGTCCTGTCCCTTGCCGTCCTCCCGGTGTTGCTCTTTGCGCTGGTCATCAGCCTGACCACGTTGTTCATTCTGCAGGAGCAGGCCCGCAAGGAAGTCGAGGAAACTCGCCAGCGCCTGCTCAGCGATGCCAAGGCGACGCTGCAAAGCTACGTCGCCGTGGCCATGACCACGATCAAACCGCTGTACGATGCGGCCGCCCCCGGTGATGACGCGGCGCGGGCCCAAGTGGTCAAGTTGCTGTCGAGCATCACCTACGGCAAGGACGGCTACTTCTTCGGCTACGACTCCAACACCGTGCGCCTGTTCAAGGCCAACAGCCCTGAAGGCGTGGGCCAGAGCTTCAAGGACAACCGCGATCCGAACGGCGTCTACGTCAACCGCGACCTGGTGAAGGTCGCGAAGGACGGGACCCACTATCTGCAATACAGCTCACCGCTGCCCGGCAACACCCAAGTGCTGGTGCCGAAACTGGGCTACACCGAATACCTGCCGAAGTGGGACATGGCGGTCGGTACGTCGGTCAACCTCGACGGCATCGAAGCCCAAGTGGCACTGGTCGAAATCAAGGTCCAGGAGCGCATGCAAGGCGTGGTGCTAAGCATCGTCGGGATTGCCGCCGTGGTGCTTTTGGTGATTGCCGCCGCCGGGATGCTGTTGGCCAACACCATCTTGCGTCCGCTGAACCTGATGAAAGCCAACCTCGATGACATCGCGGCGGGTGAGGGCGACCTGACGCGTCGCCTGACCATCACCAGCCAGGATGAACTCGGCGAACTGGCCGGCTCGTTCAACCGCTTCGTCGACAAGATCCACGGCCTGGTGCGCCAGATCACCGAAATGACCTTGCAACTGACCGGACTGGTGAATCAGGTCTCCGATCAGGCCCAGCGTTCGGATCAGGCCATGGAACGTCAGCGTCACGAGACCGATCAGGTCGCCACGGCGATCAACCAAATGTCCGCCGCCGCTCAGGAAGTGGCGAAAAGCGCTCAAAACGCCGCGGTGGCTGCCCAGCAGACCGACGAAGAAGGCCAGGCTGCCAAGCGTGTGGTGGCCGGCAGCATTGTGAAGATTCATGCATTGGTGGACGACATTCGCAGCAGTGGCGTGTCTCTGGACAGTCTGCAAAAAGACGTGTCGTCGATTGTCAGCGTGCTTGGGTGATTCGTTCGATTGCCGAGCAGACCAACCTGTTGGCACTCAACGCCGCCATTGAAGCCGCTCGTGCCGGTGAGGCCGGGCGTGGCTTTGCCGTGGTGGCCGATGAGGTTCGAGCGCTGGCCAGTCGTACACAAATCAGCACCCAGGAAATCCAGGGCATGATCGATCGCTTGCAGGCCGGCACCCAATCGGCCGTGGAAGCGATGCGCCGTTCCAGCGAGGCCGGCGACGGCACTTCGGCTCAGGCCAACGAGGCCGGCGCTTCGCTCGATACCATGGCCCAGCTGATTGGCACCATCAACTCGATGAACGCGCAGATCGCCAGCGCCGCCGAAGAACAGACCGCCGTGGCCGAAGAGATCAATCGCAGCGTGCATCAGATCGCCGTGGCCGTGGACAGCGTCGCCGACGAAACCCAACTCGGCGCCCAGACTTCCCGCAGCCTCGCCGACCTCGGTCAGCGCCTGGGCAAACTGGTGGGGCAGTTCCGTATCTGACTTTATTCACCGAATATTGGAGGCAAGCACTGAACCTGTGGGAGCAAGCTCGCTCCCACAGGGGTTGTGGTGCCGACAGACATTACGGTCTGTCCCAGTAGGGCACCGTTCCAAAACACTCGACAAAAAAATCAATCACCGTCCGCACCTTCACCGACAACCGTCGGCTGCCGGGCCACAGCACCGCAATCTGCTGCGGCTCAAGGCTGTTGGACACCTGATACGCCCCCAGCACCGGCACCAGCGTGCCATTGCGCACCGCCTCACCAATCAGCCACGACGGAAACATCACCAGCCCCAAGCCTTTTTCGGCGGCTTGGGTCAGGGTGTCGGCGTGGTTGCCGGTGATCGGCCCCTTCACCGACCAAGGCGTCCAGTCCTGCTGGTCCTTGCGGAAAAACCAGCGCTGCTGGCCGGTCACGCCCTTGTAGGCCAGGCACTGATGCGCGGCCAGTTCTTCGGGATGTTGCGGCGTGCCGTGACGTTCCAAATAGGCCGGGCTCGCGGCGACTTGAAAACGATGGGGCGCCAGAATCCGCGCCTGCATGCGCGAATCGTGCAGCGGGCCGATGCGAAACAGCAGGTCGGCGCCTTCCTGTAGCGGGTCGACGTAGCTGTCGGTCTGCTGGATATCCAGTTGCAGTTTCGGGTAGCGCTCGCAGAGCCGTCCCAGCCACGGCGTCAGGTGCCGTTGGCCAAACACCACTGGCGCATTGATCCGCACCAGTCCGCTCGGTTCGCTTTGCTGTTCCTGCAAGGCCTGTTCGGCCTCTTCGAGTTGCACCAGCACCAGCCGCGCGTGATGACCGAGCATGCGCCCGGCTTCGGTGGGCGAGACGGCGCGGGTGTGGCGATACAGCAATTGCTGGCTCAGGGCTTGCTCCATCAATTGGATCTGCCGGGAAATCGAAGAGGGTGCCAGGCCTTCGCGGCGGGCGACTTCGGAGAAACTGCCGTGGTCCAGCACCGCTACAAACAGCCGAAGTGCCTTGAATCCCAGTTCGTTGAGGCCATGCATGACGAATCCTGCTGTGCGAGTTACGCAAAAGTGTTGTCAGGATGCTCCCATTTATCGCAAAGGATCGCCAGCCGATAATGCGCGCCTATTCCACTGAGAACACAAAACCCTGTGGGAGCGAGCTTGCTCGCGAAAGCGGTCTTCCAGCCAATATTTGTATCGATTGACACACCGCTTTCGCGAGCAAGCTCGCGCCCACAAGGTCCCGTGTTTTATCTGATGACTGGCAGGTGTTTCTCTATGCAATCTTCTTCAATCGACGACGTTGGCGTTGTCGCCACGCCGACCACCCAACCGGGGCTGCGGCTGTTGCTGCTGCCGCTGGTGATTCTGGCCGGCATGGGCCTGTCCGTGGAGGCCGGTTTGCTCGGGCCGCTCGGGGTTCAGGTCGGGCACTTGTGGGCGACCTTGAGCATCTTCGGTGTCGGCTCGGCGATTCTGTTTTTATTGTTGCTGTTCAGCGGTCGGCAACAGGGACCGGCCTTGAATGAGCTGCCGCGCTGGCAGTTGATCGGCGGGTTTTTGGGGCCGATGTACGTGATCGTGCTGACCTTGGCCACGCCGCACATCGGCATTGCCATGACCATGATCGCAATCCTCTCCGGGCAGGTCGGCAAAAGCGTGTTGATCGACCACTTCGGCTGGTTCGGCGCCACCCGCAAGAAGGTCAACGGTGAACGCTGGCTGGCCTTGCTGCTGATTGTCGCGGCACTTGTTCTGATCGCTCGGGGTTGATGATGAATCTGATTATTTTGTTGGCGGTGGTCGTGGCGGCCGGTGCGGTATTGAGTGTTCAGGCGGCGATCAATGGGCGGTTGGGCGAAACGGTGGGCGTGTTGCGCAGCAGTTTGTTGACCTTCGTGGTCGGTGCCGTGACCACCGGGTTGCTGATTCTGTTTTTCGAACCGGCACATGCCGTGAGTTTGCTGGACGTGCCGAAATGGCAGCTCAGCGGTGCACTGTTCGGAGTGGTGTACATGATGGTGATGGTTGGCGCGGTGCTGCGGGTCGGCGCGGCAGTGGCGACGGTGGCGGTGATCGTCGGGCAACTGGGGATGGGGATCCTGATCGATAACTTCGGCTGGCTGGGCAACCCGGCGATCGAGTTGTCGAGTAGCCGGATGCTGGCGATGGTGTGTCTCGCGTTGGCGTTGCTGTTCATGTATCGCAGCAGTACCCGGCAGGCATAACGCTGACCCTCATGTAGGAGCTGCCGCAGGCTGCGATCTTTTGATTTTTTGTTTCAAAAGCAAGATCAAAAGATCGCAGCCTGCGGCAGCTCCTACACTGGTAAGACGGTGCACATCGGCGGCACCAGACGACCATAACCCTGGAGTCAGACTCATGATCGACAGTGAAAGTATCTGCGACTGCCCAAAATGCTCCTGCAAACTGGGCGAACATCCGATCGCGCGCCACGGCAAGCACTATTGCTGTGAAGCCTGCGCCAAGCACCACGAACATGGCGAAGAATGTGCCAGCAAGGGCTGCAAGTGCGCCAAACGCTGACCACTCATCCAAAAAAAGGTGGAGCCTGATCGGGCTCCACTTTCATTTCAATTTGCCGGCCGCCACTTGACGTTTTCCACGCCGAACTTCTCCGCCATCGGCTTGCTGGTTTTTTGCACCTTCTCTCGGCCGAAGCGAGGGATTCGTCCGACTCCCGCGTCGCAACTTGCCCAATGCCAGGCCTCCGCACTATCCATCTTGTCCAGGCGGATGATGAAAGACTTGGGCGCGCCATGAAGGGTGTATTCAATGACGAAAAGTTTTGCGTTGTTCATAAAGCCCATATTCCTCCCTGTGGTAATACAAGGATCGTTGGCGTTACGGAAAATTCACTCGAATTGTCAGATGGAGGCCGCCAGTGGCGACAAGGCCGGTGGCTCGTTACCATGCAATATCTGAAACTCCCCAATGATTGCTGCCCATGGCCCTTGCCGCGCCCCCAGACCTGAGTGACACCGATGTGCCCGTGCAACCGCTGGCGCGCACCTATCCGCGCGGCTTGTACATCGAGCCGCATGAGCATGTCTGGGGGCAGTTGCTGTATGCGATGAGCGGGGTGATGTGGGTCGAGACGCCCCATGAAGCGCTGGTGGTGCCGCCGCAACGAGCGGTGTGGCTGCCGCCAGGTATGCCCCACGGGATTCGGGTGGTTTCGGATTTACAGATGCGCAACATCTATTTGCGGCCCTCATTGGCGGCGACGCTGGACGACACGGTTCAGGTGATCGAAGTCGGCGGACTGCTGCGTGAGCTGATCGTCGGGTTGGTGGAGCAGGGCGACGATGGCGCGCCCGAGTATTGCGAAGCGCTGGTCGGCCTGGCGCTGCTGGAGCTTAGGCGAGCCAGGCGCTCGCTGCTGAAAATCCCCTTGCCGGATGATTCCGACCGACGCCTGATGAACCTGTGCCAGGCGGTCATGGCCGCGCCATCGCTGGACATTGCCTTCGAACAACACGCCGAAAACGCCGGTGCCAGCGTGCGTACGCTGGCGCGGTTGTTCAAGGACGGTTTGGGCATGGGCTTCGCCGAATGGCGGCGCCAGGTGCAACTGGCGACGGCGGTGGCGGAGTTGATCCAGGGCGTGCCGGTCAGTGCGATTGCCCGGGAGCTGGGTTATTCACCGAGCAGCTTCAGCGACATGTTCCGACGGGAATTGGGCGTCGCGCCTTCGCAATTTTCGGCGGGCCAGCGTCAGGCCGAGGCATAACAAAACCTGTAGCAGCTGCCGAAGGCTGCGTTCGGCTGCGCAGCAGTCGTGAAATCAGGTAACGCGGTGCTTCAGTAATATCGTGCACACAGGTTTTACGACTGCTGCGTCCGAACGCGGCCCGAACCGAACGCAGGCTGCGCCAGCTGCTACAGGTTTGCCTTGCCTCGGGCATTAGCGCTTTGGCCGATATTCAGAAGCACTTGGCCGGTGCTCGTCGCTACCGATCTTTAGACTCCGGGCATACCTTAATTAGCCACGGAGTCTGCCATGAGCTACCTCATCTCATTGGTCATCGGTCTGGGCGTCGGTCTGCTTTACGGCGCTCTTGATTTTCGTTCCCCCGCACCGCCGGCCATCGCGCTGGTAGGGCTGCTCGGCATGTTGGCGGGTGAGAAGGTGTGGCCAATGGGCCGGCAGCTGGTCACTGGCTGGATCTCCTGAACCGTTTATTCATTCGAGAGAAACGCTCATGAAAGCACTGCAATTCGACAAGACCGGTGACCTCTCGGCCCTGCGCTACGTTGAGGTTCCAACCCCCGTCCCCGGCGCCGATGAAGTGCTGATCCAGATCAAGGCCGCCGGCCTCAACCCCGGCGATGTGAAGAACGTGCTCGGGCGTTTTCCCTACACCACACTGCCGCGGATTCCCGGTCGTGATTTCGCCGGTGTAGTCGTTGAAGGCCCGCAGGCGCTGATCGGTCAGGAAGTCTGGGGCACCGGCCGTGAATTGGGATTTTTCGCCGATGGCTCGCACGCACAATTCGTCAAACTGCCGGCCAATGGCGTGGCGAAAAAGCCGACCCATCTGAGTTTTGCCCAGGCTGCAAGCCTCGGCGTGCCGTACACCACGGCGTGGGATGCGTTGGAGCGCAGTCTCGTGACGGCCGAAACCCGGTTGCTGGTGATCGGTGGCGGGGCGGTTGGCACTGCGGCGCTGGCGCTGGCCAAAGTGCGTGGCGCTCAAGTACTGGCAGCGGCGCGGCGGCCGGAACAGGTCAAGGATTTGCAGGCCCAGGGGTATCAGACGCTGCAACTGGATAAACCCGAGGATCTCGGTGCTCAGGTGAACGCCGTGTATGCCGGCGGCGCCGATGTGATTTTCGACACCACCGGTTTCTGGCTGCCGGCCTCGGTCCCGGCGCTGGCTGCGTTCGGTCGCATCGCGATCATCGCCGCGCCGGTGGACGGCATGGTGCAATTGCCGGCCCTGGCGCTGTATCGCAAGGGCGGTTCGGTGGAGGGGATCAACTCGTTGTTGTACGGCGTCCAGGCGTGTGCGGCGATGCTTGAGCAATTCGGCACGTTCTTCGATCAGGGCTTGTTGCCGTTGCCCGAGGGTTTGTTTGAATCGCCGTTGGAGGAAGGGCTGGCGCGGTATGCCGAGGTGAGTCAGGGCGGCAGTGACAAGGTGATTTTGTTGCCGTAACCCCAATCAATGTGGGAGCGAGCTTGCTCGCGATGAGGGCATGACAGTCAATGGAAATGTTGAATGTGATGGCCCCATCGCGAGCAAGCTCGCTCCCACAAGGTTTTGTATTGTCAGATCAAACCTCGGGAACACCGTTCTCCCACGCCGACCAGTTCTTCAAAATCTCCTGCACCAACGGATTACCCGTCCGGTACAGGTTCTCCAGCGCCGGCACAAACCCTCCTTGATCCGCATACTTGAGCAGGTTATCCACCTCACTCTGGCCCGGGGCCGGCCGATCAAAATCGGAACCGGCACGCACCACCGCCAGTCGCTGGACATCCACCAAACCTTCACGACTCGCCCGCAGCAGCGCTTCATAAGTGGAGTTGTCTTCCTGCTGCGTCGTGCAGTACTAAAACTGATAACCGACGCCGGCGTAGTAACCCCAGCCGTCGGAACGGGCGCGGAAGTTACCGTCGCCAAAATTCAATTCGCTGCCATCCTCCCAGTTGCCGCCGTTGTGGAAATAACGGCCGACCAGGGTGAAACGCAAGTGGGTGAACGAGTACAGCAAGACGTTGGTGGCGACGGTGGCGTTGGCAGTGCGAGCCGGGTTGTCCTTGTGCAGGTCCGAGCCGAAGTCGAAGTTGGTGAACCCGATGTAGGTCAGTGACGCGCCGTTGCTGAAGCTGCTGATCGGCACGATGTATTTGAGTTGGGCGCGATAGCCGTCCCATGAATACTCGTTGCTGGCGCCGTAGTTTTCCCACTGGTAACGCCCATAGAAGTTGGCCGACAGGTTGACCCGCGAATGGGTGTCGATGTCGGTGCCCAAACCGCTGTACAGCGTATTGGCGCGGTTGGCGCTGTTACTGCCGTGGTCGTAGATCCAGTCGAAGGCGACGTACCATTCCTTGAACGGCCCGATGGCCAGGCTGCGGCCGGCGAGGTAATCGATGGAGATCCGCGGTTCGTGCTCCATGAACACCGGCGAGCCGTGGTCCCATACGCCTTTGTCATGGCTGTTGCCGATGTCGAAAATCTTCGGGATGTCGATGTAGCCATACAACTCGAACGGCCCCTTGCGCCCGAAGTACTCGTATTCCAGATAAATGTCGTCGGCCGGTTGCGGGCCGAAACTGATGTCTTTGCTGCCGATGACGGTCAGGTCCTGGTTGAACCAGTCCGAGAGGTACACGCCTTTTTTCGGTGGGCTCGCTTCGGGGCTGAGGGTTTCGCCTTGGGCGGATTCTTCGGCGTAATCGGGTTGCGCCAAAACGGTGCTGCTGAGTAGTCCTGTAACGCTGGCCAGCAGCAAGGAAACAGCAAAAGTGCGCGAGCAAGTCACGCGGCTGGACGTGCGGTGCATTAAAAGTCCCTTTTCGTGCGGATCGAAGGCCCGGTTCTGCGGGCTTGCGCGGTTATGTAGCGAAAACGCTTGCATCAGCGACTAGCAAACGTTTGCACAAGACATACCAGTTTTGCTCAAGGCACGGAAAAGGCTAGGGAATTGGTGGCTTAACTGTCCTTTCGGTCAACGATTCGTGGGACCTCGGGGGAGACGACGTTGATGTAGACTCTTCGGCACTGACTTCACGAGGTATGCCCCCCATGACCGAACCGATTCGTCTGACCCAATACAGCCACGGTGCTGGATGTGGCTGCAAGATTTCTCCCCAGGTGCTGGAGGTGATTCTGGCCGGCAGCGGGGCGCAGAACCTTGACCCGAAACTCTGGGTCGGCAACGCCTCACGCGATGACGCGGCGGTGTACGCCATTGATGAAGAACGCGGCGTGGTGTCGACCACCGACTTCTTTATGCCGATCGTCGACGACCCGTTCGATTTCGGTCGCATCGCCGCCACCAATGCCATCAGCGACATCTATGCCATGGGCGGCGATCCGTTGATGGCGATTGCGATCCTTGGCTGGCCGGTCAACATACTGGCCCCGGAAATTGCCCGGGAAGTGATTCGCGGCGGGCGTTCGGTCTGCGATGAAGCCGGTATTCCGTTGGCCGGTGGGCACTCCATCGACGCGCCGGAGCCGATCTTCGGCCTTGCCGTGACCGGTCTGGTGGAAAAGCGCCACATGAAGCGCAACGACACCGCCACCGCCGGTTGCCTGCTCTACCTCACCAAACCGCTGGGCATTGGCATCCTCACCACCGCCGAGAAGAAGGGCAAATTGCGCGACGCCGACATCGGCCTGGCCCGCGACTGGATGTGCACCCTGAACAAACCCGGCAGCCGTTTCGGCAAACTCGAAGGCGTCACCGCGATGACCGACGTCACCGGTTTCGGCCTGCTGGGGCATTTGGTGGAAATGGCCGACGGCAGCAACGTGACCGCTCGTATCGAGTACGACCGTGTGCCGCGTCTGCCGGGTGTCGAGTATTACCTCGACCAAGGCTGCGTGCCGGGCGGGACGTTGCGCAACTTCGACAGCTACGCCAGCAAGCTTGGGCGTCTTCAGGAAATGCACAAACGCGTGCTCTGCGATCCGCAGACCAGCGGTGGTCTGCTGGTTGCGGTCGCCCCCGAAGGCAACGAACACTTCCTCAAAGTCGCCGCCGAGCTGGGCCTGACCCTTGAGCCGATCGGTGAACTGATCGAGCGACAGACGAACGCGGTTGAGGTGTTTTGATGTCCATCGAATTCACCGATTACCGCGACATTTTCCTCAACGACCGACCGATGATGGATGCCCGTGCGCCGGTCGAATTTCTCAAAGGCTCATTCCCCGGCGTGATCAACCTGCCGCTGATGAATGACCATGAGCGGCAACGGGTCGGCACTTGTTACAAGCAACACGGCCAGCAAGCGGCCATTACGCTGGGGCACCAGTTGGTGTCCGGCGAGATAAAAGCCGAGCGTATCCAGGCCTGGGCCGATTTTGCCCGGGCTCATCCTGATGGGTATTTGTATTGTTTTCGCGGCGGTTTGCGTTCGCAGATCGTCCAGCAATGGCTCAAGGACGAGGCGGGCATCGACTATCCACGAGTGGGTGGCGGCTACAAGGCGATGCGCACCTTCTTGCTCGACACGCTCGATCAGGCGGTTGCCCAGTGTGATTTTGTCTTGCTGGGCGGCATGACCGGCACCGGTAAAACCGAAGTGCTCACGCAGTTGCGCAACGGGCTGGACCTTGAAGGTCACGCCCATCATCGCGGCTCCAGCTTCGGTAAACGCGCCACCGGCCAACCCTCCAACATCGATTTTGAAAACCGCCTGGCAGTGGACGTGCTGAAGAAGCGCGCCCACGGCATCGAGCAGTTTGTACTGGAAGACGAGAGCCGCGCGATCGGCAGTTGTGCGCTGCCGTTGCCGCTGTTTCAGGGCATGCAACAGTTCCCGATGGTCTGGCTGGAAGACAGCCTGGAAGGGCGGGTCGAACGGATTTTGCGCGATTACGTGGTGGACTTGTGTGCGGAGTTCATCGGCGTGCATGGCGATGAAGGCTTCGCGCTGTTTTCCGAGCGCTTGCTGGAGAGCCTGAACAATGTTCAGAAACGTCTGGGCGGTGAGCGCCATCGGCGGATGTTGATGTTGATGGAAGACGCGCTGGCGGAGCAGGCGAGCAGCGGTGCGGTGGACTTGCACCGGGGCTGGATCGAAGGGTTGCTTCGCGAGTATTACGACCCGATGTATGCGTTTCAGCGGGAGAAGAAGGGGGGGCGGATTGAGTTTGCCGGGGAGCGGACAGCGGTCCTTGAGTATCTGCGAGCGCGCGTTTCCCAGCGAGGATAATGTCGTATTTGCCGGCCCCTTCGCGAGCAAGCCCGCTCCCACATTTGATTTTCAGTGAACCCAGATTTTTGTGTACTACCAAGATTCAGTGTGGGAGCGGGCTTGCTCGCGAAGGGGCCCTTGCAGACACTATTTATGTTGGACAGGTCTGCGAACCGTTATTCAGGCCTTGCTTGTAGCTGTGGCTCACCACACTGGCCTTGCCGTTGTGCCAGGTCAGGGTGAGCACGTACAGCGAGTCGTAATCGTTGGATTCCCAGTCATCGGCGATGGTCTGTTTCTTGCCGACGGCTTCTCCAGCGACCTTGTTGATCAGTTCGGGCAGATAGCCGTGGGACCAGGCGGTGTAGATGACCGAGTTGTGATACTTGTCCTGAAGCAACTCATCCGCGAGGTCGCTGGTGTCGTTGGCCGAGAAGTTGATGTTCACCGGCAAACCGAGCTTGATCGCGCTGGGGCTGATGGTCATCAGGGGACGGATGTAACTGTAGGAATTGTCCTGTTCGCCTTCCTCGACATTGCGCGTCGGGTTGGCGGCAAACACGTAGTTGGCCTTGCCGAATTTTTCCGGCAGCAAGGTGGCCAGGTCGATGGCGCGGTTCAGGCCCTGGCAGTTGAGCTGGCCGAGGCCACCCTCTGGTTTTTCCGCGTGACGCAGGAACACCAGCGTCTGAGTGCCGTCTGCCGGTTGGGCGCGGCTTTCGCGGGAGTCCAGCGCCAGAAACAACGCGCCCGCCGCCAGCAGGGCGGGCAGTAACAGATAAGCGCGATGTTTGAAGCGGTTGGCGAATTTCAGAGGGTTCATCATTGAGTTAAGGGGTCTTCAGCGCATTCGGTTAAGGCTGACAAACCTTTACACCGCGAAATTCCTGCGTCGGGTGTTTTCCATGTCATTAAGCCGGTTCGTTTCAAAGGGGTAGTGCTCAGAGTCCCCTGATACTCATTTGGTTCGATTCCGGCGAGTGCGCAGCAATGTACCGGTAACCTTGAACGGGTTGGAGCTTAGGTTATCGACAGGATGTTGCGAATTTGTGGACACGTTACACGTAGCTGGGCAGACGCAGGCAGCAATCTTTTGATCATGTTCATCAGCGATATCAATCACGCCAAAAGGTCGCAGTTCTTCGGCCGCTGACATTATGATCGTCACTCTCAATTTTCTCGTGGATCCTTTCCCATGACCGATCTGTCCGCGTTCCCGATTACCCAAAAATGGCCGGCTCAATACCCCGAGTGGATCCAGCTTTACTCCTTGCCCACACCCAACGGCGTCAAGGTGTCGATCATGCTCGAAGAGATCGGACTGCCCTACGAACCGCATCGTGTGGGCTTCGACACCCATGATCAGTTGTCCCCCGAATTTCTTTCGCTGAACCCCAACAACAAGATCCCGGCAATCCTCGATCCCCACGGTCCGGGGGACCAACCCCTGGCGCTGTTCGAGTCCGGGGCGATTCTGATTTACCTGGCCGACAAGAGCGGGCAACTGCTGGCCCAGGAATCGGCGGCGCGATACGAGACCCTCCAGTGGCTGATGTTTCAGATGGGCGGCATCGGGCCGATGTTCGGCCAGCTCGGTTTTTTCAACAAATTTGCCGGCAAGGACTACGAGGACAAACGTCCCCGCGACCGCTACGTCGATGAAAGCAAACGCCTGCTTAATGTCCTCGATAACCGCCTGGAAGGGCGCGACTGGATCATGGGCGAGCGCTACACCATCGCGGACATCGCGACCTTCCCCTGGGTGCGCAACCTGATCGGCTTCTATGAGGCCGGCGAGCTGGTGGGCATCAACGACTTCCCGAACGTCACGCGGGTGCTGGAGCGCTTTCTGGCGCGGCCGGCGGTGATGCGCGGGCTGGAAATTCCCAAGCAAAACGCCTCGATTTGATCAAGACCAAGGCAGGCCATGCACTCATTCGATTTCAAGCAAGTAGATGTCTTCAGTCGTGTTGCGCTCAAGGGCAATCCGTTGGCGGTGGTGTTCGGCGCCGATGAGCTCAGCGATGAGCGCATGGCGGCGTTCGCCAGCTGGACCAATCTCAGCGAAACCACATTCATACTCGAACCGCGCGACCCTCGCGCCGATTATCGCGTGCGGATCTTCACCACCCTGCACGAATTGCCGTTCGCTGGTCATCCGACACTGGGCACCTGCCATGCGTGGCTGGAGGCCGGTGGCGTGCCCAAGGGCGAAGAGATCATTCAGGAGTGCGGTGTGGGGCTGGTGCGGGTTCGTCGACAAGGGTCAGAGCTGGCCTTTCTCGCACCGCCATTGCTCAAAACCGGGCCGGTGGAGGCGGATGTGGTGGAACGGGTGCGGCGGGGGCTAGGGCTGGAATCGGACGCGATTGTGCGCACTCAGTGGGTCGACAACGGTGCCGGATGGTTGGCCGTGATGGTCGAGGATCGTCAGCAGGTGCTGGACCTGCAACCGGATCATTCGCAAATGCTTGGCCTGGCCGTCGGTGTCATCGCGCCATGGCATCCCGAGCGCGATGGCGATGACGCACAATTCGAAGTGCGCGCGTTCATCTCCGGCGACGGCATGCCGGAAGACCCCGCCACCGGAAGCCTGAACGCCGGGATTGCCCAATGGTTGCTCAGCGAAGGACTGGCGCCGGCGTCCTATGTGGTCAGCCAGGGCCTGACCATGGGCCGCGCCGGACGCATTCAGGTCGAGCAAGTGGGCGACGAGATCTGGATCGGCGGCGCGGTGGTGACCTGCATCAGCGGAACCTTGACTCTCTAGCAGAACTTGCCGCAAAACCCTGTAGCAGCTGCCGAGCCCGCGAGGCTGCGTTCGGCCGCGAAGCGGTCGTAAAACCTGCAACCGTGTTCTTTCAGTAGATCGCGTTCACCGGACTACGACCGCTTCGCGGCCGAACGCAGCCTCGCGGGCTCGCGGGCTCGGCAGCTGCTACAGGCTTGTATCGCGGTGATTATTGCCGAACCGGTAAGGGCTTATTCCGCGTCTGAGGTTTGTGCCCTGCGCCTTGCAGGGCATAAGCTTTGGCCCCCTACGACTTTCGTCTCGTCCTCTGTTTTTCAGGAACCCCTCATGTCCAGTCAGTTCCCCGAAGCACGTCCACGCCGTCTGCGCCGCAATGCGAGCCTGCGCAGCCTGTTCCAGGAAACCGAGTTCAGCTTGAATGATCTGGTGCTGCCGATTTTCGTCGAGGAAGAGATCGACGACTTCGTACCGATCAAAAGCATGCCCGGCGTGATGCGTATTCCAGAGTCGAAACTGGCCGGCGAGATCGAGCGTTATGCCCGGGCCGGGATCAAGTCGGTGATGACGTTCGGCGTGTCGCACCATTTGGACGGCAACGGCAGTGACACCTGGAGCGAAAACGGTCTGGTGTCGCGCATGTCGCGCATTGCCAAGGATGCGGTGCCGGACATGATCGTGATGTCCGACACCTGCTTCTGTGAATACACCGACCACGGCCATTGCGGCGTGCTGCACAACCATGAGGTCGACAACGACCAGACCCTGATCAACCTCGGCAAACAAGCGGTGGCCGCGGCCCGTGCCGGCGCCGATGTGATCGCCCCGTCGGCCGCGATGGACGGGCAGGTCCAGGCCATTCGCCGGGCGCTCGATGAAGCGGGTTTCAACCAGACCGCGATCATGGCCTATTCGACCAAGTTTGCCTCGGCGCTCTACGGTCCATTCCGTGAAGCCGGCGGCAGCGCGCTCAAGGGCGACCGCAAAAGCTATCAGATGAACCCGATGAACCGCCGCGAAGCCGTGCGCGAATCCCTGCTGGACGAGCAGGAAGGCGCCGACGCGCTGATGGTCAAACCGGCCGGCGCGTATCTGGACATCATCCGCGACATCCGTGAAGCCTCGCGTTTGCCGCTGTCGGCGTATCAGGTGAGTGGCGAGTACGCGATGATCAAATTCGCCGCCCAGGCCGGGGCGATCGATGAGGATCGCGTGGTGCGTGAGAGTCTTGGCGCGATCAAGCGGGCCGGGGCGGATCTGATCTTCACTTACTTCGCGATGGACCTGGCGCTGGCCGGGATCTGACAAACACCACAACCCCCTGTGGGAGCGAGCTTGCTCGCGATAGCGGTATGTCAGTCGACACTTGAATTGACTGACACACTGCTATCGCGAGCAAGCTCGCTCCCACATTTGAACTGTGTGGAATCAGGGCGAGCCGAAAAACGGCCTGATCCCGTGGTCCCGGAAGTACCGCTCGATCACATTGGGATCGGCAGAGTTATCGGCAATCGCCACATACGTATCCGGCCGCAACAGGTAAAACCCGTTACGCCCCAGGCCAGCCGCTTCAAACGCCGGCCGCCAGTCAAAAACATGCAACGGCAAATGATGTTCGTGGCACCAGGCGATCATTTCGTCGCTGGTGTCGCCATACACATGCACCTGCCAGGTCGAACACTTCAACGATTCGAAATTGTCCCCCTCTCCGTCGTGAGCCCAGGGCAGGCGGTCGCCACCGTGAACATGACCGGCAACGCCCGTGCTCAGCGGCATCCCGCGATAATTCAAGGTGATCTGCGACACCGTGCGAAACAGGAATTCGCGGGACGCCTCAAACGATGCCATTTTCGGAATCACGAACGGCGCCAGACGCGTGCGCAGCAAATCGGCCATGCGCCCTTCGGCCGTGACAAAACTGAACACCCGATCGGTGGTGGCGACCAGTTTTCGGGCAAAGGCGATGCGTTCAGTTTCGTAAGTATCGAGGAGTTTGGCCTCAGCGGCGCCACTCAGCACCGCCGCGAGTTTCCATGCGAGGTTGATGGCATCGCCAATGCCGGTGTTCATGCCCTGGCCACCGGCGGGGCTGTGGACGTGGGCGGCGTCACCCAATAGAAACGCGCGCCCGGTGCGAAAATGATCCGCCACCCGATGATGCACGCGGTAGGTCGAGAACCAGTTCAGTTGCTCGATCTTTACTTTCATATGTTCGATGGCCCAGCTGCTGACGTCTTCAAATTGCAGGGTTTCGGCCTGGTCGGCACGTTCGTCGCGTACGGTGCCGATCAGACGGGCGCGGCCTTCACCGGCCAAGGGAAACACCGCGAGAAAATCCGCTTCATCGAGATCCACATGCAGTTCGCCATTGAACGTCGGCCCGCTGGCTTGCACGTCGGCGACGTAGAAAATGTGCTGGTAGGTGCCGCCGGGAAATCCGGTGTCCAGGGTCTTGCGCACGATCGACCGGGCACCGTCGCAACCTGCCAGATAGCAGGCCTGGCAGGTTTCCTCCTGACCATCGGCCAAGCGCAGATAGGCGGTGATGCCGTCACCGGTTTCCAGGAAACTCTCCAGCGCCGTGTTGCGCTCCACTTTGATGCCAAAGGTTTCGAGGCGGTCTATCAGCAGCCGTTCGTGTTCGTCCTGAGGAAAGATTTCGAGAAACGCATAGGGTGTCAGGCCTTCGCCGATGCGGCTCAGCGGCAAGCGCGCCACGGGTTCGCCCTTGACCCAGAAGTTCGCTGCGGCCACACGATGGCCGTTCTGCACCACCGCATTGCTGAGGTCGAGCTGGCGATACAGCTCCAGCGTCCGCGCCTGCACGGCCAGCGCCCGCGAAGTGGTTCCGGGTGCCGACGTCTTGTCGATGATGCGCACTTGCACGCCAAGCTTGCTCAGCCACAACGCCAACACCAGCCCGGTCGGGCCGGCGCCGATGATCAGAACGTCGCTACGGTTCATGAGACTGTCCTCCTCGGTGTGTGGCTCAAGTATGGTTCAGCCGCGACAGACGGGCAGGTTGTCTGCCAAACGGAAAAAGGCCCCGCGCTGCTATGGGGAACAGCAGTGGGCGGCGAGAGTCATAGCCTGCGCCAGGCCATTGATCGTATGGTTACCCCGGCTCAACGGATTTGATGGAGCAACATGCAAGCCAATCGATTGATGATGAGCGTCGCCGCGCTGCTGGTGCTGGCCGGTTGCGGCACTCAGCGCACGCAAGAGCTTCCTGCGCGCAAGCCTGCCGAGGTCAAGGCCGAGATCGTGCGCCTGCTGCCGGCCAAAACCACCGATCGCCAGGGCTGGGCTACCGATATTTACGCAGCATTTGCTGCCCAGAATATTTATCCATCCACCCAAAACCTGTGCTCGGTACTGGCGGTCACCGAGCAGGAGTCGACCTTTCAGGTGGACCCGCCGGTACCGGGCCTGGGCAAAATCGCCCGCGAGGAGATCGACCGCCGTGCCGACAAAGCCCACATTCCCGGCCTGCTGGTGAGCGGTGCGCTGCAGGTGAGTTCATCCAACGGCAAAAGCTACAGCGACCGACTCAATGCGGCGCGCAGTGAAAAAGAACTCAGCGCGATCTTCGATGACTTCATCGGCATGGTGCCCATGGGCCGGACGCTGTTCGGTGGGTTCAATCCGGTGCACACCGGTGGGCCGATGCAGGTCAGCATCGATTTCGCCGAGCAACAGGCGAAGGCGTATCCGTACCCAGTGGAAGGCTCGATCCGTCATGAAGTGTTCAGTCGTCGCGGCGGCCTGTACTTCGGTATCGCCCACTTGCTCGGTTATCCGGTGAGCTACAAACAACCGCTGTATCGCTTTGCCGATTTCAATGCCGGTTGGTACGCCAGTCGCAATGCCGCGTTTCAGAACGCGGTGAGTCGCGCGTCGGGCATACCGCTGGCGCTGGATGGTGACCTGGTCCGGTACGATTCGATCATGCCTGGCACCACGGAATTGGCGGTGCGCACGCTCGGCAAGCAACTGGGCATGCGCAATCCGACCATTCGGGACCAATTGGAGGAGGGCAAAAACTTCGAATTCGAGGACACCCAGCTCTATGCACGGGTTTTCGCCCTGGCCGAAGAGGCGGAAGGTCGGCCATTACCGCGCGCGGTGTTGCCGGGGATTGCGCTGCAAAGCCCGAAAATCACCCGCAAACTCACCACGGCGTGGTTTGCCAAGCGGGTCGATGAGCGTTATCAGCGTTGCATGGCCAAGGGTGGTTGAAGATCAAAAGATCGGAGCCTCGTTGCACTCGACAGCTCCTACAAGGGTTTTGCATTCCTCCTGTAGGAGCTGTCGAGTGCAACGAGGCTGCGATCTTGGCGCAAACCCAGACACCGCATGAGTTCCGGATAATCGCAGGCATAAAAAAAACCGGCTGATGAGGCCGGGTTTTTCACTGAGTACCGTGGTAAAGCCAATCATTTATGCCGCGCGGCTTTCGATCAGGCGATCCGAACCACCCTCAGCAACGCGGTTTTCGATCAAACGATCCGAACCACCTTCGGCCACACGACTTTCAATCAGACGATCCGAGCCGCCTTCGGCGACAACCGGGTGAACAGAGGTAGCGGCGAAAGCGTTAACTGCAAAAACCGAGAAAGCGATGCTGAGGAGGATTTGGCGTTTCATGATGGTGTGCTCCGGGGGTGTAGTTGTTGGGGCTGGAGCTGATGTTACGCCGCGGATTTTTTATGAGAACTTCATTGCCGTGATGGTGAACATCGACGGCAATTATAGGAAGGACGAGGCACCTCACGCGAGCATGGCTCAGCCGCGCCCTTGTTCACCGACTAGACTGGCCGATGACGGGAACGTGCCTCGTGCTCACTCGTCTACTGACTCTGTTCGTTTCGCCAGGAGCGCGCGATATGTACCAGCTATACGGACACCAGAACTCCGGCGCTGCCGCGATAGAAGCGGCACTGGAGCTTTGCGAAATCCCTTACCGCTTCATCGACGTTGAAACCTCTCCCGAGGCGACCCACGCGCTGGAGAAACTCAATCCGCTCAAGCAGATCCCGACGCTGCAATTGCCCGATGGCAGCGTTCTCACCGAGAGCGCGGCGATTCTGATTCACCTGGGGCTCACGTTCCCCAAATCAAACCTGTTGCCGAAAAACACCGCTGCGCGTGATCAGGTCATTCGCGGCTTGGTGTACATCGTCAGCAATTGCTATTCGGCCATTGGCATCATCGACTACCCCGAGCGCTGGTTGGCCGAGGCCGATGAATCGTCCAGGCAAAACCTCATGGCCGGCGCCCGCGCGCGACTGCACAGGAGTTGGGAGGTGTTTGCCGATCAGTTTTCGGGTGATTTGTACCTGGGCGACGAGATGCCGGGGGCGCTGGATGTGCTGGCGGCTGTGGTTTCCAGATGGGCGGGTAGCCGGGAACATTTACGCAGTGCAAGGCCTGGGTTTTTCGCGTGGCTTACGCGCATCGACCGGCACCCGACATTGGCACCGGTCTTCGCGCGGCATTGGCCGGATTGATCTATTCGCCGCGGATGTACTGCTCCAACTGGCGAATCAGCTCAGCCTGTTCGGCGATGGCCTCCTTAACCAGGTCGCCGATTGACAGCAAGCCGATCAACTGGCCGTTTTCCACCACCGGCAAGTGGCGCAGGCGTTTGTCGGACATGATGCCCATGCAGGTTTCGACGGTTTGATGGGTGTCCACGGTGATCACCGGCGACACCATGATGTCTTCGACCGGCGTACCGACGGAGGAACGGCCCTTGAGCACGAGTTTGCGCGCATAGTCACGCTCGCTGATGATGCCAACGACCTCGCCATTCTTCAGGACCGGCAAGGCGCCGACGTTTTTGGCGGCCATGACCATCAGCGCTTCCAGCACCATTTGATGCGGCGCAATGGTGTGGACTTCATGATTCTGTTCAGCCTTTAACTTCAGCAGTTGGGCGACGGTTTTCATGGCAGTTTCTCAGGTGTTGTCGTTGTCCTTGAAGAATCGTAGACACAGGCGCTGAGGGCAAGGGAGAAAGCGGCAGATAACACGCAAAAAACGCCATTCAGCGGTTTTTCTTCCGAAAACCTGGTGTATTCCACAGTTATTCCCTCATCCATGGGCTCCATCAAAACCCTGTGGGAGCGAGCTTGCTCGCGATAGCGGTGGATCAGTGGACACCTGTATTGACTGACACACCGCTATCGCGAGCAAGCTCGCTCCCACAGGTTCCGGGTCTGTCCGAGACGTTGGAGCCAGACGGGCTATCGCCTTCGATGACGCGTAGAATTGCGCCTTGAATCAAATCTTGAGGTTGCAGTGGTGGATTTACAGCGGGGCTTCGTCCTGACCCGGCATTGGCGTGATACCCCGGCCGGTACGGAAGTCGAGTTCTGGCTGGCGACCGACACCGGTCCCCAGCGGATCCGCCTGCCTCATCAACCGTCGGTGGCGTTCATCCCCGCAGCCCAGCGTGAGCAGGCCGAAGCGCTGCTGCGCGGCGAAAAGAACGTCGAGCTGCGGCCGTTGGCGTTGCTGGATTTCGAGCACCGCCCGGTGCTCGGTCTGTATTGCCAGCAGCACGGCCAGTTGATACGCCTGGAAACCGCGCTGCGCAAGGCCGGCGTCGACATCTTCGAAGCCGACGTGCGCCCGCCGGAACGCTACATGATGGAGCGTTTCATCACCGCACCGGTCCGGTTCAGTGGCACGCCGAACACCGAGGGCCTGCTGCTCGATGCGCAGATGAAACCCGACCCCGACTATCGCCCGAGCCTCAGGCTGGTCTCCCTGGACATCGAAACCACCGCTCAGGGCGAGCTGTACTCCATCGCCCTGGAAGGCTGCGGCGAGCGCCAGGTCTACATGCTCGGCCCGCCCAATGGCGACGACAGCGCAGTGGATTTCCAGCTCGAATACTGCGATTCCCGAACCCTGCTGCTGAAAAAACTCAACGAATGGTTCGCCCGCCATGACCCCGACGCGATCATCGGCTGGAACGTCGTACAGTTCGACCTGCGCGTGCTCCACGAACACGCCCGGCGCCTGGCGGTGCCGCTGAAACTGGGGCGTGGCGGCGAAGAAATGCAGTGGCGCGAACACGGTAGCCGCAACCATTACTTCGCTTCGGCCGCCGGCCGGCTAATCATCGATGGGATCGAATCCCTGCGTTCGGCGACCTGGAGTTTTCCTTCGTTCAGCCTGGAAAACGTCGCGCAAACCCTGCTTGGCGAGGGCAAGTCGATCGACAATCCGTACCAGCGCATGGACGAAATCAACCGCATGTTCGCCGAGGACAAACCGGCCCTGGCCAAGTACAACCTCAAGGACTGCGAGCTGGTGACGCGGATTTTCGCCAAGACCGAGCTGCTGACCTTCCTGCTGGAACGGGCCAGCGTCACCGGGTTGCCGGCGGATCGCAGCGGCGGCTCGGTGGCGGCGTTCACGCACCTTTACATGCCGCTGATGCATCGCCAGGGTTTCGTTGCGCCGAACCTTGGGAACAAGCCTGCGCAGGCCAGCCCCGGCGGTTTTGTCATGGACTCGCAACCGGGCCTGTACGAGTCGGTGTTGGTGCTCGACTACAAAAGCCTTTATCCATCGATCATCCGTACCTTCCTCATCGACCCGGTGGGCTTGATCGAGGGGCTTAAACATCCCGAGGACAGCGAGTCGGTGCCAGGCTTTCGCGGTGCGCGTTTTTCCAGAACCCGGCATTGCCTGCCCGCCATCGTCGCCCGGGTCGCCGAAGGTCGCGAAACCGCCAAGCGCGAACACAACGCGCCGCTGTCCCAGGCCCTGAAGATCATCATGAACGCCTTTTACGGTGTGCTCGGTTCCAGCGGTTGCCGCTTCTTCGATACACGCCTGGCGTCGTCCATCACGCTGCGCGGTCACGAGATCATGCTGCGTACGCGACAGCTGATCGAAGCCCAGGGCCACACAGTGATTTACGGCGACACCGACTCGACCTTCGTCTGGCTGCGCCGTGCGCACGGTCAACAAGAAGCCGCACAGATCGGCCGCGCGCTGGTGGATCACGTCAACCAGTGGTGGCGCGAGCATGTGCGGCAGGAATACGGTCTGGAAAGTGCGTTGGAGTTGCAGTTCGAAACCCACTACAAGCGCTTTCTGATGCCGACCATTCGCGGCGCCGAGGAGGGCAGCAAGAAACGCTATGCGGGGCTTGTGACCCGCGCCGATGGCACCGACGAAATGGTCTACAAAGGCCTGGAAACCGTGCGCACCGACTGGTCGCCGCTGGCCCGGCAATTCCAGCAGGAGCTGTACCTGCGCATCTTCAATCGCAAACCCTATCAGGATTATGTGCGCGACTACGTGCGCAAGACGTTGGCGGGGGAGTTCGACGATCGCCTGATCTACCGCAAGCGCCTGCGCCGCACCCTCGATGACTATCAGCGCAATGTGCCGCCGCATGTGCGGGCTGCGCGGATTGCCGATGATTACA
Source organism: Pseudomonas sp. ACM7 (assembly GCF_004136015.1). Classification (NCBI taxonomy): domain Bacteria; kingdom Pseudomonadati; phylum Pseudomonadota; class Gammaproteobacteria; order Pseudomonadales; family Pseudomonadaceae; genus Pseudomonas; species Pseudomonas sp. ACM7. The sequence goes on along the minus strand of NZ_CP024866.1, from coordinate 549,131 downwards.
ACGACCAGCAGGGCCGTCCGCGGCAATACCAGAACGGTGGCTGGATCAGTTACGTGATCACCGTCGCCGGGCCCGAGCCGCTGGAAATCCGCAGCGCGCCCATCGACTACGACCACTACGTCACCCGGCAACTGCAACCGGTGGCGGACGCCATTCTGCCCTTCGTGGACGACGACTTTTCAACCCTGATTGGTGGGCAGTTGGGCCTGTTTTGAGTCGAGCAGCAACAACGTCCAGTCATCCAGGATGCCATGGAAATACTGGTCAAGTGCTCGATGAAAGTCGCTGTTAGCGCCGGCAACCTGGGCGAACAGCGTCATGGAAGAGTGGAACTTGAGATCGTCGGGATGGCCGAATATGCCGGCAATCGAGCTTTTTTCGATGTTCAGCACCAATTGCGTGCAGGTGCGCAACCGTGAACCCAGCAGCGGATGGTTGAGGTACGCCGCGGCTTCCTCTTTGGAACGAATGGCAAAGTGGCGGGACATCTCGCTGCCGCCCAATCCTGAGAGTTGCGGAAAGATGAACCACATCCAGTGACTGCGCTTGTGACCGGCGTTCAGCTCGGCCTGGACCCGTTTGAACACCGGGTCCTGTGCCTGGATAAAGCGTTGCAGATTAAAGGAATCGTCCTGATCAGTGCTTCTCATGCCGAAGCCCTCTGACAGACTGCGATGGCTCAGACCATGGCCAACCGCTGTTTGCGTTGTGGCGCGCGAAACGCCTGGTCCAGCGCCTCCAGATCCCCAGTCTCCAATTGCAATTGTGCGGCTTGCGCGTTGAGTTGCACGTGCTCGGGTCGGACCGCTTTGGGGATGGCGATCACGCCTTCCTTACGCAGCATCCATGCCAGCGCTACCTGGGCCGGCGTCACACGGTGACGGGCGGCTATTTGTTTGAGCGTTGTATGGTTCAGCATAGGCCCACCCTGACCGATCGGACAGTAGGCCATGACCGGCATTTGATGCTGGCGACTCCAGGGCAACAGATCAAACTCGATGCCGCGTTCTTCCAGGTTGTAGAGCACCTGATTGGTGGCACAGGCCGGTGAGGCCAGTTCCTCCAGGTCGTCGACATCAAAATTGGAGACGCCCCAGCGACCGATCTTGCCTTCTTCGCGCAGGCGCTCGAAGGCTTCGACCGTTTCTTCGAGGGGGTACTGGCCGCGCCAGTGCAGCAGGTAGAGATCGATGTAATCGGTATCCAGCCGCCGCAGACTGCGTTCGCACGCCTGGGGGATACCTTTGCGGCTGGCGTTGTGCGGGTAAACCTTGCTGACCAGAAACACTTCGTCACGCCTGCCGGCGATGGCTTCACCGACCACTTCCTCAGCGCCGCCCTCGCCGTACATTTCAGCAGTGTCGATGAGGGTCATGCCCAATTCGATGCCCAGGCGCAATGCCGCCACTTCCTGGGTGTGCCGGGAACGATCTTCGCCCATGCGCCAGGTGCCTTGGCCTATGACCGGTACATTGACGCCGGCCAGTTCGAGGGTCCGCATTCAAACCTCCTTTCTGAATTTCGATCGATACTTCAGTGGGCAGCAGAATAGCCCGGTGGTTCCTTCGAGCACGTGCTTGCCAACGCTTACGGACCGTCGGCACTGCACTTTTTCAGGAATCACGGCTCTATCCTTGGCCAGCCTGCGGCGAATCCCCACCGCCGGCCCATGCCCAAGTTCAAGAACCCATGGCTCGAGTTTTACCCCGCACCACCCCGTCAATCCGCCGCCGTTGCCTGCTGTTGGCCTGCTTGTCGATGCTCGCAGCCTCCGGGTGCAGCCAGCAGCAGGGCAACGAGATCGTCAGCCAGTTCCGCGAGGGCAAACCCCAGGAGTTCCTCCAGACCAGCGTCGACCGCATAGCGACCCTGGCGATGCGCGACAACCTCGACAGCCTCTACCTGCTGATGAGTAAGCTTTACCTGCGCAACCCGGACGAGCTGAAAAAATCCGGTTTCCTCGACGCCCGCACCGCTGGCAAGCAAGTGCGCATGGCCATCGAACAGCAACAACCGCTGCCGACCCTGGGGGGCAAAAAAGACCTGGCTGCGCTGAGTTATGCCATGAGCCCGGAGTTTCTCGGCGACCGGGTCGGTGCCTTCATCTATGCCATCGGCAGCATGCTCGTCACCGCCCACGGCAATCGGCTCGAGTTCTACATGACGGATGCGATCAACCCGACGTTCGTCAGCAACGCTGCCCGCAACATAGAGAAAGCCACCTGGATACTCAGCCAGCGGCAAAGCAAGAACGGCGAGCCGTTGCTGTTCTCCAATGAAATCTCGGAGGAGGGCAGCAACCTGAGTTTTGCCGTGGAGTTCGGCAAGATCGTCGCGCGGCTGGATCTGCTGACGCAGATGCTGGACGAGCGCTACCGACGGATCGGCTTGAATTACGCGCAGAGTTTGCTGTTTTTGAATTTCTTGCCGGTTCAGTAAGCAGGGAAGTGCATAAAGATAGATCGCATCGATATAACTGGTTATAAGAAAAATCGCTATGCTGCGGGGCAGATTTTTCATGCGTTTTTTGTGGGCGTGTTAATGGAATTCGGTAATTTCGGTTTAGTCGTGGCAGGTCTGGTGGTCGGCTTTATTGTCGGGATGACCGGGGTCGGTGGCGGTTCGTTGATGACTCCCATTCTGTTGTGGTTCGGGGTCAATCCGGCCACCGCAGTGGGGACGGATTTGCTGTACGCGGCGATCACCAAGTCCAGTGGTGTGCTGGTTCATAGAAAGAACAAGAACATCGACTGGGCCATTACCGGTTGGCTGACCCTTGGCAGTGTGCCGGCAGTGGCGCTGACGCTGTGGTTCCTGAGCACCTTGCAAACGTCGCCCGAGGCGATGAATGCGGTCATCAAACAGGCGTTGGGCTTTGTCCTGTTTGCCACGGCGCTGGCGATTTTCTTCAAGAAACGCCTGCTCGATTTCGCCCACAAACGCGCGGGCGGTCATTACAACCCCAGCGGCAACCGCTTGAATGCGCTGACCGTGATCACTGGCTTGGTCCTTGGCACCATGGTTGCCCTGACCTCCATCGGCGCTGGCGCCCTGGGCACCGTCGCGTTGTTCATTCTCTATCCGCTGTTGCCGACCCGCCGCCTGGTGGGCACGGAAATCGCGCACGCCGTACCGCTGACCCTGGTTGCCGGCCTTGGCCATGCGAGCATGGGCAACATGGATTGGCACGTGCTGGGTTATTTGCTGATCGGTTCGCTGCCGGGGATTTACCTGGGCAGCCACCTGACGGGCCGCATCTCCGATGAAGTGCTGCGGCCTTGCCTGGCTACGATGCTGGTGCTGATCGGGTACAAACTGGCCTTTTAGCGTGTACCAGAGGTGATTTTGTAAAATTTAACCCATAAAGCCCCGATTATCGGGGTCGGCCCACCAGGGTTGCTGTCTGGCTTGCAGGCGGGTGAAGGCCGCATCGAAATCGTCGTCACCGATCAAAAACGCGTAGTGCTGGGAGGCAATCGGCGGGTCATTGTCGTAGAAGTCCAGCGACACACCGTTGTCGAACTTGACGATCAGCATCGGTCCGAAGGGTTCGGGGCTGGGCAGGCCGAGGATGTCTGCCAGATAGTTGGCTGATGTCTGCTTGTCGCGACACCAGACGATGGTGTGGTTCAACTGAGCGCTCATGCACAGGTCCTCACGGCAAATCAGGGCGTTGTTTTTGAGCTATGAGATTAGCTCAGCCTGTTGCGCAATGACCGCCCTGACCTAAGCTTGGGGCAAGGCGAGACATAATTGCGAGCGTCACCCGGAACGAACGCCGCGATGCGCAATCATTAGAGCGTGGATATCAAAAGGAGATGCGCATGCTCATCAGGTCATTGACCCTGACTACCCTGCTGGCTTTCACCGGCCCCTTGTTCGCTGCCGATGACGGCTCACCGCTGGATATGGACAAGGGCAGGTCCCGGCCATTGATTGTCATCGCTCCAAGTACGGTCGATCCCACGTGGGTCAGCCTGAAAAAGTCGCTGGATGAGCCGGCCAACCGCAAGGGGTTCACCGAGCGAAACATGGTCCTGTACACCGTGCTCAATTTGATGGGCCAGCGCGAGGGCAAAGACCTGGGGCCACAAGACACGGCGGCATTGATCCGCTCGCTCAAGTTGGGTGCCGGCGCGAAGAGCAAAGTCATCCTGGTGGGCAAGGACGGCGAGAAGAAGTTTGAGAGTTCGGGGGATGAATCAAAATCGGTCGATTTGAAGAAAATTTTCGACACGATCGACGCCCTGCCAGCGACCGAAAAAGAAGCCGCAGCGCCGACGGTCGCGACCCCTGTTGAAGCGGCTGAACCGGTCAATGGTGCAAAGGGCGCCAAGGGCGCAAAACCAGGCAAACCGGCGAAGCCCGCCAAGCCGCCTGAAATGCCGGATGATTAAACGCAGACTTTTGTAGCAGCTGGCGCAGCCTGCGCCAGCTGCTACAACAATGAAAAATGGGCGACCTCAAGAGGTCGCCCATTTTGTTTGCTCGGCAGCTGCTACAAAAAAAAATCGGGTGTTTCGGGGTGAGATGTACTGGCTTCTATTGGTCTCGGAAGTTTCCTGCAAGTCCTGTCGGTCTTTATGAACTGGTTTCTGTCAGAGAGCACCGCTAGCCTTCGTCAGCCACCGCGAAATCGCGGTCGGACGTCGGAATCCGCGACACTGAGGGATCCAGGGACGAAAACACCAATGGCACAAAAAGGAGCCTCGTCTGTGAAAAAGTTCAGCAAGCATCAACCGCAAACCCTAACCGACGCCGATCATCTCGATCCCGCGAAGCTGTGTGAAACCGCAAAAGGCGCAGTCGCCCGAAACCCCAGGCGTACTGCCACGACCCAGCAGATTTTCACTGTTGCTCCTGGTGTTGACACACTAACCCTGCTAAATCAGGCCTGCGAAAACCTTGCCACCCTGAATGTCCTGATTGCGAGTTTTGCCGGAAAACTGGAAGGCTCGAACCGCAAGGTGCTGCTGTCGATTCAACAATTGGCGGCGGTCGCCGAGTTGTTGGTGAATCAGGCACGGGAAAATCTTGATCCGAGAAGCGATGCACCTGACGCTCAGCCGCCGACTAGGCATTGAGTTGACGCAGTAACGACAATGGGTGACCTCAAAGGGGTCGCCCATTTTGTTTGTCACTGCCAAACCCTGTGGGAGCGAGCTTGCTCGCGATAAGGCCATCACATTCGACATCTATTTCGACTATCAGACTGCTATCGCGAGCAAGCTCGCTCCCACAGGTAAGGGGTACTAGATTACTTCGCCAGTGCGCTCAATATCGTATGAGCAATCTTGATCCGCTCAGGGTTCGGGTAGTTTTTGTTGGCCAGGATCACAATGCCGATGTCTTTCGATGGCACATACGCCACGTAGGCACCGAAGCCGCTTGTTGAGCCGGTTTTGTTGATCAATACGTTTTCTGGTTGAGGTTGCGGCGGGGTCAGCCACTGGACTTCGTGAGCCTCCATCGCCATCTGCGTCGAATTGCCAGCAAGCAACGTATCGAGGGTGACCGGATAGTGGTAGAACTCCCATCCCAGGCCTTGGGTCATGTCGCCGACCTTGTAATACCCGTTGTGAGTGATGGCGACGGCCCGCTGCATCGGCGTTTCAAGTCCCGACGGTTTCATGTTCACTTCAACATAACGAATCAGGTCCGCAGCGCTGGTTTTGACGCCATAAGCCTCCGAATCCAGTGCCCCCGGCCCAACCCGCACAGGCTTGTCATCCTTGTTGTAACCTTGAGCGTAAAGCCCCATTTGAGCCTGCGGCACCGTGAGGTAGGTGTGCTTCAGTCCGAGTTTCGGCAGCAGGGTTTTTTCCATCACGTCATCAAACGGTGCGCCCATGCTTTGGGCGGCGAGGTAACCGAACAACCCCAGGCTCGGGTTCGAATACTGCCGATGGGTGCCGGCGATGTAGGTCGGTTTCCACTGCTTGAAATAGCCGAGCATCTTGTCCGGTGCATCGGCATCGTCGGGGAATTGCAGTGGCAGGCCACCGGCGCTGTAGGTGCCCAGTTGCAGCACGCTGATGGTGTCGAACGCGCTGCCACGCAGATCCGGCAGCACGTTGCTGGCCTTGTCCGACAGGGACAGTTTGCCGGTGGCCTGAGCGTAGGCGGCGAGGGTGGCGGTGAAGGTTTTGCTCACCGAGCCGATCTCGAACAGGGTGTTTTCAGTGACGGGTTGTGCGCTCTCTTTCGAAGCTACCCCGTAGTTGAAGTAATACGGCTTTCCGTTGACGGTCACGGCCACGGCGATTCCAGGAACGGCCTGGGCTTGCATGACCGGTCGTACGGCGGCATTCACCACCGTCTCGATTTGATCCTGTGCGACGCATTGGCCGGTGGCGAGCAGCGCCACGCAAACGGCGAGAGTTTTCAGCCTATCCATGTTGGTTTGGTCCGTCATTGATTCGATTGCGCGCCATTTTAGGGGGTTAAACGCTACGCTCCGAGCGTTTTTTAAACCCGGCCGCCCAAAGGCGGGTCGGGCTGATAGTTAACAGGCCAGGCGCGACCGCGGACTCAGCGCACCAGACACGGCCGCTTGTTATCGAATTTCCATCCCGGAATCAGAAACTGCATCGCCACGCTGTCATCCCGGGCGCCCAGTCCCATGCCTTTATACAGCTCATGGGCCCTGGCCAACTGATCCATGTCCAGTTCGACGCCCAGCCCGGGTTTCTTCGGCACTTGTACGCAGCCGCCGACGATTTGCAGCGGCGCTTTGGTCAGGCGCTGGCCGTCCTGCCAGATCCAATGCGTGTCGATGGCGGTGATTTCACCCGGCGCGGCGGCCGCGACGTGGGTGAACATGGCCAGGGAAATATCGAAGTGGTTGTTGGAATGCGAACCCCAGGTCAGGCCCCACTCATGGCACATCTGCGCCACGCGGACCGAACCCTGCATGGTCCAGAAGTGCGGGTCGGCCAGGGGAATGTCCACTGATTGCAACTGGATCGCGTGGCCCATTTCCCGCCAGTCGGTGGCGATCATGTTGGTGGCGGTTTTCAAACCCGTGGCGCGACGGAATTCAGCCATGACTTCGCGGCCCGAATAACCGTTTTCCGAGCCGCACGGATCTTCGGCGTAAGCCAGGACGTGATGCTGATCCCGGCACAGGCGAATGGCTTCTTTCAGTGACCACGCGCCATTCGGATCGAGGGTGATGCGCGCATCGGGGAAGCGTTCGGCCAGGGCGGTAACGGCTTCGATTTCGTCATCGCCACTGAGCACGCCGCCCTTGAGTTTGAAGTCCTTGAAACCGTAGCGCGAGTGAGCCGCTTCGGCCAGACGCACCACGGCATCGGCGGTCATGGCTTTTTCGTGACGCACGCGGAACCAGTCGTTGTCGGCGTCCGGCTCGCTGCGGTAGGCCAGGTCGGTTTCGTTGCGATCACCGACGTAAAACAGGTAACCGAGCATCTTCACTTCATCGCGCTGCTGACCTTCACCGAGCAAGGCCGCGACCGGCACGTCCAGGTGCTGGCCGAGCAGATCGAGCAGGGCAGCTTCAAGGCCGGTGACGGCGTGGATGGTGATGCGCAAATCGAACGTTTGTAACCCGCGACCGCCGGCATCGCGATCGGCGAAGGTCTGGCGCACTTGATTGAGGATCTTCTGGTAGGTGCCGATCGGACTGCCGACCACCAGGCTGCGCGCATCTTCCAGGGTCTGGCGAATGCGCTCGCCGCCCGGTACTTCACCGACGCCGGTGTGACCGGCGTTGTCCTTGAGGATCACGATGTTGCGGGTGAAAAACGGCCCGTGGGCGCCGCTCAGGTTGAGCAACATGCCGTCGTGGCCGGCCACCGGAACAACCTGCATGCTGGTGATGATCGGGGCTTTGGCGGTTTCTTGTGTGTTCATTGTTATGTCCTTCAAAACAGATGTTCAGGCGAGGTTGGGCGCTTGTTTGGCCGATGCAATGGCAGGTGCGGATTTCGGTTTATTGCGTGCGGCGAAGACGATGATCGCGGCAATGATCGAGGTCGCGGCCAGGCCGTACAGCCCGCCCTGAATCGAGCCGGTTCGTTCTTCCAGCAGGCCGAACGTCGTCGGCGCGACGAAGCCACCGAGGTTGCCCACCGAGTTGATCAGCGCGATCACGCCGGCAGCGATCCGCGCATCCAGATAGGCCTGTGGAATCGGCCAGAACAGCGACGACGCCGATTTGAAACCCAACGCAGCAAAGCAGATCGCAACGAAGGCGAAGATCGGCCCGCCGGTGGTGGACATGAACATCCCGGCCGCCGCGATCAGCAGGGCCGCGGCGACCCACGCTTGTTGATGCTTCCATTTGGCCGACAGCGAAGCGAAGGCGTACATGCCGACGATCGACAGCAACCATGGAATCGAGTTGAACAACCCGACCTGAATATCGCTCAGGTCGCCCATCTTTTTGATGATGCTCGGCAGCCAGAAGGTCGCGGCGTAGATGGTCAATTGGATGAAGAAGTAGATCAGGCAAAACAGGATGATCTGGCGATCCTTGAGCAGCGTGCCCAGTGACGGTTTGATCGGCGTCGCGGCTTCGCGGGCCAGTTGTTCGTCGTCGATGGCCTTGACCAGCGCGTCCTGTTCTTCACGGCTTAGCCATTTGGCGTCGTGGGGTTTGGAGTCCAGCCAGAACCAGACGAACACGCACAGCCCGACCGAGAACATCCCTTCAATGAAGTACATCCACTGCCAGCCGTGCATCCCGAAACCGCTGATTTGCAGCAGTAACCCGGACAGCGGGCCGGAGATCAGCGAAGCAATCGCCGAACCGCTGAGGAAGATGGCAATCGCCTTGCCGCGCTCAACGCCAGGTAACCAGCGGGTGAAGTAGTAAATCACTCCGGGGAAGAACCCGGCTTCGGCCACGCCCAGCAGAAATCGCAAGATGTAGAAGTGGGTTTCGTTCTGGATGAACGCCATGCAAGCGGCGACCAGGCCCCAGGTCAGCATGATGCGGGTCAGCCAGATTCGCGCGCCGACTTTTTGCAGGAGGATGTTGGAGGGGACTTCAAATAGCGCGTAACCGATGAAGAACAGCCCGGCGCCAAGGCCGTAGGCGGCAGCGCCGATGCCCAGGTCATGTTCCATGTGGGCGCGGACGAAGCCGATGTTCACGCGGTCAATGTAGTTGACGATGAACATGATCACGAACAGCGGCAGAACATGGCGTTTCACTTTCGAGATGGCGGACTTCAGGACCGAATCGGCGCCATCGTTCATCCCGGATATGGATGTATTCACTGCGTTATCTCCCACTGATTATTTTTATGCGGGGTGTGACTGGGTATCGCGATGTTGATAGACATCATACAACTACGTTTTTTCATCCCGCAAGAGCGGTTGTCCAACAAAATGGCGCTTTGTAGAGTATTTATTATTCTTTTGCGGTGATGCATGACCTTGATGATGGGCTCTAATACCCTGTTTGTTGAGTGTTGTCATACAAGTTGATTGACGTTTTCCTGAGATTCCCGTCGAACGCAGTGCTACGATTCCGGTAGCCCTGCTTTCGGATGATCGCCATGCAAGAAGACCTCGACGCGCCTGCCCGCAAGCGCACCCACAACCTGGCCCATGACCTGGTCGCCAAACTGACCCAGAGCATCTTGCTTGGCCAGATGCTGCCCGGGGACAAGCTGCCGTCGGAGAACACGATTGTTCAGGAGCACGGGGTCAGTCGCACGGTGGTGCGCGAGGCGATCTCGAAGTTGCAGGCGTCAGGTCTCGTGGAAACCCGCCACGGCATCGGCACCTTTGTTATCGAGCGAGCACCGGAGCAGGGGCTGCGGTTGAACGTCGATACCGCGCTGGGGGTGCGCAGCATTCTGGAGTTGCGCATGGGTCTGGAAACCCAGGCCGCCGCTTTGGCGGCAACCCGTCGCACGGACAATCAATTGGCGCAGATGCGCGAAGCGCTGGACGACTATCAAAGCCTGCTGGCCAACAACGACAGCTGCGTCGAAGCCGACAAGCGCTTCCACTTGCTGATCGCCGAAGCCACCGGCAACGTGTGCTTCACCGAAATCATGCAGCATCTGGGCAGCGCCATGATCCCGCGCACCCGCGTCAATGCCGCCGAGCGCGGCGCAGTGGACTTGAGCAAGCTCGGGCAACTGGCCAACCTTGAGCACGAGGCGATTCTCAATGCGATCAAACGCCAGGATCCGGACGCGGCGCGGGCGGCGATGTGGCTGCACCTGACCAACAGCCGCGACCGGTTTTCGGCCGATCGCTGACTACCGTTTGTCTACTCGATAGCACCTCATCCGCGGCCCTGCTTCCATCGAGTACGGCCCAGAACAGAACCCGGTCAGTGCGCCGGATTTTTTGTGAAGCAGGCTAACCCAGTCATCGTTCTTCGCGAGCAAGCCCGCTCCCACATTTGATTTCCAGTGTTCATGTGATCAGTGTGGGAGCGGGCTTGCTCCGGGCGGCGTTCCGACGAAGGCGCCTGACGCCTCACCACAAATCAGCGATCAGATGCTGGCCACCGGAACCACCACCCGCCGCTCCAGGTTCAATGCCAGCACACTGACCAGCACCACCAGTGCTCCCGCAACGATCATCAACGTCGGCCGCTCGCCCAGCGCAAAAGCGGCAATCGCCATGGCGGTCGGTGGAATCAGATACAGCGTCATCGTTGCACGGCTCAAATCCACATGAGTCAGCACATACGCCCAGGCGAGATACGCAAGGGCACTTGGAAAAATGCCCAACCCGATGACCGCAAGCTGCACTTCAACCGGAGCGGTGATGACCTGGCTCACCAGCCCCGGAAGATAAACCAACAGCAAAAGCGTCCCGAACCAAACCGTGTAACACACCAGCGTCAGCCCGTCGTAGCGCCGCGAATGATGCTTCTGCAAGGCAAAGTAAAAACTCCACGAAACCGCCGCCAACACAATCAGCCATCCATGGGCGTCGATGCTCCCCAGTCCTTGATCCCCGGCCACCACAATCACCACGCCGATCAATCCCAGTAAAACGCAGCCCCAGCGCCACGCGCTCACCCGGTCCTTGAAGACGAAACGCGCCAGCAACGTGCTGAACAACGGCGTCGATTGCGCCAACACACTGGAGGCGCCGGCGCTGACACTTTGCTGGCCGAAGTTGAGCGCGACATGGTGCAGGCTCACGGCAAAGAAACCGAGCGCGAACAGCAGCGGCAGGTCACGCCTGTTCGGCAGGCTGATGCCTCGGAACACTGCGACCACCGCCATGAATGCTGACGCCAGCAGAAACCGCAGCAAGGCCAGATGACCAGGCTCATAGGCCTGCAAACCGATGTGAATGCCGGTCGGTGAGTAACCCCAGCAGCCGACCACAAATGCCATGGCCAGGAAGATTTTGACGGGAGAACCGGGGGAGGGCGTGAGTGGCTTCATGATCGGGCACCTGTAGGCGGATGCATCCAGTATCAGAAGCCTGACTGTTCTCCACAACTGACTTATAGTGCGTCAACTCTTCACTTTGGGTGATGTATGGAGCTGGCACAGATACGCATGTTCAAGACCGTCGCCGAAGTCGGCAGTATCGCCCGGGCGGCCGAGTTGTTGCATTGCGTGCCGTCGAACATCACGGCACGGATCAAGTCCCTGGAAGCGGAGCTGGGTGTCGCGCTGTTTCTGCGCGAGGGCCGAGGGCTGCGAATCAGCCCGGCGGGGCAGACCTTTCTGGCTTATGCCGCGAAAATTCTCGCCCTTACGGCGGAAGCCAAGCGCGCGGTGGACCCTTCGGCCAAGCCGTCCGGGCCGTTGCGCATTGGCGCCATCGAGTCGTCGGCGACCGGTCGATTGCCGCGTTTGCTGGCGAAATTCCACAAACGTTTCCCGGCGGTGGCACTGGAACTGACCACCGGCACCTGGGGCCAATTGCTCGACGACACACTCAGCCACCGGCTCGACGGCGCGATCGTCGCGGTGGATGTCGAGCGCGCACACCTCAAACGCACGCCGATGTACCGTGAGGAGCTACTGCTGATTGCCTCGACGTCCCTGAGGCCGGTGCGTGACATCGCGGATTTGCAGGACAAGACCGTATTCATGTGGCCTCAGGGTTGTCCCTACCGGGCGGCGCTGGAGCATTGGTTGCTGCGGCAGGGGCATGCATTGCCGATTGTCAGCCTGGCCAGTTACGGGGCGATTGTCGGCTGCGTCAGTGCCGGGGCGGGTGTCGCGCTGGTGCCTAAAGGCGTGTTTGATCAGTACGCCAAAGGCGCCGGTTGCGTGGGCTATGAGTTCCCCGAATTGACCGCCATCGACAACCTGTTTTATTGGCATGAAAACGCCGGGGTTCACCCGGCGCGGGAGGCGTTTGTGGGGATGTTGCGTCAAGAGTTCGCCTGAGTTCCTGTGGGAGCGGCGGTGCGGCGATCCGACTTGCTCGCGAAGACGGACTCACATTCAACATCTGAGTTGCCTGACACACCGCATTCGCGAGCAAGTCGGATCGCCGCACCGCCGCTCCCACAGGGATTGTGTGCGTTCTTGTTGATCATGCGACGCTGACATCGCGCATCAACAACCCAAACTGCAAATCCACCGCATCCGGAATCGGCAGATACACCGTATGCCCATCCCCCGGCGCCACCTCGACCGGCTCGCCTTTGATGTTTTGCAGATCATGCAAATCGAATTGGAAGTTGCCCTTGGGCGTCATCAGTTCCAGGTGGTCGCCCAGACCAAATCGATTCTTCACCTTGACCTCCGCCATCCGGTCACGCCGCTCGCCGGTCAGCTCGCCGACAAACTGCTGCCGCTCCGACACCGAACTGCCGTGCTGGTAGTTCTGGTATTCGTCATGCACATGCCGCCGCAGAAAACCTTCGGTGTAGCCGCGCTGGGCGAGGGATTCCAGGTCCGTCATCAGGTTGCGGTCGAACTCGCGACCGGCCACCGCGTCGTCGATCGCCCGACGGTAAACCTGAGTGGTCCGCGCGCAATAAAAGTGGGATTTGGTCCGGCCCTCGATTTTCAGTGAGTGCACGCCCATCTGCGTCAGGCGCTCGACATGCTGCACCGCGCGCAGGTCCTTGGCGTTCATGATGTAAGTGCCGTGCTCGTCTTCGAAGGCCGGCATCAATTCGTCGGGCCGATTGGCTTCCTGCAACAGGAACACCTGATCGGTCGGGGCGCCGATGCCCAGGGTCGGTTCGGGCTGGAAGGTTTGAACGATTTCGCCGAGCTGGTTTTCCGTGGCCTGCTGCGCCGAGTACTTCCAGCGACAGGCATTGGTGCAACTGCCCTGATTGGCGTCGCGCTTGTTCATGTAACCCGACAACAGGCAGCGACCGGAATAGGCCATGCACAAGGCACCGTGGACGAACACTTCCAGTTCCATCGCCGGGACCTGCTCGCGGATTTCGGCGATTTCTTCCAGGGACAGTTCCCGTGACAGGATGATCCGGCTCAAGCCTTGTTGCTGCCAGAACTCGACACTGGCCCAGTTCACCGTGTTGGCCTGTACCGAAAGGTGAATCGGCATCTGCGGATAATGTCGGTGGACCAGCATGATCAGGCCTGGATCGGACATGATCAGCGCGTCCGGCGCCATGGCAATCACCGGCGCCAGGTCTTTGAGGAAGGTTTTCAGTTTGGCGTTGTGCGGGGCGATGTTCACCACCACATAGAAGCGCTTGCCTTGAGCCTGGGCCTCGTGGATGCCGAGGGCCAGATTGGCGTGATCGAATTCGTTGTTGCGCACCCGCAGGCTGTAGCGCGGCTGACCGGCGTACACCGCATCGGCGCCGTAGGCGAAGGCATATCGCATGTTTTTCAGGGTGCCGGCGGGGGCGAGCAGTTCTGGAGGCAGGAGAGTCATGGCAGAGTCGGTCACAAAAGCCGCCGAGAGTAAGCGGCTTGCCCGCGGGGTTCATTGATCTGGATCTATGCTTGATGAACAAACGGATGGCACTCGCGCGAACCGTGGCGGACTAAGCATCAGGACGCGACATTGTGTCCTTGCGGACTGACATGGATCGGACATGAACGAAGAGACAGTACAAAACAAATCACTGGTGATCTTGCTAGGGCTGGTCACCGCCGCGTTTATCTGGATTTTGCTGCCGTTTTACGGTGCAGTGTTCTGGGCGGTGATCCTCGGCATCCTCTTCGCGCCCCTGCAGCGACGACTGCAACTGAAGTTCGGCTGGGAGCGCAATCTGACGTCGCTGCTCACCCTGAGCATCTGCCTGGTGATCGCGATTCTGCCGGTGATTGTCCTCAGTATCTTGCTGGTTCAAGAAGGGGCCGCGGTGTACAAGAGCATCGAAAGCGGCGAACTGGACATCGCCGGGTATGTGACGCATTTCAAACACAGCCTGCCGCCGTACTTCCAGCACTTGCTCGATCGGGCCGGGGTTGGCGAGTTGGACGGGCTGCGGGAGAAAATCATCAAGAGTGCAGTGACAGGCAATGAGTTTGTCGCCACGCAGGTTTTCAGTGTCGGTCAGGGCACTTTCGATTTTTTGGTGAGCTTTTTCATCATGCTTTACCTGCTGTTCTTCTTTCTGCGGGACGGCGCCGAACTGGCCCGCAAAGTTCGCGCTGCAGTGCCGCTGCAGGAGCACCAGAAACGTCGTTTGCAACTCAAGTTCAATCGCGTAGTGCGGGCGACGGTGAAGGGCAACCTGGTGGTGGCGATCACGCAGGGTGCATTGGGCGGTTTGATTTTCTGGTTTCTGGATATTCCGAGCGCGCTGCTCTGGGCGGTGCTGATGGCGTTTCTGTCGCTGTTGCCAGCGGTGGGGGCAGGGATCGTCTGGGCGCCGGTGGCGGCGTTTTTCCTATTCGCCGGAGCGATCTGGCAGGGCGTGGTGCTGGGGCTGTACGGGGTTTTTGTGATCGGCCTGGTGGATAACGTGCTGCGACCGATCCTGGTGGGCAAGGATACAAAGATGCCGGACTATCTGATCCTTATCTCGACCCTTGGCGGTCTGGCGGTCTTCGGCCTCAATGGCTTTGTGATCGGGCCGCTGATCGCTGCGCTGTTTATGTCGAGCTGGGCCATCTTCATTGAAACCAAGCCGCGGGTGCAGCTGCCTTAAGCGCTGATTTGGACTTGGCGGATGCGTTGCGACAGTGCCTGGGCAGCCGGCAGCGAGGTGAGCGGACCGCTGATCGGTTCGCCGTCCTGCACCAGGTACCAACAGGCGAGCAATCCTAGCTCTCTGAGCGGTGCGGGAACGGCGCTGCCGATAACGGACATGATCTGAACCTGGGACATAAGTACCTCCATCAATCAATGGAGCTACCTTACGGACCTGACGCCTGAACGGACAATCAACGCTTTCGATAGTCGTCATTGATGCCAATGAGTCATCGGTTCAGTCGACCACCAGGTCCAGCATATGAACCACTTCCTGCTCGTTGAGCAGGCCTTTTCGCACCAGGTTTTCTGCCAGCAGCGAAAGAAACTTGGCGCTGCGATGGCCTTCCAGGTGCTTGAGTTCGGTCAGTGCGTTGTACACCTTGCTGGAAGTGCACAAGCCGACAATGCGGTGCGGGTTTTGCGTGGGCATGAGGTCGTCCTTGTTTTTATCAACCTGTTGTTAACGGACAGATCCAAGATTGCGGACCTGACATGACATAAATATGACCGTTTTCCCCAAAGCGGGGGAAGGGTGGCGAGTCAATCTTGCCAACTTGAACCGCAAAGACTGTCCCGACAGCGACCTTGGCGAGATTTATCCAGACCTCTGCCGACGGACGGTCACAAAAAAGGCCCCGCTGTTGAGGCGGGGCCTGATGATTCCGTTACCAGCGGCCATAACCGTGGGGAGGGCCGTAGTACCCGCGCGGTGGACCGTAGTAACCACGTGGCGGGCCGTAGTAAACCGGCGGCGGGCCGTAATAGACCGGTTGTTGCACGTAGACCGGTGCCGGCTGGTAATAAACCGGTGGCGGGCCGTTGTAAACCGGTTGTGGCTCAGCGTAAACCGGTTGCTGTACATAGACCGGGCGGTTGCTGTTGATGATGGCCGAACCGACGATGGCCGTGCCAACGATCGCGCCAAATACCGCCGGCCCTTCCCAACCGTG
The DNA here is from genome assembly GCF_004136015.1 of Pseudomonas sp. ACM7. NCBI lineage: Bacteria > Pseudomonadati > Pseudomonadota > Gammaproteobacteria > Pseudomonadales > Pseudomonadaceae > Pseudomonas > Pseudomonas sp. ACM7. The sequence goes on along the minus strand of NZ_CP024866.1, from coordinate 533,088 downwards.
ACCGCCGTGACCGCCGCCAGCCTCTGCCTGCCCGGCGATAGCAAAAGCACCGATCAGCAAGGCTACTGTGGGGATTTTACGGATCATGATAGTTCCTCGGTTCTTCGCCCCGGCGCTTGAGTCTGCAATAGACCCAAGGATTGTCGCGGGGATACTTCTAAGACAGCGTTTTTTTCAAAATCAGCACAGCCGTTGGGTAAATTTTGTGTAAGGTCTGTACTAGTTTCTTTACGGTTCAGTGGGGCCGCGTGCAGACACGCCGTTATGATCGATCAGACCCGATGGATTGGCTAATCCCGTCCATCTGAAAGTGCTATTCAAGGAGATTTTTCATGCAGATGAACCCCGACAGAGACACCCAGCTGTGCATGTCGCTTTCCGCACGTCCCGGGAACTTCGGTTTGCGGTTTCACAATCATCTGTATGAGCAACTGGACCTGAATTTTTACTACAAAGCCTTCAGCAGTCAGGATCTGCCAGGCGCCGTTGGTGGCATTCGCGCCTTGGGGATTCGTGGTTGCGGCGTGTCGATGCCGTTCAAGGAGCCCTGCATTGCGCTGGTCGATGAACTGGATCCCTCCGCTGCGGCCATTCAATCGATCAACACCATCGTCAACACTAACGGCCATCTCAAGGCTTACAACACCGATTACATCGCGATCGCCCAGTTGCTTGAAACCCACCAGGTGCCGAAGCAATTGACCTTTGCCCTGCGCGGCAGCGGCGGCATGGCCAAGGCTGTGGCCAGTGCCTTGCGCGATGGTGGCTACAAAAATGGCCTGATCGTAGCCCGCAACGAGCGTGCCGGATGTGCGTTGGCCGAATCGCTGGGCTATCGATGGCAAGTGGAGCTGGGTTCGGAGCGGCCGCAGATGCTGATCAACGTCACACCGATTGGCATGTCCGGCCCCGAGGCCGATCAGCTGGCGTTCGATGTTGAAACCATCGCTGCTGCCGAGATTGTCTTCGATGTAGTGGCAGTCCCCTCGGAAACACCGTTGATTGTGCGCGCTCGTGCTGAAGGCAAGCGAGTGATCACCGGGCTGGAAGTGATCGCGATCCAGGCGCTGGAGCAGTTCGTGCTGTACACCGGCGTGCGGCCGACCGATGAGCAGTTTCACAAAGCCGTGGAATTTGCCCGAAGTGGCGTTGGCTCTCCTGGTGCCCAGCAAGCAAACCGTGACTGAGGTGACTCATGCATCCTGCCATTCTTAATCTGGATCAGGCCGAACTTGAACCGCTGCCCGAAGCGTTTGCCCCGACGGGAGACACCGCCGACCGCTATCAGCAACGGCAGGCGCGCATCGGCCAGCAACTTGGCGCGCAGAAGCTGGGTTATCGCCTGTACGTGCTGGAACCGGGGATGCGTGGCAGCCCGTTTCACAGTCATCGGGTCAACGAGGAGATGTTTTACATCGTGGCCGGGGAAGGGGAGGTTCGCTTGGGCGCCGAGCGCTTTCCCGTTCGCGCCGGTGATGTCATTGCCTGCCCGCCGGGCGGTCCTGAAACCGCGCACCAGATCATCAACACCAGCAACGCTGAGCTGCGCTACCTGGCGGTCAGCACCCAACAATCACCCGAAATTTGCGAGTACCCGGATTCCGGCAAGTATGCGGTGATGGACGACTTCAAGGTCGACGCCGAGGGCAATGCCTCGGGCTTCGTCGCCGTCGCCAGGCCGGCCGACGGCGTGGATTATTGGGACGGCGAGTAGAAGCACCGCAAACCTAATGTGGGAGCAAGCTCGCTTCCACATTAATATGTGCGTTGCACCGGGTTATTCGAGGCGGGCCAGACGCTCTTCCAGCGCCGCAATTCGCGCCTCAAGCTCTTCGATCCGCTCAACCGATACGCCACCACCCGCGCCACGCTCGGTCGGGTTCTGCCGTGCCGCCAGGATCGTTTCGATGTCCGCCGGGTCCCCCAAGGCGTGCATGTAGCGGTCTTCCCGCTGCCCAGCCTGGCGCGGAATCAGCAGTGCCAGATCGCGAGCAATCAGCCGTTCCAGTTGATGCACCACCTGTTCGGCATCTTCGAAGTCATGCATGCGGCCGCTGCGAGTCAGCAGTTCATTGACCGTTTGTGGGCCGCGCAGGAACAACAGCCCTGTCAAAATCACCTGGGCGGGCACTAATTCCAGGGCCTTGTCGACCTTATGCTCCCAACGGTCCGCACGGGTGCCCATCACCAGTTTGGTGAAACCACGTCCTTCGAGGGCGCGCAGGCTTTGGCCGACCTGACCCTGGGTAAGGTTCATCACCGGCTCGCGGCTGGTTTTCTGGTTGCAGGCAATCACCAACGCATTGAGGGTCAGCGGATAGGTTTCCGGGCTGGTGGCCTGTTTTTCGATCAACGAGCCCAGTATGCGGATTTCCGTGCTGTTAAGCCGCGGCTCGTCGAACGTTGTTTCTTGCTCAGTACTCATGGTTCTTTATCCTTCCCGGGGGCGATTTTTTCTCCTGCTGGCATGCACTTTAGATTGACGTGTGTCAATGGCAACTGAATTCGTCACGCCTTCTTGGCAATCATCACAAAACCTAAATGAATAATTAACGCTATTTTTACAATCCGACGAGCAACGTATGCATGGCCGAGAACTGGCGGGATTCATTGTGGGCATCTGGCAGTTCTCCCATCGACGATACAAGCCTTATTGACTGGACTATGGAGCAAAGCATGAAGCTGACGTGGGTATTGGCCAAAAACAGTGCGCTGACCGGCGCGTACTCCCTATGACCGTTCTGGTCACTGGCGCTGCCGGTTTCATCGGGTATCACACTGTTAAGCGTTTGTGCCTGGAAGGTCTTGAAGTCATAGGTATCGACAACCTCAACGACTATTACAGCGTTGAGCTTAAACGCGCACGGCTCAACGAGCTTGCGTCCTTGCCAGGCTTTCGTTTTCAGACCCTGGATATCGTCGACAAACCGGCATTGATGACGTTGTTCAAAGAACATCGTTTTACCGACGTTGTGCACCTGGCGGCCCAGGCGGGTGTTCGCTATTCACTGGACAACCCGGACGTCTACGCGCAATCGAACCTGGTGGGTTTTCTGAATGTGCTGGAAGCGTGCCGTCACTATCGCCCCGAGCACCTGATCTATGCATCAAGCAGCTCGGTGTACGGTACCAACAGCAAAATGCCGTTCAGTGTCGAAGACGCTGTCGATCACCCCATTTCACTGTACGCGGCCAGCAAACGTGCCAATGAGTTGATGGCTCACAGCTACTGTCATTTGTATGGTCTGAAGGCCAGCGGCCTACGCTTTTTTACCGTTTACGGACCTTGGGGGCGCCCCGACATGGCGCTGTTCAAGTTCACCGAAGCGATCCTCAACGGCCTGCCGATCGATATCTATAACCACGGCCAGATGGCGCGCGACTTCACTTACATCGACGACATTGTCGAAAGCATCGCCCGTCTGCGCCCACGGCCGCCGATCCCGGACGGGGAGGGCGACGGCGTTAACCGGATTTTCAACATCGGGCGTGGCATGCCGGTAGCTCTGCTAGAGTTCGTCGATTGTCTGGAATCGGCGCTGGGGATCAAGGCGCAGCGTAACTTTCTACCACTGCAGCCTGGCGATGTGGTCAAGACCTGGGCTGACGTGTCGGCATTGACCCAATGGGTCGACTTCCACCCTCAGGTGACGGTGGAAGCGGGTGTAGCGGAATTTGTGAAATGGTATCGCCACTTTTATCAGCGATGAAATGTTCGCCCTTGATAATAAGAAACCAAGGATTAAAGGGGGGACCCTATGAGTCATGAAATTTTTGTATCTGTACTGATTCCGGCAAAAAACGAAGCGAACAACCTTAAGCCCTTGATTGAAGAAGTGCGCACGGCCTTGGCCGACGAGGCGTACGAAATCATCGTCGTGGACGATGGCAGTACCGATGCCACCTTGCACGAATTGCGGCAGCTCAAAAACAGCGGCCTGAGCACGCTGCGTATCCTGCGTCATGAGCGTTCGCTTGGGCAAAGTACCTCGCTTTACCATGCGGCACTGGCTGCCAAGGGGCAGTGGCTGGCCACGCTCGATGGCGACGGCCAGAACGATCCTGCGGACATCCCCGGGATGTTGGCCTTGGTGCGTGGTGGACAGGGGATGGACGGGCTTCAGCTGGTGGCCGGGCACCGGGTCAACCGCCGCGACAACGCGAGCAAGCGCTGGGCTTCACGGTTTGCCAATGGTTTGCGCAGCCGCATGCTCAAGGACCAGACACCGGACACCGGTTGCGGATTGAAACTGATCGAGCGGGCGGCGTTTCTGCGCCTGCCGTACTTCGATCATATGCATCGGTTCATTCCTGCACTGATCCAGCGCCACAACGGCCGAATGATCACCCATCCGGTCAACCACCGTCACCGCACCTCCGGGGTCTCCAAATACGGCAACCTCGACCGTGCCCTGGTGGGCATTCTCGACCTGATCGGCGTCTGGTGGCTGATCCGGCGCACGCGCCTGAACGCCAATGCGCAGGAAATCGAAGGATGAATCTCTCCCGTGAAACCCTGTGGCTGGTGGTCGGCTTCGCCGGCCAGATAGCCTTTACCGGTCGCTTCGTCTTGCAGTGGCTGTACAGCGAATACAAGAAACGCAGCGTGATTCCAGTGAGTTTCTGGTACCTGAGCATCGTCGGTAGCGCCCTGCTACTCGCTTATGCCATTTACCGGGAGGACCCGGTGTTCATTGCCGGTCAAGCCTTTGGCTCGATCGTTTATCTGCGCAATTTGCAGTTGATTGCCCGCAGCAAACACTTAAAGGACTGAGTCATGCGCAGAACGTTATCACCCCGGGTCGAATGCCTGGGTTTGATGTTACTCGCCCTGGTTTTGATCGGTGCCGGGCTGGGGCTACGTCAGCCGCAGAATGTCGACGAGGAGCGATTCCTTGGCGTTGCGCTCGAGATGTTGCAGCACGGCTCGTGGCTGATTCCGCACCGTGCGGCAGAGATCTACGGCGACAAACCGCCGATTTTCATGTGGACGGTGGCGTTCTTCGCCTGGCTCACCGGTAAACCCGCTATCGCCTTGTATCTGCCGGGTCTTCTATCGGCCGTGACGGTCACCGCAGTGGTCTATGATCTGGCTCGACGGTTATGGCATCAACGTGCCGGTCGGATGGCGGCGCTCTTGTACCTGGCGACTTATCAGACCTATAGCATCCTGCAGACCGGCCAGATCGATAGCTTTTTGATTCTGTTCACCTCCGTGGGTATGTACGGTCTGGCGCGGCACCTGTTGCTCGGGCCGGCCTGGCGCTGGTTTTACCTGGGTTGCGCCGCCATGGGTATTGGTGTGATCACCAAAGGGGTTGGCTTCGTCCCGGCCCTGATGCTGATTCCGTATGCCTACGCGGTGCGCAAAGGTTGGCCCGGTGTGGTGGCCATGCCGGGCGAGGCGCGCAAGTGGCTGCTGGGACTGTTGGTCATGCTGGGCGCCATCGCGATCTGGTTACTGCCCTTGGCCTTGTCCATCGCGATCAATGGCACTGCTGACGAAGTCGCCTATGCGCGAGAAATTCTGCTGCGCCAGACCGCGGGACGCTATGCCGCTGCCTGGGACCATCGCGAGCCGTTCTGGTATTTCTTCGTTCACGTGATCCCGCAATATTGGCTGCCGCTGGTACTCGCGTTGCCGTGGTTGGTGCCCGCTTGGCGCCGGCAACTGCACAAGCGCGACGGCCGAGTGCTGGTGCTGCTGGGCTGGGTCGTGCTGGTGGTACTGTTTTTCTGTATCAGCAGCGGCAAGCGCAAGTTGTACATCTACCCGGCGCTGCCTGGGCTGGTGCTGGTGGCTGCACCGCTGATTCCCTGGTTGCTCAAGCGCTGGTTCAGTCAGCGTCCGCGTGGTCGGCGAGTATTCCAGGCACTGGTCGTGACCTGGTTTGCGCTTTGGATTGCCCGCGGTTTCATCGAGCCGATCAAGGACGGTCCCAACCCTCATGAGGCGATCATGGCGCAGGCGGCGACCATGACTCAAGGCGCCGACCTGGTGTTGGTCAATTGGCGCGAGGGCCATTGGCTGTTCGCACGACAACCGATCGTGCACTTCGGGATGGTCGGCTCCACCGTCGAGCAGGCGGCACTGTGGCTGCGCGAACACCCTCAGGCATACGCCTTGGTCCCCGACGAGCTGTTGAGCCAGTGTTTCAATCCCCAGGCCGCGCATGAGTTGGGCGAAACCTCCCGTGCACACTGGTCGATCGTCGGCGCCGATGCCGATAACGGCCAATGCCGTCCGGGACAACCCGTCAATGTCTATCGATTTACCTGGGACCAGAAAAAAACATGAGTAAAACATGGAAGGCTGGAGTTCTGCTGATCGCCGCGCTGCTCGGCGTTAGCGTGGTTTCCGTTCATTTTGGCTGGCACGGGCAGTTGTACGCGCACTGGCATAACAGCTGGTATGGCAATCAGGCGCCAGACAAAAATATCTGGCTGCCAGACTACAAGGTCGCGATCGACGGCAAACCGATCCCGGGCATCACCGATATCTCCGGTATCGCCTATGACCCTGAGCGCGACCGCTTGTTGGGTATCACCAATGGTGTGCCTATGGAAATTCTGGCGCTGACCCGTGACGGCGATTTGCTCGAACGCTACCCATTGATCGGTTTCGAGGACACCGAAGGCATTGCTTATATGGGCAAGGGGCGGGTGGTCATCGTTGATGAACGGCGGCAGCGGCTGCACATTTTCACCCTGCCGGACACCCCTGGCCCCATCCGTGCAGAGCAAACCCAATCACTCGCCATTGAGATCAACCTGAGCGAGCATAACAAGGGGTTTGAAGGTGTGACCTATGACCCGGCCAATGACCGTATCTTCGCCATCAAGGAGCGTGATCCGCGGCAGCTGTATTCAATCACCGGCATGCTCGGCTCCATTGGCAGCCAATTGCAGATCCGTATCAAGGACTTGACGACCTGGGTCGACCGCGGCGTTTTCAGCAAAGACCTTTCCGAGGGTTACTACGATCCTCGGACCGGCCACTTACTGTTGCTGAGCGAACAGTCCAGCAACCTGACCGAACTGGACCAGCAGGGTAACTTCGTCAGTATTCTCTCCCTGCGCGCCTTGGCGGGGGACCTCAAACATACGCTGCCGCAAGCCGAAGGCATGACCATGGACAGCGCAGGCGAGCTTTACATCGTGAGCGAGCCCAATCTGTTTTACCGGTTCACTCAATCGAAGGCTGGTCTGTCGGCGAGTGCAGAAAAACACTGACGAAGTTGAAGTTTTCATGCCGGCAAGGGGCTAACGTGCGCAGATCGTTCAGAGGTGCGCTGCGTTTCCCCACCGGATAAAAGACCCGCCGCAGGGGGACCGCGCATGGCTATAATCGCCCCACGTTTCCCTCCTGTCACAACACGAGATTGCCATGACTATTTCCCTGTACGCCGCTTCCGTCCCGGTTTTCAAACAAATGCTCAACGCCCTGAGCGACGTTTTGAACAAGGCCGAAGCCCACGCCACCGCCAAGAACATCGACCCGAATGCTTTCCTGCAAGCCCGTCTGTACCCGGACATGTTCCCGCTGGTCCGTCAGGTGCAGATCGCCGTTGATTTCGCCAAGGGCGTTTCCGCGCGTCTGGCCGAAGTTGAACTGCCGAAATACGACGACACCGAAACCACCTTCGCCGAACTGCAAGCGCTGATCGCCAAAGTGCTGGCCTTCATCGGCGAGATCAAACCGGAACAGATCGACGGCAAGGAAGGCATCGAAATCATCACCCGTCAGGGCACGCCGAAAGAGAAGCGCTTCACTGGCCAGGCTTACCTGCTGAGCTACGGTCTGCCGCAATTCTTCTTCCACGTCACCACCACCTACGCACTGCTGCGTCACAACGGTGTGGAAGTGGGCAAGCGCGATTACATGGGCGCGTTCTAAACCTCCCAGCGTAAAAAAGCCCGCCAAGGTTCGCGCCTTGGCGGGCTTTTTTTTGGTGAATCAAAAGATCGCAGCCTCGTTTCACTCGACAGCTCCTACATTGAGATGCGTACCGCCTGTAGGAGCTGTCGAGTGAAACGAGGCTGCGATCTTTTGATCTTTGTTAAGCCAATCGCTGGGCTTTCTCGTCTTCACCCAGGCAAGCGGCGGCCGTAAACAGTACGTCGGTGGAGGAGTTCAGCGCGGTTTCCGCCGAGTCCTGCAGCACACCGATGATGAACCCGACGGCCACCACCTGCATGGCGATTTCACTGGGGATGCCAAACAGGCTGCATGCCAGTGGAATCAACAGCAACGAACCGCCCGCCACGCCCGAAGCGCCACAGGCACAGATCGCCGCGACGATGCTCAGCAGGATGGCGGTCGGAATGTCCACGGCGATGCCCAGCGTATGCACGGCGGCCAGGGTCAGCACGGTAATGGTGATCGCCGCGCCCGCCATGTTGATGGTCGCGCCGAGCGGGATCGAGACCGAGTAGGTGTCTTCGTGCAGGCCCAGGCGCTTGCTCAGTTCCAGATTGACTGGAATGTTCGCCGCCGAACTGCGGGTGAAAAATGCGGTGATGCCGCTTTCCCGCAGGCACATCAGCACCAACGGATAAGGGTTGCGACGCAGTTTCCAGAACACGATGACCGGGTTCATCACCAGCGCCACAAACAACATGCAGCCCAGCAGCACCGCCAGCAGATGCACATAGCCGATCAAGGCACCGAAACCGGAGGTGGCGAGGGTCGAAGCCACCAGGCCGAAGATCCCCAGCGGCGCGAAACGGATCACCAAGCGCACGATCAGGGTCACGCCGTTGGACAAGTCGCCGAGCACCTCGCGAGTGGTGTCACCGGCATGGCGAATGGCAACGCCCATCCCAATCGCCCACGCCAGAATGCCGATGAAGTTGGCATTCATCAGCGCACTGACCGGGTTGTCGACCACGCTCAACAGCAGGCTTTGCAGCACTTCACTGATACCGCCCGGCGCGGTGACCGCAACGTCGTGAGTCGCCAATACCAGGCTCGAGGGGAACAACGTACTGGCGACAACGGCCACCACCGCCGCCGCAAACGTTCCCAGCAGATACAGAAACAGGATCGGCCGGATGTGGGTTTCCTGGCCGTGCTTATGGTTGGCAATCGAGGCCATGACCAGCACGAACACCAGAATCGGCGCGACAGCTTTCAGCGCCGATACGAAGACTTTGCCGATAAACGAGGTGGACTTCGCTACCTCCGGTGCGAACAGGGCCAGGGCAATCCCGGCGATCAGGCCGATGATGATTTGTGTGACCAGGCTTAAGCGTTTCAGGCGTAACCATAGAGAAGGGGATGGAGCGGTCATAAAACGGCATCTCTGATTTTTTTAGGTGCGGGGGTATCGCGACATCAATGCCAATCAATGGCCGATGAACAGGGTGTACGTATCGCAGGGCGCGGACTTTATCACAGCGTGGCCTTTACCCTTCAGACCTGTGACGATCTGCCGCCCGTGGGCCAACGAGATCGGCAGGTTCGTGCAACCCTGATCGGAAACACTCTGTTAAGATTCGCCATCCTCATTTTCAAGTCATGCCAGTGGGCCTTCGGGCTATCGCTGGTGTCGTCGTTTTCTGGAGTTCTGCATGCTGTTGCCCATCCTTCTGTTGTCTGCCGCCGGTTTCACGGTGCTGACCACGGAATTCATCATCGTCGGCCTGTTGCCGGCGATCGCTCGAGACCTTGAAGTCACCATCCCGCAAGCGGGTTTGCTGGTGACCTTGTTCGCCTTCACGGTCGCCGCATTCGGGCCGTTCCTGACCGCGTATTTCGCCCGGTTCGAGCGCCGCAAATTGTTCATCTCGGTGCTGATCATGTTCGGCCTGGCCAACACCCTCGCGGCGTTTGCGCCGAACATCTGGGTGATGTCCGTCGCCCGATTGATCCCTGCGTTGGGGCTGCCGGTGTTCTGGGCGCTGGCCAGTGAGACGGCGGTAGACATCGTCGGGCCGGATTACGCTGGCCGCGCCATCGCCAAGATCGGATTCGGGATTGTCTGCGCCACGGTGTTCGGCATTCCGGTGGGTACACTGATCTCCGATGCGTTCGGTTGGCGCAGTGCCTTCGGCATTCTGGCGGTGATCGCGTTTGCCAAGGCATTGCTGCTGTTTATCTACCTGCCGAAAACCAATCTGCATCAGCATCAAGTGAGCTTCAGTTCGCAATTCAAAATTTTGCGCAGCCCGCTGATGGTGGGGCATGTGCTGCTGTCGATCCTGGTGTTTAGCGGCATGTTTACCGCTTACACCTATCTGGCGGACATTCTTGAGCGACTGGCCGGTTTCAGCGGCACGCTGGTCGGCTGGTGCCTGATGGGCTTCGGCGCGGTCGGCTTGATCGGCAACTCATTGGGCGGCCGCGCGGTGGATCGCCATCCGTTGATCGCCTCGATGATGTTCTGCGCGTTCATGATCGCCGGCCTGGTGGCATTGGTGCCGAACATTCATTCGCCGCTGGGTCTGGCAGCGGCGATGGGGATTTGGGGCGTGACTCAGGCGGCGTTGTTCCTGGTCAGCCATGTGCGATTGATGAAGGCTGCACCCGAAGCGCCGGCGTTCGCGGCATCGCTGAACATTGCCGGGGCTAACCTCGGGATCGGCCTGGGCGCCATGATCGGCGGTAGGGTCATCGACGGTGTAGGCCTGCAAGGTCTTGGTTTCGCGGCGGCCGCTTTTATCCTCGCCTCGATCCTCTTGGCCATCGCGCTGATGACCTTCAAGCCCCGCGAAGTCTGCGCCTGACACCTCACATCTCGGTGAACAGCTCGCGTCGGGCACCTTCGGTAATGGCAACAATGCCGGGGTGCTTGACCTTGCGTTCCACCGAAATGGCGTAGAACGACTCGGTCACCGCGTCGGTCTGGCCAATCAACTCCACACCGTATTGGCGTTTCACCTCGTCGGCAATCACGCTCGGGCCGATGAAGATCCCGCTACCGGATTGGCCGAAAGCCTGCATCAAGGCGCTGTCGTCGAACTCGCCGACGATGCGCGGCTGGATCTGCTGCTCGGCAAACCAGCGCTGCAAGCGACTGCGCACCACGGTCTCCGGCCCTGGAATCAGCAGCGGTGCGCCGTGCAGGCTGCGGGGGAAATCCTGACCGTATTGCGCCGCCAGTTCAGCAGTGGCGAAGAAGCTGATCCCGCATTCCCCGAGTTTCTGGCTGTAGCCCTTGATGTCCAGGTGCGAGGGCATCGGGCTGTCGGAGATCACCAGGTCGAGACGCTGGATCGCCAGATCGGCGAGCAAACGTTCGAGTTTGTCTTCGCGACAGGTGATGCGCAGCGGCTCGCTCAATTCCATGGTCGGCGCAATCAGCCGATAGACGATGGATTTGGGCACCACGTCGGCCACACCAACCCGAAACAGAATCTGCTGTTCGTTGGGCTGAGCTCGCAGCATCAGCTCCAGTTCGCCGCCCAGCTGAAACATTTGCTCGGCGTAGGGCAGGGTCTGACGGCCGGCTTCAGTGAGTTCCAGTTGTCGGCCAACTCGGCGAAACAGCTCAATGCCATAGGTTTGTTCGAGCAGGGAAATCTGCCCGCTGATGGTCTGCGGCGTCAGGTTCAGCTGCTCGCAGGCGCGCACGATGCTGCCGGTCTTGGCCACCACCCAGAAGTAATGAAGCTGTCGGTAATTCAACATGATGTTTATGACCTGTAGGAGCTGCCGTAAGCTGCGATCTTTTGATCTTGTTTGTAAAAGCGAAGATCAAAAGATCGCAGCTTACGGCAGCTCCTACGTAAAGCGATCGGCGTACGCAGATCTGGATTCGTAAAAACCGAAGTATAACCGCTAGAAATACGAATTTTACTGAAGTGTTTGACTCCCTAGAATGCCCCGCTATCGACGGGCGGCCTTTTCGGCCCTGTCTGTTCTATCGAGGAAAGCATCATGAAGCTTAAAACCACGGCACTGTTGATCACGTCTTTACTGGTATTGGCCGGTTGTGACCAGGCCGAAAAAAGCGCTCAGCAACTGATGGGCAAGGCTGCCGAAACCGCCAAACAAGCGATCGACGACACCCACAAAGCCGCAGAGCAGGCAATCAGTGACGCCACTGGCGGGCTGATCAGCAAGAAAGAACAGCCGGCCAAAGAAACGGACAAAACCGAATCTTCGTCCCAGGAAATCTAAACCGTCTTAAAAGAGTCAGGACTGACCCATGGAATACCTTTTAGAACTTGCTGCAAGCCCCACCGCCTGGGTTGCCCTGGCTACGTTGATCGTCATGGAAATCGTACTCGGCATCGATAACCTGATCTTCATTTCGATCCTGACCAATAAACTGCCCGAGCAGCACCGGCAGAAGGCGCGGCGCATCGGTATCGGCATGGCGCTGATCCTGCGACTGGCGCTGCTGAGCACCATCGCGTTCATCGTCCAGTTGACTGAGCCTGTGATCGATATCTTCGGCCAGACGTTCTCCTGGAAGGACATGATCCTGATTGCCGGCGGCCTGTTCCTGTTGTGGAAGGCGACCACCGAGATCCATCACAGCATGGACCCTGCACCGGATGATCCGACGTCGGCCACCTCGACCGTGACCTTGGGCTTTGCCGCCGCGATCGGTCAGATCCTGCTGCTGGACATGGTGTTCTCCATCGACAGCATCATTACCGCTGTCGGCATGACTGAGCATTTGCCGATCATGATCATCGCGGTGGTGGTGTCGGTACTGGTGATGTTGCTGGCGGCTGATCCTCTGGCCAAATTCATCAACGACAACCCGACGGTGGTGATGCTGGCGCTGGGCTTCCTGATCATGATCGGCATGACGCTGATCGCCGAAGGCTTCGGCGCCCATGTACCGAAAGGCTACGTGTATGCGGCCATGGCGTTCTCGGCGACGATCGAAGGTTTGAACATGATGTCGCGCCGGGCAAAGCAGAAGCGTTTAGTCGCTGAAGCTTAATCTGCATTAAACGAAACGGCCGCCTGTGCTCGAAAGAGCCCAGGCGGCCGTTTTTGTTTGCGCTACACAATGGTGTCGTTCAGTGCGCGGTAACGTGGTGTGCATCGGTTGTATCTGTTTTCGGTACCGGCACCGACTGAGCCGGATGATGGTGCCGGCGGGTAATTCGCAGGACTCCCCATAACATGGCGGCGGCAACGGCCAGCCAGCCAGAAATCAACATCACAATGGTCATTGTCAGGCTCATCAGTGCCTCCTCTTCGCCCTGCTGCAGGCACACACTCTTTGCACATGACAGTCTAGTCGCTGCTGTGTTTCAGGCTATTGACCAAAGGTCGGCTGTCACCAATCAGTTCGCTCTATCGAATGCCATCATCTGCCGGTTAAGGCTATACCGTTGCCGCGCGGCGTCCTATGATCGACGGCCAAGCCGGGAGCGTGAACGCCTGGCGTCTAAATCAAGAGAGTGATGATGGTGCGGGTATTTTCTCGAATTCGATCTTTAGTGCTGGTCGTTGGCTGCGTTGCAGGTCTGGCTGGCTGCGCGGGGAGTGTGGCGCCTGAAATCAAGCGCCTGCCGGAGCGAGTCGAGCTCAGTGGCACGTTCTACCGTGGCGTGGCGAATCAGAGTGGGCCACAAGTGCTGGCCAGCATGTTGTCCCAGCAAGGCATTGTGATTACGCCAGGTTTGCTCGAAAAACCGTTGCACTTGCCGGGTGCCGAAGCCCAGTTGCAGCAGAACATGCAGAACCTCGCTCGCGAGTACGGCATGGTCGTCTATCCCCTCGACAGCAATCTGCCTGCACTGTTGACCCAGGTTGCGGCCGGTTACCCGGTAATGGTGCGTTTCACGGAAGGCTCGGCGTTCTGGGCTGAACCGCGTTACGCCATTCTTGCCGGGTACAACCGTCAGAAACAGACAGTGCTGCTGCGCTCGGGCATGAATCGTCGGGAGTTGATGGGCTTCGGTTCGTTTGAATCGGCGCTCAAGGATGCCGGTGGCTGGGCCGTGCTGATTCAGAAGCCGAATCAACTGCCGGCCAATGTCGATCAACAGCGATGGCTCAAGGCCGCGAGCGACCTTGCCCAGGCAGGTCAGGAGCAGGCGGCCGCCAGGGCGAAGAAAGCGCTGAACGCGCAATAAGTCCGTTCGTCATCTTTCAGGCACCCCTGCATTTTGCCGACCTCTAAGAAAGTAGGGCCCGGATTTCTCCGGGCCAGACTCAAAGGAGGTGCCCATGGCACATTCCACTCCCCCCGTCGGCCCGCACTCGTCTGAACATTCTTCGGGCGATGAGTTGGGGTTCGATCCCGATTCGCCGGACCTCGCTGATCCTCAGGTCGACCCCATCGGACCTGCAAAGGCCCCCAGGGATGTGAAGCCGGGCGACAATACCAAGGCTCCAGCGAAGCCTTACGATCCACTTGCCGATCTGAAACCCTGAGCCTTAGTGAGGTGCGTATGTCTACCGATTCGAGTTTCAACGACAAACGTCCGGACAGCGTTCCAACCAGCCCCGAAAAAGACATCGACCCCGTGATGGATCCGGACAGCCCGTTAAGGGATCCTTTGGCCAGGCCTGTGGTCGTGCCGACGGAGCATCCACAGGGCTGGAATGACCCGAATGCCGGGGACGGCATTCCGGATGACGACCAGATGCCGCTGCCGAATGACTGACGCCGGACGAAAAAAGCCCCGAATAGTCGGGGCTTTCTTTCATCTGTCGTTTACTTATTTCGACGCTTCAACCACGCCGCTCTGACGATGCTTGAGGTTCTTGTTGGATTTGTACTGCAAGGCTACAGACGGCACGTTCGTGCCTTGGCCGGTTTCCACCCAGCTGCGAATACGGCTGGCATCGGCAAAGTGTGTGTACTTGCCGAAAGCATCGAGGATGACCAGCGCAACCGGGCGGTTGGCCATGCTGGTGACTAGCACCAGGCAGTGACCGGCCTCGTTGGTGAAGCCGGTTTTCGTCAGCTTGATGTCCCAGTTCGGCTTGTTGATCAAATGGTCGGTATTATGGAAACCCAGGCTGTAGTTGGGTTTACGGAACGAGACGGTTTTTTCCTTGGTGGTACTTAGCTCAGTCAACAGCGGGTACTTGTGCGCAGCGATCAGCAGTTTGCTCAGGTCGCGGGCCGTGGACACGTTGCGAGGGGAGAGGCCGGTGGGTTCGACAAAGTGGGTACTGGTCATGCCCAGTGCTTTCGCTTTGGCATTCATTGCGGCAATGAACGCGACGTAGCCGCCCGGATAGTGATGGGCCAGGCTCGCGGCAGCGCGGTTTTCCGAGGACATCAGGGCAATCAGCAGCATTTCCCTGCGCGGCATTTCGCTGTTGAGTTTCACGCGGGAGAACACGCCTTTCATTTCCGGCGTGTCGCTGATGTTGATGGACAGGTATTCGTCCATGTTCTGTCTGGCTTCAACCACGATCAGCCCGGTCATCAGTTTGCTGACGGAAGCGATAGGCACAACCACGTCAGGATTGCTGGCATAGATGACTTTGTTGGTCTGCAGATCCATCAGCAATGCACTGCCGGAAGCGATCTTCAGTGTTGACGTATCTCGCGGCGCCGAAGTGGTGTCGGCAGCGTTGACCATTGGCGTGGTGAAAGTCCCTGTAAATGCAAAAAATAGGCTCAGGATGGAAAGACGGATTTTCACGCTGGCAGACTCGTTAGGTGTGGATAAGCCGTTCTGTAACGGGTTGTTTCTTTAAAACCGACGCATTTTAGGAGTATGGCTGAAGAACTGTCGATGGTTGTTCAATGAACAGGTCAAAGTCCTTGAAAACCCCTACAAGCAGTAGGTTTCCGGCGAGCGGTAAAGTTTTTAATTCAGGCAAAAAGAACCCCGCCAATGGCGGGGTTCCTTTGTTCGTCGCAGCCATGAAAATGCGAACTCAGCTGTGCAGTGTTTCGGCTGCGTACAGCGTGTTTTCCAGCAGGCAAGCGCGGGTCATCGGGCCAACGCCACCTGGGACTGGAGTGATCCAGCCGGCGCGGGGCAGGGCGGTGTCGTAGATCACGTCACCAACCAGTTTGCCGTCTTCCTGGCGGTTGATGCCGACGTCGATCACGATCGCGCCTTCCTTGATCCACTCACCCTTTACCAGCCCCGGCTTGCCGGCGGCGACCACCACCAGATCGGCGCGACCGACGTGGCCTGCCAGATCCTTGGTGAAGCGGTGGGTGACGGTCACGGTGCAGCCGGCCAGCAGCAATTCCATTGCCATCGGGCGGCCAACAATGTTGGAGGCCCCGACAACCACTGCGTCCATCCCGTAGAGATCGACACCGGTGCTTTCCAGCAACGTCATGATGCCTTTAGGGGTGCATGGACGCAGCAGCGGAATACGTTGGGCGAGGCGGCCGACGTTATAAGGGTGGAAACCGTCGACGTCCTTGTCTGGACGAATGCGTTCCAGCAATTTGGAGGCGTCCAGGTGTTCAGGTAAAGGAAGCTGAAGCAGAACGCCATCAATCGCCGGGTCGTCGTTCAGGCGATCGATCAGATCGGTCAGCGCTTCTTGAGTGGTTTCGGAAGGCAGGTCGTAGGCTTGGGAAATGAAGCCGACCTCTTCACAGTCTTTACGCTTGTGCGAGACATAAACCTGAGAGGCGGGATCGCTACCGACCAGGATCACCGCGAGACCGGGCGTGCGCAGACCTTGCTGGCGACGCTCGTTGACGCGTTTGGCGATCTGCTGGCGCAGGCTGGCGGCGATCGATTTGCCGTCGATTAGTTGTGCAGTCATTGCGCGTGATTAACCATCGAGAGGGGAAAAAAAGAGAACGCATTCTCGCATGTCATGAGGTGAGGGCAAAGGCGCTTGGTCTGCAAATTCCCCTAACCCCTTTAATTAAATGAATTTTTTTTAAAAAAGAGTTGACGACCTTCAGGGTCACCTATAACATTCGTCGCACTTGTCGGGCACAGCCTAGCACTGGTTAAGAAGGTCGAGCAGAGTTGATGTTTAATTCGGTGAGACTGAAAGCACTTAGTTTGTAATCGTCCAAGAATACAGATTAACAAGGCGCCCGTAGCTCAGCTGGATAGAGCATCCGCCTTCTAAGCGGATGGTCGCAGGTTCGAGTCCTGCCGGGTGCGCCATTAGGCAGCTTTGGCACAAGTAGCGCAACATGGCAATATGGTGGGCGTAGCTCAGTTGGTAGAGCACGGGATTGTGACTCCCGTTGTCGAGGGTTCGATCCCCTTCGTCCACCCCATATTTAGAAAGGCGCCAGATTAACAGTCTGGCGCCTTTGCTTTAAAAGCTTGATGCGGATGTGGTGGAATTGGTAGACACACTGGATTTAGGTTCCAGCGCCGCAAGGTGTGAGAGTTCGAGTCTCTCCGTCCGCACCATTACAAGTAGCTATTTAATAGCAGAAAACGGCGCAGCACCTGAAAAGGGCTGCGCCGTTTTTGTTTTAGAAGTCTGAATTTTCAAAGCGGCCGCAGGTTCTGGGCCGAGAGGGCGGCTCGGATCGTAGGATTTATGTTTCTCGATGATGCTGGCTCGCCCGTTGGTCCCCTTGTGGGGTCGACTGTCAGGGATGGATTGCCGATGCCTTCTATATATAGAAGGATTGGTGCAGAGCCCTGGCATGATTGGCTGTATTTGCTAACAGGGCGAGGCACAACCGTTTGTCCCCGCCTATAAATTGCCTGCTGCTTTTTTACCCGTTTCAGTAGGGTGACTTCTTGAGTTTGACCCACTAGAATGCATGCCCTTGATTCTGGGGTCGGAAACGGCCGGCTAACGTCTGTGCAACGAGGAATATCCATGCAAGTTTCTGTTGAAAATACTTCTGCTCTTGAGCGCCGCATGAGCATCACCGTGCCGGCTGAGCGCATCGAGACTCAGGTCAACAAGCGTCTGCAGCAGACTGCCCAAAAGGCCAAGATTGCTGGCTTCCGTCCAGGCAAAGTGCCAATGAGTGAAATCAAGCGCCGTTTTGGTGCTGATGCACGTCAGGAAGCGGTTGGCGACGTGATCCAGTCTTCTTTCTACGAAGCTGTTGTTGAACAAAAGCTGAACCCGGCTGGCGCTCCTTCGATCGAGCCGAAATCGCTGGAAGCTGGCAAAGACCTGGAATACGTCGCGATTTTCGAAGTGTTCCCTGAGTTCACCGTTGCCGGTTTCGAAGGTATCGCGGTAGAGCGCCTGAGCGCTGACGTGGCTGATGCCGATCTGGACAAAATGCTGGAAG
This sequence comes from Pseudomonas sp. ACM7, assembly GCF_004136015.1. Classification (NCBI taxonomy): domain Bacteria; kingdom Pseudomonadati; phylum Pseudomonadota; class Gammaproteobacteria; order Pseudomonadales; family Pseudomonadaceae; genus Pseudomonas; species Pseudomonas sp. ACM7. Next base: position 514,963 of record NZ_CP024866.1, on the reverse strand, counting down.
TGCTGCGCAAGCAGAACACCCGTTTCGAAGTGGCCGATCGCGCTGCTCAAAACGAAGACCAACTGAACATCGATTTCGTTGGCAAGGTCGACGGTGAAGTGTTCGCTGGCGGTTCCGCCAAAGGTACTCAGCTGGTGCTGGGTTCCGGCCGCATGATTCCTGGTTTTGAAGACGGTCTGGTTGGCGCTAAAGCCGGCGAAGAGCGCGTTCTGAACCTGACCTTCCCGGAGGACTATCAGAACCTCGACCTGGCAGGCAAAACCGCTGAGTTCACCGTGACCGTGAACACTGTTTCCGAGCCAAAACTGCCAGAACTGACCGAAGAATTCTTCGCTCAATTCGGCATCAAGGAAACCGGTCTGGAAGGCTTCCGCACCGAAGTTCGCAAGAACATGGAGCGTGAACTGCGTCAGGCGATCAAATCCAAGGTCAAGAATCAGGTAATGGACGGTCTGCTGGCCACCAACCCGATCGAAGTGCCTAAGGCTCTGCTGTCCAACGAAGTTGACCGTCTGCGCGTGCAGGCTGTTCAGCAATTCGGTGGCAACATCAAGCCTGAGCAACTGCCGGCCGAGCTGTTCGAAGAGCAAGCCAAGCGTCGCGTTGTACTGGGTCTGATCGTGGCTGAAGTGGTCAAGCAATTCGACCTCAAGCCTGACGAAGCTCGCGTTCGTGAAATGATTCAGGAAATGGCTTCGGCTTACCAAGAGCCTGAGCAGGTTGTGTCCTGGTACTACAAGAACGACCAGCAACTGAACGAAGTCCGTTCGGTTGTGCTGGAAGAACAAGTTGTGGATACTGTTCTGCAGAAGGCTAACGTGACCGACAAATCGGTCTCTTACGAAGAAGCAGTCAAGCCGGTAGAAGCTCCACAAGCCGACTGATAGCTTTTTGCGGTAAGAAGTAATCACCATAAGCCAGCCTTCGCGCTGGCTTATGCGTATTCAAGACATAACTATTTGGGAGTGACTGCAGAGCATGTTCCGTAATTCGTATATTCAGCAGAACTCTGATATCCAGGCCGCAGGCGGCCTGGTCCCGATGGTTGTCGAGCAGTCCGCTCGTGGCGAGCGCGCCTACGACATCTATTCGCGCCTTCTCAAGGAGCGAGTGATCTTTCTGGTTGGTCCGGTAGAGGACTACATGGCCAACCTGATCTGTGCGCAACTGCTGTTCCTTGAAGCGGAAAACCCGGACAAGGACATCCATCTCTATATCAACTCCCCGGGCGGTTCGGTGACGGCGGGCATGTCGATCTATGACACCATGCAGTTCATCAAGCCAAACGTGTCGACCACCTGTATCGGCCAGGCGTGCAGCATGGGTGCGTTTCTACTGACGGCCGGTGCCCCCGGCAAGCGTTACTGCCTGCCGAACTCGCGTGTGATGATTCACCAGCCACTGGGCGGTTTCCAGGGCCAGGCTTCGGACATCGAAATCCATGCCAAGGAAATCCTCTTCATTCGTGAGCGTCTCAACACGCTGATGGCCAAGCATAGCGGGCACACTCTTGAAGAAATCGAGCGCGATACCAACCGCGATAATTTCATGAGTGCAGAAGCAGCACGTGAATACGGGTTGATCGATGAAGTGATCAGCCAGCGCCCCGCTTAAATTAAGCAGCTCAAAATAGGGTTGGTCGGCGCGTCCGATCACCAGCGGGCTTGAAAAAGCCCGCAATAGCCTTCATCTTGTGTTGCAAGCCTATCGGATTTGGATCGAACGAATGACTGACACCCGCAACGGCGAGGACAACGGCAAGCTGCTCTATTGCTCCTTCTGTGGCAAAAGCCAGCATGAAGTGCGCAAATTGATTGCCGGCCCCTCGGTCTTTATCTGCGACGAGTGCGTCGACCTGTGCAATGACATCATCCGTGAGGAGGTGCAGGAAGCCCAGGCCGAAAGCAGCGCGCATAAATTGCCTTCGCCTAAAGAAATCAGCGGCATCCTTGATCAGTACGTGATTGGTCAGGAGCGTGCGAAAAAGGTTCTGGCCGTAGCGGTGTACAACCACTACAAGCGCCTGAACCAGCGTGACAAAAAGAATGACGATGTCGAACTCGGCAAGAGCAACATCTTGCTGATCGGCCCGACAGGCTCGGGTAAAACCCTGCTTGCCGAAACACTGGCCCGCTTACTGAACGTTCCGTTCACCATCGCCGACGCAACCACCCTCACCGAGGCAGGTTACGTAGGTGAAGATGTCGAAAACATCATTCAGAAGCTGCTGCAGAAGTGCGATTACGACGTAGAAAAGGCCCAAATGGGCATTGTCTACATCGATGAGATCGACAAGATCTCGCGCAAGTCTGACAACCCGTCGATCACCCGGGACGTTTCCGGTGAAGGCGTGCAGCAGGCCCTGCTCAAGTTGATCGAAGGCACGGTCGCTTCCGTTCCGCCTCAAGGTGGTCGCAAGCATCCGCAGCAGGAATTCCTTCAGGTCGACACCCGTAACATCCTGTTCATCTGCGGTGGTGCGTTCTCCGGTCTGGAAAAGGTTATTCAAAACCGTTCCACCAAGGGCGGCATCGGTTTCAACGCGGAAGTGCGCAGCAAGGAAGAAGGCAAGAAAGTCGGTGAGTCCCTGCGTGAAGTCGAGCCTGACGATTTGGTCAAGTTCGGTCTGATCCCGGAATTCGTCGGTCGTCTGCCGGTACTTGCCACGCTGGACGAGCTTGATGAGGCTGCGCTGATGCAGATTCTCACCGAGCCGAAAAATGCTCTGACCAAACAATATGCCAAGCTGTTCGAGATGGAAGGTGTGGACCTGGAATTCCGGGCCGACGCTCTGAAATCGGTCGCCAAGCGTGCCCTGGAACGCAAAACCGGTGCCCGTGGACTGCGTTCGATTCTCGAAGGTGTATTGCTCGACACTATGTATGAAATTCCCTCGCAGTCCGAGGTGAGTAAAGTAGTGATCGACGAAAGCGTTATAGAAGGCAAGTCCAAGCCACTGTATATCTACGAAAACAGTGAGCCGGCTGCCAAGGCAGCGCCAGACGCCTAAGCGTCACGCTGCTGGAATAAAGAAGGGGCCTTCGGGCCCCTTTGCTTTTTGCGCGTTTTAACACCTTCTTTAAGCTTGTTTTTTTTGAAGGTAGCCCCCATCTTGGTTTCAAGCTCACTTCCATCTGTTTACGGCCTTATGGCCGCCGTAGAGGCGAAATCATGAAGACAACCATCGAATTGCCTCTCCTGCCATTGCGTGATGTTGTGGTTTATCCGCACATGGTTATCCCGCTGTTCGTGGGGCGCGAGAAATCCATCGAAGCCCTCGAGGCAGCGATGACGGGCGACAAGCAGATCCTTCTGCTGGCTCAGAGAAACCCTGCTGACGACGATCCCGGTGAAGATGCACTTTATCGCGTAGGTACCATTGCTACCGTTCTACAGCTGCTCAAGCTGCCTGACGGCACGGTCAAGGTTTTGGTCGAAGGTGAGCAGCGGGGCGCTGTTGAGCGTTTCAGCGAAGTGGACGGCCACTGCCGTGCCGAAGTCTCATTGATCGACGAAGTCGACGCGCCAGAGCGCGAGTCGGAAGTGTTCGTACGCAGCCTGCTGGCTCAGTTCGAACAATATGTGCAGCTGGGCAAGAAAGTTCCGGCTGAAGTCCTGTCGTCGCTCAACAGCATCGACGAACCAGGCCGCCTGGTCGACACCATGGCCGCACACATGGCCCTGAAGATCGAGCAGAAGCAGGAAATCCTCGAAATCATTGATTTGTCGGCCCGGGTCGAGCACGTTCTGGCGTTGCTGGATGCCGAGATCGACCTGCTGCAAGTCGAAAAACGCATTCGTGGTCGCGTCAAAAAACAAATGGAGCGCAGCCAGCGCGAGTACTACCTGAATGAGCAGATGAAGGCCATTCAGAAAGAGCTCGGCGACAGCGACGAAGGCCACAACGAAATCGAAGAGCTGAAAAAGCGCATCGATGCCGCCGGTCTGCCGAAAGATGCCTTGGCCAAAGCCCAGGGCGAACTGAACAAGTTAAAACAAATGTCGCCAATGTCTGCGGAAGCGACCGTGGTGCGCTCGTATATTGACTGGCTGGTTCAGGTGCCGTGGAAGGCGCAGAGCAAAGTGCGACTGGATCTGGCGCGCGCTGAAGACATTCTCGATGCAGACCACTATGGTCTGGAAGAAGTCAAAGAGCGGATCCTCGAATACCTCGCCGTGCAAAAGCGCGTGAAGAAAATTCGTGGTCCGGTGTTGTGCCTGGTCGGTCCTCCAGGGGTGGGTAAAACCTCTCTGGCGGAGTCGATTGCTCACGCTACCAACCGCAAATTCGTGCGCATGGCCCTCGGCGGTGTGCGTGATGAAGCGGAAATTCGTGGTCATCGCCGTACTTATATCGGTTCGATGCCAGGTAGATTGATTCAAAAGATGACAAAGGTGGGCGTCCGCAACCCGCTGTTCCTGCTCGATGAAATCGACAAAATGGGCAGCGACATGCGTGGCGATCCGGCGTCGGCGTTGCTGGAAGTGCTCGACCCTGAGCAGAACCATAACTTCAACGATCACTATCTGGAAGTCGACTACGACCTGTCCGATGTGATGTTCCTTTGCACCTCGAACTCCATGAACATTCCACCAGCCTTGCTGGACCGGATGGAAGTGATTCGTCTGCCGGGTTACACCGAAGACGAGAAGATCAACATCGCCGTCAAATACCTTTCGCCAAAGCAGATTACTGCCAACGGTTTGAAAAAAGGTGAGCTGGAATTCGACGCCGAAGCGATCCGCGACATTATCCGCTACTACACCCGCGAAGCCGGTGTACGTGGGCTGGAGCGCCAGATTGCCAAGGTTTGCCGCAAGGCGGTCAAAGAGCATGCAATGGAAAAACGCTTCTCGGTGAAGGTCACTGCCGAGATGCTGGAACACTTCCTGGGCGTGCGCAAATTCCGCTACGGTCTGGCCGAATCTCAGGATCAGATCGGTCAGGTCACCGGGCTGGCGTGGACTCAGGTGGGTGGCGAATTGCTAACCATCGAAGCCGCCGTCGTGCCGGGTAAAGGCCAGTTGATCAAGACCGGTTCCCTGGGGGATGTGATGGTCGAATCGATCACCGCGGCCCTGACCGTTGTTCGCAGTCGCGCGAAGAGCCTGGGGATTCCCCTGGACTTCCACGAGAAGCGCGACACGCATATCCATATGCCGGAAGGGGCGACCCCGAAGGACGGCCCTAGCGCCGGTGTGGGCATGTGCACGGCTCTGGTGTCGGCATTGACCGGGATTCCTGTGCGCGCGGACGTCGCCATGACTGGCGAAATTACGCTGCGTGGTCAGGTGCTGGCGATTGGCGGTTTGAAAGAAAAACTGCTCGCTGCTCACCGTGGCGGAATCAAGACCGTTATCATTCCTGAAGAGAACGTACGCGATCTGAAGGAAATTCCTGACAATATCAAGCAAGATCTGCAGATTAAACCGGTTAAATGGATTGACGAGGTCCTGCAAATTGCGCTGCAATACGCGCCGGAGCCCTTGCCAGATGTAGCTCCAGAGATAGTTGCAAAGGATGAAAAACGCGAGTCTGACTCTAAGGAAAGAATTAGCACGCATTAGTACGCATTTGCCTGGGTGGCTTGTTGACAGCTTTTTAGAGCCCTTGTTATAAAGCGGCTCTTAAGTGTCTGTAGGCCATTCAGCACTCGTTTTTGCTTTCACCAAAAAACTTAGAATCATACTCAAATAGATATAAGGGGACTTAGAGTGAACAAGTCGGAACTGATTGATGCTATCGCTGCATCCGCTGATATCCCGAAAGCTGCTGCTGGCCGTGCGCTGGACGCTGTAATCGAATCCGTCACTGGCGCTCTCAAGGCTGGCGACTCTGTTGTTCTGGTTGGTTTCGGTACCTTCTCCGTAACTGATCGTCCAGCTCGCATTGGTCGTAACCCACAGACCGGTAAGACGCTGGAAATCGCAGCTGCTAAAAAACCAGGTTTCAAAGCCGGTAAAGCACTGAAAGAAGCTGTCAACTAAGTTCGATTCAGGTTTTTGCCTATCCGGGTCGGGGTCATGCCTGACCTGGCAGCGGAGCGGTAGTCCAGTCGGCGAGGCGCCGACCCGAGACGCCGAGGCTCGCAAGTTCGAGTCATCGGTCCGCTCCGCCAGTTACGAGAAGGCGCATCCTCGGATGCGCCTTTCTTCTATCCGGATTCTACCCACGCTCCACGGTTGCCTAATTTTGAAGTTCAACCGTTTCTGGGGGACGCATGCTGCAGAATATCAGGGACAATTCACAAGGCTGGATTGCCAAGACCATTATCGGGGTCATCGTTGCACTTATGGCTTTGACCGGTTTCGACGCCATCTTCAAGGCCACGACGCACAGCAATGATGCGGCCAAGGTCAATGGCGAAGAAATCAGCCAGAACGAGCTGAGCCAAGCGGTCGATATGCAACGCCGTCAGCTCATGCAACAGCTGGGCAAGGATTTCGATGCTTCGTTGCTCGACGAAAAAATGCTGCGCGAATCGGCCCTCAAAGGCCTGATCGATCGCAAGCTGCTGCTGCAAGGCGCAGAAAACTCGAAGTTCGCTTTTTCCGAAGCTGCTTTGGACCAGGTGATCCTGCAAACGCCTGAATTCCAGGTTGATGGCAAGTTCAGCCCTGAGCGTTTCGACCAGGTTGTTCGCCAACTCGGCTACAGCCGCATGCAATTCCGCCAGATGCTGGCTCAGGAAATGCTGATCGGTCAGATGCGCGCTGGTCTGGCAGGTAGCGGTTTCGTCACCGACGCACAGGTTCTGGCATTCGCCCGTCTGGAAAAACAGACCCGCGATTTCGCTTCTCTGAACGTCAAGGTTGACCCGGCGGCTGTGAAGCTGACCGACGATGAAGTCAAAGCCTACTACGACGAACACGCCAAGGAATTCATGACGCCGGATCAGGTGGTCATCGATTACCTCGAGTTGAAGAAGGCTTCCTTCTTTGATCAGGTCAGCGTCAAGGACGAAGACCTGCAAGCGGCGTATCAGAAAGAAACCGCGAACCTGTCGGAACAACGCCGGGCCGCGCACATTCTGATCGAAGTGAACGACAAGGTGACCGAAGCGCAAGCCAAGGCCAAGATCGAAGAGATCCAGGCACGTCTGGCAAAAGGCGAGAAGTTCGAGGCTCTGGCCAAGGAATTCTCCCAGGACCCGGGTTCGGCGAACAACGGCGGCGACCTCGGCTTTGCCGGTCCTGGTGTCTACGATCCAGCCTTCGAAACAGCGCTGTATGCGTTGGCCAAGGATCAGGTCTCGGCGCCGGTTCGTACCGACTTCGGTTTCCATCTGATCAAGCTGTTGGGCGTGGAAGCACCTGAGGTGCCGACGCTCGCGAGCCTGAAAGACAAGCTGACCCGTGAGCTGAAAACCCAGCAGGTCGAGCAGCGTTTCGTCGAGGCGACCAAGCAACTGGAAGATTCGTCGTTCGAATCCTCCGATCTGGCTCAGCCGGCGCAGGACCTGAAGCTCACTGTTCATACGTCCAAGCCGTTCGGCCGTGAAGGTGGCGAAGGTGTTGCGGCCAACCGTGCCGTGGTCACTGCAGCGTTCAGCCCTGAAGTGCTGGATGAGGGTGCCAACAGCACCGCCATCGAACTCGATCCGGAAACCGTGATCGTGCTGCGCGCCAAGGAGCACCTGAAGCCTGCGCAACTGCCGCTGGAAAGCGTAGCTGCAAGTATTCGCGTGCAATTGGCCAAGGAGCACGCCAGTGCTGCCGCCAAGACCAAGGCTGAAGAGCTGATTGTCAGCCTGCGCGATGGCAAGGCTGCGCTGGACAAGGCGATCGACGGTCAGAGCTGGAAAGTGACCCAGGCAGCCACTCGTGGCCAGGAAGGGGTTGACCCAACCGTGCTGCAGGCGCTGTTCCGCATGCCCAAGCCTGCCGCCAAGGACAAGCCGACCTTCAGCAGCGTGACCCTGGCCGATGGTAGCCTGGTGATCGTGCGTCTGAACGGCGTGAACGAAGCCGCAGCGCCGACCGATGAAGAGAAGGCCCAGTACCGTCGCTTCCTCGCTTCGCGCATTGGTCAGCAGGACTTTGCGGCCTACCGCAAACTGCTGGAAAGCCAGGCTGAGATCAAACGCTACTGATGCCGGACTGAGTTTTGCGCTACACAAAGACCCCGGCCGTAAGGCTGGGGTTTTTTGTGGGTGAAACGAAAGCCGCACGGGTTACCCGTCGCCTGAGTATTTACCGTGCGACTTTTTCCTGTAAATGACAGTCAGTAGACTTGTAGCTGTTTTAAGACACTAATCGATACTCCGCTAAGCATCGATCTGTTGCACAATACGCCCCGGACCGTTTTCCTCAGGATGTTCAATGTTTAAATCATTTCCCATGCGTGTTGCAGGGCTGGCGTTGGTGCTGGCCGCCGCGGCCGGCTGCTCTTCGAAGAAAGCCCCCATCTACGAGCATGAGAACTTCGATGACTCCGGAACGTTTTCGCGTAGCTACCCGGTGACTGATGCGCAGACGTGCGAAGCCGCCCGTCGGGCGTTGCTCAGCCAGGGCTACATCATCACCAGCTCCGACCCGAAACTGGTCAGCGGACACAAAAGCTTCCAGCAGACCGGCGAGAGCCACTTGGAGATCAGCTTCAGTGTGGTCTGTGCCGATGATGGCAGTGAAGGGCACCACGCGACGATGTTCGCCAACGCCCTGCAGGACCGTTATGCGCTGAAGAAGACCAACAACTCCGCCAGCGTGGGTGTGGGCGTGCTGGGCTCGGTGTCGATGCCGATCGGCTCGTCCGACGACTCGATGGTCAAGGTCGCCAGCGAAACCGTATCGGCGCCCAAGTTCTACGAGCGGTTCTTCACCCTGGTCGAGTTGTTCCTGCCGCCGGAAGCGAAAAAGGCCGCGCACATCAAGGATAAGCCGAAACCCGATCTCGGTGTGCCTGAAGCCAAGGTTGCACCGGCTCCGTTGGCGCCGTCTGCGGCAGAACCTGCGCCGGCACCTGCCGAAGCGGCTCCAGCAGCCTCTGAGCCTGTTGCACCGCCGCCTGAAGCCGCTCCGATTGCTCCGGCCGAGAACAGCGAGCCGGCATCGACCACGGAAACGGTCACTCCGCCGCCCCAATCAAGCCTGCCTCCACCCACCGAGCCTATTTCGGCCATTCCTGTATCTGGCCAGTAATCGTGCTCTGACGCTACGGGATCGGGTCAGACGACACCGATCCCGCGGCGGCTTTTAAATTGATCCGCGTCACCCCATGCCGTTGTCCTACGGCCTGTATCGAAAAAATCCTGTGATAAATTCCTGACGGCCTGCTACGTTTTATTAAGTAGCCGCTGAGCGGCGTGCCTGCGTCATTTTTCTTTCACGTGGGCACTTTATGCTCGGGGCGCTGGTCATTTATTCAGGCGTTTTTTTCAACGAGCTGTGGGGGATTAAAAATGGACGATTATCAAGAAGAGCTGCTCGAGTATCAGGCGTTTGAACTGGACCCGCTGGAACCGGCCGAAGACGCTACCGAGCTGTAAGCGTCAAGCGGATTGGCGATGACTGCGGCGAAACTCGCCGGGAGTCTGGCCGCTCCAGCGTTTGAAGGCCCGTTGAAAGGCTTCGGCTGAGGCAAAGCCCAGCAGGTAGGCGATTTCTCCGAACGCCAGTTCGGTATCGCGAATGTAGGTCATGGCCAGGTCGCGACGCGTGTCATTGAGGATCGCGCGAAATTGCGTGCCTTCCTCGGCGAGTTTGCGGCGCAAGGTCCAGGTTGGCAGCTTCAGGCGTGCCGCCACTTCTTCCAGGTCGGGTTCCCGGCCACCATTGAGCAACGGCCCCAGTAACTGAGTGATGCGTTCACGCAGGCTGCGGGTGCGTGTCAGTTGCTCCAGTTCCCGCTCACACAGTTGCAGCAAGTGTCGCCAGGTGCTCGGGCAGTGTTCCGGGTTGCGCTGGGCGAGGCTGGCAAGGCTCAAGCGCAGTTGATTGTGCTCACAGCCAAACTGGATCGGGCAGTCGCCGAGCACTTCATAAGCAGCTCGGTAATCAGGCTCATCAAACTCGATCTCGATGCGTTCGGCCCGCAACCGGGCAGGGCTTATGCTGGACAATTGCTGCAACCAGCCAGCGATGATCGAATCCACGACGAAGCGGTTGTAGGCGTTATAAGGGCTGATGGAATAGAACCGCAGCCAGGCACCTTGGGCGTCTTCGTGAAAGCTCGATTGACCGCGATAGTTGGAGCCATACAAGGCTTCGAAGCGAATCAGGCACCGCGCGGCTTCTCGCACCGTTGGCGCCTGAGCGGCCGTGACCCCGGCCAGGCCGACCTGGCTCAGGCGACTGAGCTGACCCATGCGCAAGCCAAGTGCCGGGTTGTCGGTCAGTTGAATGGCACTGTGGCCCAGGCGCATGTAGCGCGGGATCGAGAGCCGGGCGCCCGCTTCGCTGAGGCGAGCTGCGTCGAGACCGTATTGTTCGAGTAGCGGCTGAGGGTCTGCACCGTGGCTGCGCACGGCGTCGGCCAGGCTATGAACAAAGCCCACCGACAGATCGCCGAGGCGCATCGGCAACGGTTTCATCGGTTACAACCAGAGGTTCAGCAAACGCGCGCCACGGGCATTGCCGTCGGCGAACTGCTGGCCGTTGCTGCTGAGAAAACTTTGACCGGCGCTGCCTTGATCCCAGAACTGACCGCGCAGGAACACGCTCATGCCGGCGATTGCCTGGCTACTGGGCGGTTGAGCGGTGAGTGTCAGACGATGCCAGGCCTGGCCTTCGCTGAGTTCCCCGGCCTTGAGGCTGACGGAGCCAGGCGTCGACAGGCCCTTGTAACCGCGCCACGGTTTGTCCCAGGTGCCGCGCCCGAGCACAAACGCCGGGACCGCGACGAACTGCGCACCCTGGTCGTCGAGCTTGCGGTAATTGTCCGGGTACCAGCTGTCGCTGCCGATCAGCACACCCAGGCGTCCGGCCGGGGTGTCGACGACGTTGAGCGTATGTTCGCCATTGGCGGCGATGACTTCATGTTCATCGAAAATCGGATGCATCTGGCGCTGGGGTTGGCCGATCGGCAGGCCATCGCGGCCGAACACCACGCTGCTGTTGTACAACGCGCCGCGGCCGATTTTCAGGGTGCCGTCGATGACGCTAGGCTCGGGCAGCACGATGGAGCCCGCCACCAACGTCACGTGGAATTCTTTCGCCAGACCACCAAATAGCGCCTGGTAGTCCTTGGCCATGCCTTTGGCCTTCATGCGCAGGTGCGCGTCGTCCAGACGTTTGTCGCCCTTGGCGCTGATCAGCGCGCGGACGAACTTCAGTGGGTTACTGACCGCCAGCCAGTTCATGGCTTCCTTGAGCGTGGTCGCCTGGTACAGCTCATCTTTCTCGCCGCTGACCATCAACCAGGTGCCGACATGTTCGGGCAGTACAACGATGGTTTTTGCATTTAGCAGGCCTTGGTCCTGGGCTTTCTGCAAATAGGCCGCCAGCTTGCGGTGCAAGCGCTCGGAGCTTTGATAGTCGGTGGGGAACAGCTCGGGCTGGATGCCCAGCAAGTTGCCGCGATCGGCGGGTATGCCTTGGTCGACCGCCAGGTTGATGCGCAGGTCCGACAGGTAATGACCCACCGGACGGTCCGCGGCCCACATGGCGTAGGTTGTAAGGGCGGCAATCAATGCCATGGAGAAGGTCAGGTACAGAAGTTTGCGCATGGGGAAACAGTCGACGGCCGTGTGCAGGGTTCGCGACTAGGGTAGGGCGCATGCCGGCACTTGCCAAGGGGCGCTGCACATTTGGATCAATAAGTTGTCAGTTACGGTCATTGAGTGACAGCGGCGCGACTCTTAGTCTGTTCAACATGACTGACGGGGGCCAAAGAGCTCCTGCACTTTTTCCGTGATCGCTCGATGTGGAGTTACCGATGGCCGCCGCTCATTACCCGCACCTGTTGGCCCCGCTGGACCTGGGTTTTACCACGCTGCGCAATCGTACCCTGATGGGTTCGATGCACACCGGTCTTGAGGAAAAGCCCGGCGGTTTCGAGCGCATGGCTGCGTATTTCGCCGAACGTGCCCGTGGCGGCGTTGGCCTGATGGTCACTGGTGGTATTGGCCCGAACGACGAGGGCGGGGTGTACTCCGGCGCAGCCAAACTGACCACCGAGGAAGAAGCGCTCAAGCACCGGATCGTCACCCGCGCGGTGCACGAGGCGGGCGGCAAGATCTGCATGCAGATCCTTCACGCCGGGCGTTATGCCTACAGCCCGAAACAGGTCGCACCGAGCGCCATTCAGGCACCGATCAACCCGTTCAAGCCTAAAGAGCTGGACGAGGCAGGCATTGAGAAGCAGATCAGCGATTTCGTCACCTGTTCGACCCTGGCGCAACAGGCCGAGTACGACGGCGTCGAGATCATGGGCTCCGAAGGTTATTTCATTAACCAGTTCCTCGCCGCCCATACCAACCACCGTACTGACCGCTGGGGCGGCAGCTACGAAAACCGCATGCGCCTACCGGTGGAAATCGTCCGCCGGGTGCGTGAAGCGGTAGGTCCGAATTTCATCATTATCTTCCGCCTGTCGATGCTCGATCTGGTGGAAGGCGGCAGCAGCTGGGAAGAAATCGTCCAGTTGGCCAAGGCGATCGAGCAAGCCGGTGCGACCATCATCAACACCGGCATCGGCTGGCACGAAGCGCGGATTCCGACCATCGCCACCAAAGTGCCGCGCGGTGCGTTCAGCAAAGTCACTGCCAAGTTGCGTGGCTCGGTGAGCATTCCGCTGATCACCACCAACCGCATCAACACCCCGGAAGTGGCTGAGCAGATTCTGGCCGAAGGCGATGCCGACATGGTCTCCATGGCGCGGCCGTTCCTCGCCGACGCGGACTTCGTCAACAAGGCTGCGGCCGGCCGTGGCGATGAAATCAACACCTGCATCGGTTGCAACCAGGCCTGTCTGGACCACACCTTCGGCGGCAAGTTGACCAGTTGCCTGGTGAACCCGCGCGCCTGTCATGAAACCGAACTCAACTACCTGCCGGTGCAGCAGATCAAAAAAATCGCGGTGGTCGGTGCCGGTCCTGCCGGGCTGTCGGCAGCGACCGTGGCCGCCGAACGTGGTCACTCGGTCACTCTGTTTGATTCGGCCAGCGAAATCGGCGGCCAGTTCAACATCGCCAAGCGTGTGCCGGGCAAGGAAGAGTTCTTCGAAACCCTGCGCTACTTCAACCGCAAACTGCAGACCACTAACGTCGAGGTGTGCCTGAACACCCGCGTCGACGTCGCGCAGCTGGTCGAAGGCGGTTACGACGAGATCATTCTCGCCACCGGCATCGCGCCAAGAACCCCGGCGATTCCGGGTGTCGAGAACGCCAAGGTGCTGAGCTACCTGGACGTGATCCTTGAGCGCAAACCGGTGGGCAAGCGCGTCGCGGTGATCGGCGCCGGTGGTATCGGATTCGATGTGTCGGAGTTCCTGGTTCACCAGGGCGTGGCCACCAGCCAGAACCGCGATGCGTTCTGGAAGGAGTGGGGCATCGACACGCATCTGCAAGCGCGCGGCGGTGTCGCCGGCATCAAGGCTGAACCCCATGCACCGGCGCGTGAAGTGTTCCTGCTGCAACGCAAGAAATCCAAGGTCGGCGACGGCCTCGGTAAAACTACCGGGTGGATTCACCGCACCGGTCTGAAAAACAAGCAGGTGCAGATGCTCAACAGCGTCGAGTACCTGAAGATCGACGACGAGGGTTTGCACATCCGCATCGGCGAAACCGGCGAGCCGCAAGTGCTGCCGGTGGACAACATCGTGATTTGCGCCGGGCAGGATCCGCTGCGTGAATTGCAGGATGGCCTGGTGGCGGCCGGGCAGAACGTGCATTTGATTGGCGGCGCGGATGTGGCGGCAGAGCTGGATGCCAAACGTGCGATCAACCAAGGGTCGCGGTTGGCCGCCGAGTTGTAATCCGCAGGTCGAGCGTGCCAATGGCCATCGTCGGAACGCCGCCCGGAGCAAGCTCGCTCCCACAGGTTCTGTGTTGCTCACAAATTTTGTGACCGATTCAAAACCCCTGTGGGAGCGAGCTTGCTCGCGATGGCTGACTTTGAGCGACTAGAATGCTGGATCTACCCGAGCACAATCAGGCGCCAATGCTTTCCCCTCCAACCGATTGGCTACCCCAGGCCCCCCTCGAGCACCTTCATCTTGATTGGCTCACCCGATCAAGCATCGAAGTCGCGATCCTGCGCCTTGACCAAATCGACCCGCTGATCAGCGGCAACAAGTGGTTCAAACTCATCGAGCACCTGAAAGCTGCTGACCAGATCGGTGCCAAAGGCATCATCAGTCTGGGCGGTGCCCACTCCAATCATCTGCATGCACTGGCCGCGGCGGGTAAGCGTTTTGGTTTTCGCACCGTTGGCCTGCTGCGCGGTCATCCGCAAGAAACGCCGACGGTGAAAGACTTGCAGGCGTTTGGCATGCAATTGCATTGGCTGGGTTATGGCGGTTATCGAGCGCGGCACGAGCCGGGTTTCTGGCTGCCATGGCAGGCGCAGTATCCCGATCTGCATCCGGTGCCGGAAGGTGGCGGCGGTTTGCAGGGCGCCAAGGGCTGCCTGCAGCTGAGGACAATGGTAAGCGAGCAACTGAACGGTCTTGGCTGGAGCGACTATGACGGCTGGTGGCTAGCCTGTGGAACGGGCACGACCCTGGCCGGTCTGGTGCTGGCCGAAGCAGGTGAACACCCAGTGTATGGCGCGCTGGCGGTGCCCGACGATCATGGGGTTGCGCAGCAGGTCGATTCGATCGTGCGGGAGGCGGGTTTACACAATCGCGCCTATGAATTGTTCGACGCCAGCCTTGGCGGCTTTGCCAAAGTCGATCCGCTGTTGCTCGAATTCATCGATCAGGCCGAACAGGCCAGCGGCATTCCCCTCGAACCGCTGTACACCGGCAAAGCACTGTTGGCGCTCAAGCAGCAAGTCGAAGCCGGAAGATTCGAAAAGGGCACACGCCTGATCTTTATCCATACCGGCGGTTTGCAGGGCCGCCGGGGTTTCCAGTGAGCGGCGGGATTCACCCGCGCTTGGGCATCATCCGCAGCAAGGTGTTATCGCCCACCACATAGTGGTGATAAATCCCCGCCACGGCATGCAGACCGATCAGCCAGTAACCAAGGGTGCCGCCGAGTTCATGCCAACCCTGAATCTGCTTGGCCAACGCCTTGTCCTCCGCGACCAGCAACGGCAGGTCGAAGCCGAAGAACATCACTTGGTGACCCTTGGCGCTGGTGACCAGCCAGCCCAGAATCGGCATGGCGATCATGAAAATGTACAGCGCCCAGTGCATCAATTTGGCCAGCACGGTCTGCCAGTGAGGGGAGGCCGGGAAGATTTGCGGTGCCGAGCCCAGGCTGCGCGCAAACAGCCGCAGCCAAACCAGGACAAACACCGTCAAGCCCAGCAAAAAGTGCGATTCGGTGATCAGCGTCCGGCCGCCACTGCCTTTTGGAAAGATTCCGCGAAATTCAATACATGCGTAAACCAGCGCCAGCAGGACCAGCATCAACCAATGCAGCACGATCGATACGGTGCTGTAGCGTGAGTCGGAATTCTTCCAGGGCATACGGTGTTCCTCACAGGTCAGGTCGAGCCACCGTTCTTGTTCGACGGTGTGCTTTAACTGTAATCCGCTTTGGTGGATTTGCCTGTGGCTATTTGGGTGTTCAATGCTCTGGATCAGGTGGTCGACCAAAAAAAAGCGCCAGTTCCGTTAAGAAACTGGCGCTTTTTTATGCGGCGACAGGCGCAATCAGTTGGTTTGTGGCATCTCACCCTTGGCCAGGCGCTGGTTGATATCGGCGATCACTTCCGGCAAATCGCTGATGGTGTCGATCATGTAGTGCGGCCGCGAGCCTTCGAACATCGCATGGATGCGCTTGCGTTCGCTGGCCAGTTTGTCGCTGCCCAAGGCCCGATAACCTTCGTAGTCCAGGCCCAGTGCGTTGCCCGAGCAGATCAACGCCACGGTCCACATGCCGGCGCGACGACCTTCGAGAATGCCCGGCACGGTGTCGTCGATCTTCACGCAGGCCGCGACATCATCGATGCCCAGCGCAATCACGTTAGCCAGCGCCTGGGCCGGCCATGGGCGTCCGTTGGGCACTTCGTCGGTGGCGACCACGTGGTCGGCGAC
Source organism: Pseudomonas sp. ACM7 (assembly GCF_004136015.1). Taxonomy (NCBI): domain Bacteria; kingdom Pseudomonadati; phylum Pseudomonadota; class Gammaproteobacteria; order Pseudomonadales; family Pseudomonadaceae; genus Pseudomonas; species Pseudomonas sp. ACM7. The sequence continues at coordinate 498,816 of NZ_CP024866.1, read as the reverse complement.
GTAACCGTTGGTGGCGGCCAGCTCGACAACTTTGTCCATGACCTGTTTCGGGTAGCCGGAGCAGGAACCGATCTTGATCCCTTGCCGGCGCAGATTGGCGATGGTGTCCAGTGCGCCCGGGATCAGCGCCGAGTGCTCGGCGATTTTCTCGATTTGCAGGGGCATGAAGCGTTTGTAGATGGCGGTGACGTCGTCGTCGGTCGGCGTACGGCCGAACACTGTGCGATAACGTTCGGCCACTTCCGGCTGATCGCACAGGGTTCGGATGTGGTCCCATTTGCCCATGCCCATCGGCCCGCGGGCTTCTTCGATGGAAACCTGAACGTCGAATTCGGCGAAAGCTTCGACAAAAATCTGTGTCGGGGCGAAGGAGCCGAAGTCGACCACGGTGCCGGCCCAGTCGAGGATGGCGGCTTGCAGTTTGGTTGGGTTTGTATAGTTCATGGTGATCAAGTCCTGGGGCAACTGGCTAATAGGGGAGCTGCTTTTGGTGGGAGCGGGCTTGCTCGCGAAGGCGGTGCGTCAGACGACATCAATGTTGAATGTCAGTCAGCATTCGCGAGCAAGCCCGCTCCCACAGTGGATTGCGGTGTGGTTTAGATTTCCAACACTTCCATTTCCTGCAACACCTCGGCGATCGCCGCCACGGCCGCGTGCATCTCGGCCTGGTTGACGTGGCCGATGCAGCCGACGCGGAAGGTTTCGACCTGGGTCAATTTGCCGGGGTAGAGGATGAAACCCTTGGCCTTGACGCGTTCGTAGAATTCCTTGAACTGGTAGCGCGGATCTTTCGGCGCATGAAAGGTGACGATGATCGGCGCCTGAATCTCGGCGGGCAGGAAACTGCGCAGCCCCAGTTTGGCCATGTCATCCAGCAGCACCTGGCAGTTGTTGGCATAGCGCTGATGCCGGGCGGGCAATCCACCTTCTTCGTTGTATTGCAGCAGGGCTTCGTGCAACGCCGCGACCACGTGGGTCGGCGGGGTGAAGCGCCATTGGCCGGTCTTGGCCATGTAGGTGTGCTGATCGAAAAGGTCCATTGCCAGCGAGTGCGAGTTACCGGCGGCATTGGCCAGTGCTTCTTTGCGAGCGAAGACAACGCCCATTCCCGGCACGCCTTCCAGGCATTTGCCCGAGGCGGCGATCAGCGCGTCGAACGGCACCTGTTGCGCGTCGATCGGCAGCGCGCCGAAAGAGCTCATAGCGTCGATGATCAGGCGTTTGCCGTGTTGCGCGATGACGTGGGCGATTTCCGGCAGCGGGTTGAGGATCCCGGTGCTGGTTTCGCAGTGAATCAGCGCGACGTGGGTGATGCTTGCGTCGGCGCGCAGCAGACGGTCGACGTCGGCGGCGGTGGTCGGTTCGTCTTCGGCGGTTTCAAAGGTGCTGAAGGAGCGGCCGAGGACTTCGCAGATTTTCGCCAGGCGTTTGCCGTAGGCGCCATTGATCAGCACCAGGATTTTGCCGTCGCGAGGCACCAGCGTGCCGATCGCCGCTTCGACCGCGAACGTGCCGCTGCCTTGCAGGGGCACGCAGTGGTGGCTGTCGCCGCCGTTGACGATCGCCAGCAGTTGTTCGCACAGGCTGGCGGTCAGTTGATTGAAGCGGTCATCCCATGAACCCCAGTCGACCATCATCGCCTGACGGGTGCGGGCCGATGTGGTCAGTGGGCCGGGGGTGAGCAGGATGGGTTCGGCAGTACTCATTCTCGTGTCCTCGCAATCGATGGAATGAAGCTACGGGGCTTAAATTGCAATTTGCCGTGCTATCAATCAAATTGTTTGTTGTTATGCCAGCCATCAGTGAGGGTTATTCATGAACCTGTTCCAGCTCCGCGCCTTCGACGCCGTGGCCCGTGAGGGCAGCTTCACCCGGGCCGCTGCGCGACTGTTCATCAGCCAACCGGCGGTCACCGGGCACATCAAGGCGCTGGAGGAGCATTACCAGATCACCCTGTTGCGGCGCACCGCACGACGGGTGGAGCTGACGGAGGAGGGCACCAAACTGGCCGCGATCACCCGGGCAATGTTCGGTCTGGCCGAAGAGGCGCAGGTGATGCTCGAGGCCAACCGGCAGTTGCTGACCGGACGCCTGGAAGTGGCGGCGGACGGGCCGCACATGGTCATGCCGATGCTCGCCAGTTTGCGCGCGCGTTATCCGGGGATCACCGTGAACCTGCGTTTGGGTAATGCACAGGAAACCTTGGCGGCGTTGCTGTCGGAGCATGCCGACGTGGCGGTGCTGACCGAGGTCGAACCGCGCAAGGGGCTGCATTTGCAAGACTTAAGCGAATCACGGATTTGTGCGCTGGTGCCCGACGGTCATCCGTGGGCGCAGATGTCCGAGGGGGTGCCGCTCAAGGCGCTGGATCAGGTGATCATGGTGTTGCGCGAGCCAAGTTCGATCACCCGGCGCACCTTCGACGAGGCCTGTGCGGCGGCGTTGGTCAGTCCACGGGTGTTGCTGGAGCTGGACAGTCGCGAGGCGGTGACCGAAGCCGTCGCCGCAGAGTTGGGGGTTGGCGTGGTGTCGTCGGTGGAAGTCAGTCATGACCCGCGGGTGGCGGCGGTGCCGATTCTTGGTGAAGGGTTGGTTAACCGACACATGATTGGCTGCATGGAGCGGCGGCGAGATTTGCGCTTGATACAGGCGTTTTTCGACTTGGCGCCATCCAGTTGATCTGCGGCGCGGCCTTCGCGAGCAAGCCCGCTCCCACAGGGGATCTATGTTGGCCACAGATTATGTGATCAACGCAAAACCAGTGTGGGAGCGGGCTTGCTCGCGAAGGGGGAGGACCTGTTTACACCAAACTCTCGCGAACCATCTCCAGAAACGTCGCCACCACCCGCCGCGAACTTTGCTCGCGCAAGCACACCAGAGTCTCGGTCAATCGTCGTTTGCAGTCGGTAATCGGCAACGCGCAAACCCTCGAATCTGCACCGAACTCGGCGGCTGATACAACACCAACGCCAATCCCCACGACCACCGCCTCACGCGCCGCTTCCCGGCCTTCAACCTGAATCGCCGGCCGAATGCGAAAGCCTGCCTGAGCCATTTCTTCTTCCAGCGTCTGGCGCGTCACCGAGCCGATTTCCCGCAGCACCAAAGGCGTGTCATCCAGATCCGCGAGGCAAATCGACTCCCGGTCGGCCCATGGATGATTGCGCGAAACGAACGCCACCATCGGGTCGTTGCGCAGCGGCAACGAGATCAGACGTTCGTCACTCACCTCCCGGCCCAGCAACGCCAGGTCGGCCTGATAGTTGAACAGCCGAAACAGCGATTCGTCGGTGTTGCCGGTTTCGATCTTCACGCTGATGCCGGGGTAGCGCTCACAGAAGCGAGCAATCTGCGGCAACACGTGCACTGGCGCATCCACCGCGAGAATCAGGCTGCCGGTCTGCAAGGCCCTGGAGTCATGCAAGAGCTCCTGCGCCTCGGCCTCGATAACGAACAATCGCTGGGTAATGCTCAGCAAACGCTCGCCCAGATCCGTCAGCCGGACCGAGCGTTTATTGCGATGGAACAGCAGCACACCGAAACGCTCTTCGAGCTTGCGCACTTGGTCGGAAATCGCCGGTTGGGTGAGGAATAGCCGCTCGGCGGCTTTGGTAAAGCTTCCGTGCACGGCCACGGCGTGGAAGGCTTTGAGCTGGGCGTGGGAAACCGACATCGAAACCTCCAGTAACAAGCTGAGCTTATATTGGAAATACGATAAATCGATTTCACTTATTAATCAGTAATTGTTTTTATCCACCTCAGCCCCGGTGACTGGTCAGTCGAACAGCGTCGGCGGCCATGAGCCTGTGCGTGCAACAGCAGGACTCATCTGACCGATATCGCCTCAGGGACGCTGCGATATCGAAGTGCTCAACAATAAAAAAACAGGCGTGATTTCTCAATTTCTGCCGGCACACTCACACCCTGAGGTCAGAACCACCATGAACAAGCACATCGGCACTATCAAGCGTTGGCGCGTGCAGATCTTCGCGATCACCTGGCTCGCTTACGCCGCTTTCTACTTCACCCGCAAAGCTTTTTCCGTGGCAAAACTGGGGATCGCCGAAGACCCCACCTTCATGCTCGACAAAATGGCCATGGCCAACCTCGACGCCATCTACCTGACGGCTTACGCCATCGGGCAATTCACCTGGGGCGTCCTGGCCGACCGCTTTGGCCCAAGGGTCGTAGTGTTTGGCGGGTTGTTGATTTCAGCGGCGGCAGCCTTGGTGATGGGCAGTTTTGCGACGTTGCCAATCTTCGCTACCTGCATGTTGATTCAAGGGTTTGCCCAGTCCACCGGCTGGTCCGGGCTGTGCAAGAACCTCGGCAGTTTCTTTCCCGCCGAACAGCGCGGGCGGGTGCTGGGGTTGTGGAGTTCCTGCTACGCCTTTGGTGGGCTGGTGGCGTCGCCGTTCGCTGGCTGGTGGGCGTATACGCTGATCGGCACCTGGCATGCGGCGTTCTTTTCCAGTGCGGCGGTGGTTGGGCTGGTCGCCGTGCTGTTTTTTATTTTTCAGCGCAACAAACCCGAAGACGTTGGCTTGCCGGCGGTGGAACCAGAGCCGGAACTGACGGCGCAAGAGGCCGACTTGCAAAGCAAGATCAGCATTCTGGAACCGTTAAAAGAAATTCTGCGCAACCGCACCGTGCTGGTTCTGGGCCTCGCCTACTTTCTGCTGAAGCCGGCTCGCTACGCGATTCTGCTCTGGGGACCAGTGATCGTCTTCGAGCAGATGCCCTCGGTGGGCAAGGTCGGCGCGGCAATCATTCCGACCGCGTTTGAACTGGCCGGGTTACTCGGGCCGATTCTGCTGGGGCTCGCTTCGGACAAACTGTTCGGCGCCCGACGCATGCCGGCGTGTGTGCTCAGCCTGTTGGCGTTGACCGTGAGCCTGGCGTTGTTCATGGGTGCTCTGCATACCGGCAGCGTGATGCTGGTGGTGGCGCTGCTGTTCGTCATGGGCCTGACCCTGTATGGACCGGACTCGATGATCAGCGGCGCGGCCGCGATCGATTTCGGCACCGCCAAGGCGGGCGCCACAGCGGCCGGTTTCGTCAACGGTTGCGGCTCGGTCGGGGCGATTCTCGGCGGCTTGCTGCCGGGCTACTTCGACTCGGTCACCGTGTTCATCGTCTTCGCTGGCTGCGCGATGTTCTCGGCCCTGGTGCTGATCCCGCACTGGAACAGCCGCCCGGCTGGCCTGCGTGCCGAAAGCGCTTTCGTGCCTAACCAACCGATCACCGTAAAACCTCTGCGTACTTAAGGATTGACCCATGAGACCTTTTTGGCTGGAACAGGCGCTGGCGGCCGAGTCCTGCGCGCCATGCGAATCCTTGGCGGGCGACACCCGCGCCGACGTCTGCATCGTCGGCGGCGGCTACACCGGGTTGTGGACCGCGATCATGCTCAAGGAACAGAACCCCGAACTGGATGTGCTGCTGATCGAGGCCGATATCTGCGGCGCCGGCGCCAGTGGTCGCAACGGTGGTTGTGCACTGTCGTGGTCGGCCAAGTACTTCACCCTTGAGCGGCTCTTCGGCGTCGAAGAAGCCGTGCGACTGGTCAAGGAATCGGAGCGCAGCATCCATGCCATCGGCGCCTTTTGCGAGCAGTACGCGGTGGACGCCGATTACCGCCTCGACGGTACGCTGTACACCGCCACCAACCGCGCCCAATGCGGCTCGACCGACGCCGTGATCGCGGCGTTGGAGCGCAATGGCATCAACTCTTTCACCCAACGGCCGGTGGCCGATGTGCAACGCATGGCCGGTTCCAGCAAACATCTGGAAGGCTGGTTTTCCCCGGCGGCGGCAAGTGTGCAACCGGGCAAACTGGTGCGCGGCTTGCGCCGGGTCGCCTTGCAACTCGGGGTGAGGATTCACGAGCACACCGCCATGACCGGGTTGCAGGAGGGCAAGCCTGCGGGGATACAAACCCCGAATGGCACCGTTCGCGCGGATCGCGTGGTGCTGGCGATGAACGCCTGGATGGCCCGGGCGTTTCCACAGTTCGAGCGCAGTATAGCGATCGTTTCCAGCGACATGCTGATCACTGAACCGCGACCCGATCTGCTTAATGAGATCGGTTTGACCAGCGGCGTCACCGTGCTCGATTCGCGGATTTTCGTGCACTACTACCACAACACCCCGGACGGCCGAATCATGCTCGGCAAGGGCGGCAACACCTTTGCTTACGGTGGGCGAATGTTGCCGGTGTTCGATCAGCCATCGCCCTATGCCGGTTTGTTGCAGCACAGCCTGAGCGAGTTCTTTCCGGCGTTTGCCGAGGTCAAGGTCGAGGCGACATGGAACGGTCCGTCTGATCGCTCGGTCACCGGTTTGCCGTTCTTCGGTCAGATGAGCGCCAGTGGCAACGTGTTTTATGGTTTCGGATACTCCGGCAGTGGGGTTGGCCCGTGTCACATGGGCGGGCAGATTCTCGCCTCGATGGTCCAGGGGCTGGACAACGCCTGGACCCGTTCGCCTCTGGTCAACGGCCCGCTGGGCTTGTTTCCGCCGGAACCGATTCGTTACCTCGGCTCCCTGATGGTGCGCAACGCCATCCGTCGCAAGGAGCGCGCCGAGGATCACGGGCACCGGCCACGGCATCTGGATGTGCGTCTGGCGAAGTTCGCGGCGGCGGCCGGCAAGGCCGACAAGGGTTGAGAGTCAGGGTGTGAGGTCCGAGCGATTGACCAGCCAATCGAGCAGCAAGTGGCTATCGCGGCGTGGCTCGGGAACAGGCCGAGTGCGCGGGTGATGGCCCATGCCGACGCACAGCACCGGCCGGTCCGGGTCACTGTCGAGAAAACTGATGAGGACGTCGCTGCCGGCCGTTGGCAGGCTGGACGGGGCAATCCGACCGTCCGGCGCAGCAAGGGCGACCGGTAGCCAGAGACCGGCAGATTCAAGCGGATTCGCTTGCGCTGTTGGCCACAGCCTGACCTGTATTCGACCTCGATCATCCAGCGCCGCCGGATGCCCGGCAGGGCCCTGCACCTGGGCGGGCTGATAGCCCGGGATGCTCGGCCTGGTCTGTTTGAGCGCGGGCCTGAATACCGTTGACCAGGGAATGGCGGTGAACTGATTGCGATAATGGCGAACCGTATCGGGTTTGTCGGCGGCCAGAATCGAAGGTTGTTGCCCCTGATGTCGGATTTCGGTGAGCAGCCATTGATCGTTGAAATTGGGCAGTGGATGTTCTGACACTTGCACTATCCGTGCGCTGCGCAGTGCGCTCTGGTTGCTTTGACCGTGGATCTGCAGATGCTGGCAACGCAGACGTTCCAGTTGTCGTCGGCTCAGCTGATCGTGATGGATGTGCTCGGCCGCGGGCCGGACCATCACCGGCAATGGTTTGCTGAAAGCGTGGTTGGCCGCGCCCTCGTTGGGTTTTTGCGAGCCACGGTTCCTGGCCTCCAGTCGTGAGGGAAAGGGCGGCGAGTCATGGCGCTGGAACAACTCACTGATCACGGGCGCGTCACTGTCTTCGGGCGCGTTGCCCTGGAAAGGTGTAAGGACTGGTTCTTGGGGGAAACTCAGGCTGTCATCCGCCAGGACCAGCACATGCCCGTCGCGCTGATGTTCGAAGTGATAGTGAATGCCTTCTTCTTCGCACAGCCGTTGCAGCAATGCCAGATCGCTCTCCTCGTACTGAATGCAAAAAGGCCGGACGGGATAGTGTCCGTTGGATAATTCGAAGCGATAGCTCCCCTCGGGCACATCATGTTCCTTCAGCAGTTGGCGCAGGATCATCGGTACGCTGAGGTGATGAAAGACGCGGCGTGAACGCTGTCGGTCGAGCCATTGAAGGTAGGGCACCAGCACCAGTTTGTAGCCGATCCGGTGGGGGCCGCGATGCTCGCGACTGGCACTGTGAAGAACGCCATGAATACCCTGGCCCTCCATCAGGCTGAGGAACACCGGTTGTTGCAGCAATCGGTCGAGGTTCATGGCCGGTGCGAGGCCGATGACTTCGATGTCGAATCGATAGGGCTGGTTGAGGGCTTCTCGGCCACTGAACTGCAACACCTGCAAACTCAAATCGCCGTCGAGAAGTGTCAGGGTGAAGGGACTTTCCTTGTCGTTGTGCATCGAACGCGCTTCTGCCATGGAATTCGGGCGCAGAGGGTACGAAACCACAGCCCTTTATGGTCACCGCAAATCGAAGTTTCAGAATCCCCCTACAACTGCCGGTGGAGATGTCGATTCGTCATGCGGGTGAACAGGGTGGATTTTTTGGTCGATTGCCAACTTTAGGGCGTATAAACTTGCGCCATGCGTCGGCCAATAGATGTCTCGGCGCCACAGATCAAGAGAGTGAGTAATGGGCGCACAGTGGAAGGTTAAACACAAAGAAGCGGCATCTAACGCCAAGGGCAAGATCTTCGGCAAACTGGTAAAAGAAATCACCATCGCTGCCCGCAACGGTACCGATGTCGCTACCAACGCACACCTGCGTCTGGTGGTTGAACAGGCAAAGAAAGCCTCGATGCCCAAGGAAACTCTGGATCGCGCCATCAAGAAAGGCGCGGGCCTGCTGGGTGAGACCGTTCAGTACCATCGCGTGACTTACGAGGGTTTCGCTCCGCACCAGGTTCCGTTGATCGTCGAATGCGTGACCGACAACATCAACCGCACCGTGGCGGAAATCCGCGTCGCGTTCCGCAAGGGCCAATTGGGCGCTTCCGGTTCGGTCGCGTGGGACTTCAACCATGTGGGCATGATCGAGGCGTCCCCGGACAGCCCTGACGCCGATCCGGAAATGGCCGCCATCGAAGCCGGCGCCCAGGATTTCGAGCCGGGTGAAGAAGAGGGCACGACCCTGTTTCTGACCGAGCCTGCGGACCTGGACGCCGTGCAGAAAGCCCTGCCCGAGCAAGGTTTCACCGTGTTGTCGGCCAAGCTGGGTTATCAGCCGAAAAATCCGGTCAGCGGTCTGAGCGATGAGCAGATGGCTGAAGTCGAAGCCTTCCTCGAAGGCCTCGATAACCACGATGACGTGCAGGACATGTTTGTAGGGTTGGCGGGTTAATATTTTTCGCCAGTGACACCGTCATCGCGAGCAAGCTCGCTCCCACATTGGTTTTGTGTCGTACACATGATTTGTCACCAATACAGAACCCCTGTGGGAGCGAGCTGGCTCCGGGCGGCGATCCGACGATTGACCGCGAAGCGGTCACCAGCCATTCAACTCCTGAGTTATCTCGCCGAACCCCGGTCGCGCCAGCACCTGCGGCTGACAGCAGCGCTGCTGTAATGCCTCCAGCAGCCCCCGACCCTCATCGCTCAACCCCGAGTCGATCCGCTCCAACAATTCCCCCAGCAAAATACCAAACGCCCGCACTTCGATCCGTTGCAGCGCACGGCTTTCAAGGCTGTCCGAGGTGGCATGGAACGACGCCGCGCCGAAATCCCCCAGCAGGCAATCACCGTACTCGTTCCACAGAATGTTGTGGCCGTAGAGGTCGCCGTGGGTGATGCCATGTTGGTGCAAATGCTCGGCTGCCGAGGCGATGCCACAAGCGATGCGCAATGCCACACCCGCGCTGAACCGGGTGTCATTGGCGTAAACGTCGCGGGTACATGATGCGAGGCTCGGCAGCCCGGCCAGATTGCGATAGCTCGGATCGATCAGTTGCATCACCAGCCCGGCCTGGGCTTCTGGATGCCCGACGACTCGCCCTTCAACCCGGATCAGGTTGGAGTGACAACCTGCGGTGATGCAGGCGTTCATCTCGTGCAACGGCGAGCCATCGCTGGTCATTTCGCCTTTGTAGAGTTTGACCGCGACCTGAGTGGCCGGTTGGCCCGGTCGATCCCAGATAGCCCGATGAATCACTCCTGAGGCGCCTTCGCCCAGTTGCTGCTCCAGACGCAGTTCAGACCAGGGAATGCGAGGCGTGGCTTCGAGGGCGGCCGCATCGGCTTCGGTCTCCAGCGGGTTACCGGCGTACGCCAGCCAGGTCAGGCTCGGCAGGGACAGCAGCCACTCGGGTAATTCGCTCAACTGGTTGGCGGCGATACGGATCAGTTCGAGTCGATGGCAATGACGCAAGCTCTCCGGCAAACGTTGCAAGCGGTTGCCAGCAAGCATGAGTTTTTGCAGGTGCGGGCGTTCACCCAGCTCGGCCGGCAGTTCAGTGATGCAGTTATCGGTCAGGATCAGCCAGCGAAGCAACGGTGGCAGGGCCGCGCCTGGCACGCGCTCCATGCGGTTGGCCTTGAAGCCGACCATCGTCAGTGCGGCACATTGGCCCAGGCAGTCGGGCAGTTCGGTGAATAGATTGTCCGAGCAGAACAACACGCGCAAACGGGTCAGGCGGTGCAAGTCGTCCGGCAGGCTGCTCAAGGCATTGCCGCTGAGGTTGAGGACTTCCAGCGAGTCCGCCAGGTCGAAGATTTCTCGCGGAAACTCCGTCAGGCCGCCGGTGAGGTCCAGGCGGGTAACGCCCGACAGTTGGCCGGTGCGCAGTTGGGCAAGGGTATCCATGAACAGATTCACTATTGATCAAAGGGAAGGCACGGGGCCTGGAAATGGGCGACATGATACTGGCAAAGGTGTGGTGTCTGTCAGACCGCTATCGCGAGCAAGCTCGCTCCCACAGTTGACCGAGTTGTCTGGACGGACGCGATCTAATGTGGGAGCGAGCTTGCTCGCGATAGCGGTCTGACAGACGCCACAAAACCTACGGCTCCCTGACTTCCACCAACTGCCCCAACCGGCTGCGCGTGCGCGCCAGATCGATGGCATCGCCGCCCAGGCTTTCGCGCAAAGACTGCTGCCCGAGCAAAATCAGGTGCTTGTCCTGGTCGTACAGGACGTCGACCAGATTGATGAAGCGCTGCTGGGCGGCGATGGAACAATCGGCGAGGTTGGGCAGTTCATCGATGAACCAGTGATCGAAACGGCGGCACAGCTCCAGGTAATCCATGACCGCGGTGGGTTGGTCGCACAGATCGCCGAAAGTGAAACCGATGGTTCGCCCTTCGCAGTGTCGGGCCTGAAGGTTGCGTGTCCCGACGGGCAGTTGAATGGCCGGCGCGTCGCGTTCGGGCAGGTTCAGCGATTGACGCTGCGTTGCGGTAGCGGGCCAGACGTACTGTCCCTGGGTAAACAGCTGCTGGGCATGGGTTCTGACCTGACTGCGGTAGTCGTGGGGGCCGCCGACCTCCATGACCTGCATGCGTTCGTTGATCAGGTCGATCACCGGTTTGAAGCGCGCGTGGTACAGCGGGTTGGGCAGCAGTCCTTCCGGTGTGTAGTTAGAAGTGACCAGCAGCAGGATGCCTCGGCGGAACAGTGCCTTGAACAGCCGGGTGATGAGCATCGCGTCGCCGATATCATGGACGTGAAACTCGTCGAAACACAGCACCCGGCAATCGCGCAGCTGTTCATCAAGGGTGGTTTCCAGCGCATCGGGGTGATCGCGATGAGTGAACATTCCTTGGTGTAGTTGCGCAAAAAACTCATGAAAATGCAGGCGCTGTTTTTCCGCGATGGGAATGGCCTGGAAAAACCCGTCGAGCAGCCAGCTCTTGCCGCGACCCACGGCGCCGTGCAGGTAAAGGCCGGGAAGCGTTTTTGCCGAGGTGCCCGGCAGCGCTGCGGCGTGTTGCGCCATGCAGTCGATGACGCGCAGTTGGCTATGGCTGAGGGTGTAACCCTGGGTGTGGGCCTTGCGGTGGAAGTAGTCGTGGATGACTCGACTGGTCGCGGTGTGACCGGCGGATGCCTCCGATGACTTGCCGAACAAGCGGCGTAGCGTGGGCCAGCGTGGTGTGAGTCGCGAACGGTTTGGCGGTCGAACGGCCACTGTGATTTCACCCCGTAATCGTCAGGCAGCTCCCCGAGCTGCCGCGCCGTAGTGTAACCAAAGGGGGAATTTCCATTCCAGTTGTGTCGACCTGTAGCAACTGCCGAGCCTGCGAGGCTGCGTTCGGCTGCGCAGCAGTCGCCAATCCATTCCCTGCGGTTTTCCTGAATGACCACGGTGTTTGGTTTTACGACTGCTTCGCAGCCGAACGCAACCTCGCAGGCTCGGCAGCTGCTACATCGATTGCGTTCCTGCTGACAGTTATGGGGTGTTTGTCAGTTAGCGCTCGATACTACGATTCCACCGCGCATTCCATGCCGGGCGCTGTTCGTTGACCTGATCCCAATCGATCGCAATGGCAGTGGTCAGGTATTGCTTCATCGCCTCGACCTGGCCACGAGTCTTGTCGGTGGTCGGGGTATTGGGGTTGGACGGGATCTGGTCTCCGTCTTCAAGCGCGGCAGCCTGAGCGTCCGGCGTCAGCAAGAAGGCGGCGAGTTTCTGCGCCAGTTCCGGCTGAGTGTTGTTGGCGATGGCACATTCGGCCACGTTGAGCACCACGGCGCCTTCCTTCGGCTGCGCATACTCCACCGGCATGCCCTTGAGTTTCAGGGCGGTGACCTGGGTCGGCGTCAGCGGGAACAGCGCGGCTTCGTCGGTCTGAAGCATTTCGGAAATCTTCGCCGAACTCGGAATGTACTCCAGCACGTTGCGCCCGACGGTGTTCGGCCAAGCCTTGAAACCTGGCTCGACGTCGGTTTCGCTGCCGCCCTGAATCCGGTTGAACATCAGGAAGCCGTGCAGGCCAAAGGTCGAAGACGCCATCGACTGGAACACCAGTTTGTCCTTGAAGCGCGGGTCGGCCATGTCCATCCACGAAGTCGGTGCGGTCCAGCCTTTCTCCTTGAACAGACGCGTGTTGTACGCCAGCCCGGTCACGCCTAGGCTGACCGCCACCGCTTGATCCTTGATGCGGCCCTTGGCCGGAATCTGCGCCAGCGGCGCGCTGTCTTCGAGTTTGTCGCACAGCCCCATGGCGATGGCGCGGTACATGATGCCGTCGTCGAGGAACATCACATGCATCTGCGGGTTGCCTTTGCTGGCCTGGACCTTGGCCAGGATATCGGCGGAGGTGCCGGGCACGATCACCACTTTGACGTTGTTGGCCTTCTCGAAAACCGGCAGCACCTTGTCGGCGTAGAGCCGCTCCATAGTCCCGCCGTTCATGCCCAGGTAAAGCGTCGGTTCGGCCTGGGCCTGGGTGACCGTGAGCAGGGCGCTCAAGCAGGAGATACCGAGCAGAGCATTGCGTTTGACGTTATTCATTGGCGCGACCTTCCTCTATCAAGCAACGGAGATGGAGTGAAACCGGGTGATGGAAAACGCATCCAGCGACGCTTTTGAGGCGCCGCTGCAGATGATTTCGGTGAGCGCCTGGCCCACCGCGGGGCCGATCTGAAAGCCCGCACCGGCAAAGCCGAACGCGTGCAGCAGACCGGGTTGAGTGCCACTGTGGCCGATCACCGGTTGGCGATCGGGCAGGTAACCTTCGGTGCCGCTCCAGGTGCGAATCGCCTGGGCGCCTTCAAGAAACGGATAAAGCTCGACGGCCTGACGCAGGATCTCGATCACGGCGTGTTGACCGGGCCGGGCGCGGGCGCCGTCGAGGGCAAAACCCTGACCGCCACCCAACACGCAATTGCCGCGCGCGACCTGGCGCGCATAAATGCCACCGCCCTCGACCCCGGTGCTGGCGTTCATCACCAGCGGCAACGACTCGGTGACCAGCATCGCCGGGTGCCCGGCGTGCATCGGCACGCCCTCACCGAATTGCTCTGCCAGGGTGCCGGCCCAGGCGCCGGCGCAATTCAGCAGCCAGGGCGCCTGCAACTCCAGACCGCTTTGCGTGCTGATGCGAAAGCGTTGCCCGTCGTGTTCCACCGCCGTCACTGGGCATTGTTCATGGACTTGTGCTCCATGTCGCCGCGCCGCCCGGGCGAACGCCGGGGAGACCAGTCGCGGGTTGGCGTGACCGTCATCGGGGCAAAACGAGGCACCGACCGCCACCTCGCCGACCCACGGAAAACGTGCGCGTAATTCACTGCGATCGAGTACCTGCAAATCGAGGCCAAAACCCCGACTGCTGGCGGCATAGTCTTGCAAGGCGTGCAGGTCGTTGAGGCTGCGGGCCAGTTTCAGATGACCGCTACGCTGATATTCACCGTCGATGCCAATCAGCTGCGGCAGTTGCCCCCAGATGTCGTGGGCCCGTTGCGACAGCGGCAGTTGCGACAACGGTCGCCCCTGACGCCGTACGCCGCCGTAGTTCACGCCGCTGGAATGCGAGCCACAGAAGTCCCGCTCCAGCAGCGCCACGCGACGCCCGGCCTTGCTCAGAAAAAGCGCGGCGGAGGCACCGACAATTCCGCCGCCAATGATGACGCCATCGACTTCGATCATGACTCGACCTCCAGACCAAACGGTAGGGGTTTGATGGGGGCCTGAGCCCGAAGCCTGCCGATGTCGGACACGCCGCGCTGGCTTTCGCAGGCAATGATTTCCGCGGCGGCGGCGCCACACATCCGACCCTGACAGCGCCCCATGCCGACCCGGCAATGCGCTTTGACCCGGTTGATTTCCCAATGGCCCTCGCGCACGACTTGGCGGATGTCGCCGGCCCGCACTTCTTCGCAGCGGCAGATCATTACGTCATTCGGGGCATCGGCGGCCCAATTCTCGGGAAAGATGAAGGCCCGTTCCAGACCTTGGCGGAAGGTATCGATCCGTCCCAGCGCCTGCTCCAATTGCGTCCCACGTTGCGGCGGGATCAGGTAACCGATGTCTTCGAGCAACGCCAGAGCCGCGCGTTCGCCGGCCATTTCGGCCGCGTCGGCGCCCATGATGCCGGCACCGTCACCGGCCAGGTAGACCTCGGCGACACTGCTGCGACCGGCGCTGTCACGTTGCGGCAGCCAGGCGCGGTTGAGCGGGTTCCAGGCGAATTCACAGCCGAGCAGGTCGGCGAGTTGGGTTTCACTGCGCAGGCCGTGGGCGAAGGCGGCGGCGTCGCAATCGAGTTGCTGTTCACCCTTTGAGTTGGACCAGTTCAGCGATTGCACACGTTGCTCGCCATTGATGCGTTTCAGGCTGGCGCCCTGATGCACCGGGATGCCGTGGGCGGTCAGCCAACTGCGGTAATAGATGCCTTTGGCCAGGGTGGCGGGCTGCGAGAGCAGGCCGGGCAGGGCGCGGGCCTGAGCGCTGAAAGGCGAGCTGTCGAGCACCGCGACGACATTCGCACCGGCCTTGGCGTATTGATACGCCACCAGGTACAGCAACGGCCCGCTGCCGGCGAACACCACGCGTTCACCGATGGCGCAGCCTTGAAACTTGAGGGCGATCTGCGCTGCACCGAGGCTGTAGACCCCCGGAAGGGTCCAGCCCGGTACCGGCAGAATCCGGTCGGTGGCGCCCGTGGCGACGATCACACGGGAGAACGCCAGCCGCGTGGCGCGGCCCTCATGCAAGGTGTCGAGCGCACCGTCCTCGGCGTTCCATACCAGGGTCTCTGGGCGGTAGTCGAGTTGCTCGCACAGCGTGTCGATCGTCTGGTGCAACGCGCTGGCCTTGCCAGCTTCGAAACCATACAGCTTGACCGGTGAACGCTTGAAGTTTGCCGGTTGGCGGCGATAAATCTGCCCGCCACCGCGTGCTGCTTCGTCCAGCAGCACCGGGCGAACGCCGTGGGCGACCAGGGTTTGTGCGGCACGAATGCCGGCCGGGCCTGCACCGATGATGATCACGGAATTCATATAGACCCCATGAAATTCAAGATCAAAAGATCGCAGGCTTCGCCAGCTACAGGAGACCGCGTTCGGCGTAGGAGCTGCCGAAGGCTGCGATCTTTTGGGCGCACCGGATAAATGACCGTCATATGCTGCGCCCCGGTTCGCGGCTGACCTGCTGCCCGGCTTCGAGCAACGTCGAGCAGGCGCGCACGCGCCGGCCATCGCCCAGTCGTACCCAGCAGTCCTGGCACGCACCCATCATGCAAAACCCGGCGCGGGGTTCGGCGCTGAAGTCGCTACCGCGCAAGTGTTCGCTGCAGGTCAGCACCGCCGTCAGCAAGGTGTCGCCGAGCAGGCCGGTGGCAGGTGTGCCGTCGAGGGTAAAGTCCAGGGCCGGGCGGTCGCCTTCGGCCAGTCGTTTCAGCAGAGCCATGGCGCCCTCATTGTTTGCCCACCAGAACCCGATCGAGGCCGTAGACCCGGTCGAGCAAAATCATCGTCAACGCGGTCAACCCAATCACCAGTGCCGACACCGCCGCCATCATCGGATCGATGGATTCGGTGGCGTACACGTACATCCGCACCGGCAGGGTTTGCGTGGCCGGAGAGGTGACGAAGATCGACAGCGTGACCTCATCGAAACTGTTGATGAACGCCAGCAGCCAGCCACCGGCGACCCCCGGCAGAATCATCGGCAAAGTAATTTCCCGGAACAGCGTGAAGCGCCCGGCACCGAGCGATTGCGCGGCGTGTTCAGCGCTGCGATCCAGGCCGATGGCCGACGCCAGCACTAGCCGCAGCACGTACGGTGTGATCACCAGCACGTGGGCGAAGATCAGCCAGGCGAAGCTGCCGTTGACGCCCATCAGCGCAAACAATCGCAGCAACGCGACGCCGAGCACCAGGTGCGGAATGATGATCGGCGACAGGAACAGGCCGTTTAAAAAGTCGCGTCCGGGGAATTCGAAACGAGTGATCGCCAACGCCGCCGGCACCGCAATCAGTGTCGCCAGACTGGCCGCGCAAAAGGCCAGGATCAGGCTGTTGTAGAACGCATCGACAAAGTCAGCACGCTCGAACACCGCGCGGAACCAGCGCAGGGAAAACTCCGTGGTTGGCAGGCTCAGGGTGTTTTCCGGGGTGAAGGCCACAAGGCAAACCACCACCACCAGCGGCGCCAGCATGAACAGCACCACGAGGGTATGGAACAGCAGGGCGAAAGGACCGTTCTTGGACATGACGAGTTATCCCAATGACTTCTTGTAGCGGCCTTCGATCATCCGGTTCCACGACAGCATGATCAGCAGGTTGAGCAACAGCAGGGCCACGGCGATGGCCGCACCCATCGGCCAGTTGAGCTCCGACAGGTATTGGTCGTAGATCAGCGTGGCGACCATTTTTATCCGGCGTCCGCCGAGCAGACCGGGAATCGCAAAAGAGCTGGCGGCGAGACCGAACACGATCAAGGTGCCGGAGAGCACACCGGGCATGATTTGCGGCAGCACCACTTGGCGCATCACGGTGAAGTGGCTGGCACCGAGGGACATCGCGGCTTGTTCGGCGGCCGGGTCGAGTTTTTGCAACGAGGTCCAGACCGGAATGATCATGAACGGCAGCATCACGTGGACCAGCGCAATCACCACCGCGAACGGCGTGTAGAGCAGTTTCATTGGCGAGCCGCCGAAGGCTTGCAGGGTCTGGTTGACCAGACCGTCGGCGCCGAGCAACAGGCTCCAGCCGAAGGCGCGCACCACCACTGAAATCAGCAGCGGGGTGAGGATCAGAATCAGGAAAATCGAGCGCCACGGCGTGCCCATGCGACTGAGGATGTAGGCCTCGGGCACGCCGATCGCCACGCAGAGCAGGGTGGTCAGGACACTGATCCAAATCGTGCGCAGAAAGATCTCGTAGAAGTACGGGTCGCCCAGCAGGCTGCTGTAGTGGTCGAGGGTGTAGGCATCGCCGTTGATCCCCGAACTGTAGTCGAAGACGTTGAAAGACAGCACCAAGGTCAGCAGCAGCGGGATAACCAGCAGGCTGAGGTACAAGGCCAGGGCGGGTGCCGACAGCCAGTAACCCTGGCGTCCCTGGCGAATGGCGACAAGCGTACTCATGCCGGCACCTCGTCGACACTCAACACCCGCAGCAACGTTGCGTCCCAATCGAGGCCGACCGCCGTGCCTTCGGTCAGCGGTGCCGAACCGTCGTTGCGGCGCACCACGCTGAGTTCGCCCAGGGTCGTCGATACGCCGTACAGCCATTGGCTGCCGAGAAAGAAGCGACTGACGATGTTGCCTTGCAGACGGCCCTGACCTTTTTCCCGCAGATCGATTTTTTCCGGGCGCAGGCTGAGGGTCAGATCGCCGCCACTGCTCACTTGGACGACGCCGGTATTGTCCCGTTCGCCGGGCAGCAGATTGGCCTTGCCGACGAACCCGGAAATGAACTCGGTGCGCGGGTGTTCGTACAGGGTGTAGGGAGCGTCGATCTGAGTGATGCGCCCGGCCTGCATCACCACCACCCGGTCGCTGATGGACAGCGCTTCGGACTGGTCATGGGTGACCATCAGCGTGGTGATCCCGACTTCGCGCTGGATGCGGCGGATCTCGAATTGCATCTCTTCGCGCAGATTGGCGTCGAGGTTGGACAGCGGCTCATCAAGCAACAGCACCGGCGGCTCGATCACCAGAGCCCGAGCCAATGCAACACGCTGACGCTGGCCGCCGGAGAGTTCTCGCGGGTAACGCTCGGCGTGCTGGTTGAGGCGCACCAGTTTCAGCACCCGGTCCACTCGCTGCTGCAACTCGCCGTTGGCCACTTTGCGCATGCGCAGGCCGAAGGCGACGTTGTCTTTCACGGTCATGTGCGGGAACAGCGCGTAACTCTGGAACACCACGCCCAGGCCACGGCTGGCGGGTTTGGCGTGGGTGATGTCGCGATCATCCAGCAGGATACGACCGCTCGAAACTTCGACGAAGCCGGCGATCATTTGCAGGGTGGTGGTTTTGCCGCATCCGGAGGGGCCGAGCAGCGAGACGAACTCGCCTTTCTCGACCGAGAGGTTGGTGGCAACGACGGCGTCGATCTCACCGTAACGTTTGCCGAGTCCTTCAAGTTGCACAAAAGCCATAACTGCGCTCCACCTGAGATTGTTATGCGTCGCCCGAAGGCGCGCTTTTTTGTATGGGCAGATACGAAAAGGTCTTGCTGGGTGCGTTGGCGCTCGACTTCAGTCGGCTGCCGCTGTTGTTCGAATCGCCCCTGTCTGGACGCAGAGTAGGACGAAGAATAGGATGGGCTCAATGGCCTATTTCACTGAGGCGATGACTATTTTCAGTTTCATTCGGTGAGTAAATTAATACTCGAGAAAACCCATGACAGATTCCATTGAGCGGAATGAAAGCAAAAGTGATGTCGGTGTTGGCGCAGTCTCCAGACTGTTTGCCGTGCTGCGCAGTCTGGGTGACACCGTCGAGGGCGGGGAGCGGGTGACGCAACTGGCCCAGCGCATCGGTTTGTCACAACCGACCACGCATCGATTGCTGCGCAGCCTGATGGATGAGGGCATGGTCGAGCAGGATGCGCGCAGCAAACGCTATCGCTTGAGTCTGGAGTTTTTCGCCCTGGCGGCTCGTGCCGGGAACACTGGAAATCTGCGCGAACTGGTGCGTCCGGCGCTGCTGCGGCTGTCGGCGTCGTTGGGGGATTCGTTGTTCTTGCTGGCGCGCAGTGGTTTTGATGCGATCTGCCTGGATCGCAGTGAAGGACCGTTTCCGATCCGCACGTTTACCGGTGACATCGGCGGGCGGGTGGCGTTGGGCGTGGGGCAGGGCAGTCTGGCGATTCTGGCGTTCCTGCCAGAAGAAGAGCGCGACACGGTGATTCACTACAACTTGCCGCGGCTCAAGGATTTCCACCTGTACGACGAGGTGTTCCTGCGCTCGGAAGTCGAGAACGTGCGCAAGCTGGGTTATGCCGGGCGCAACACCGGCGTATTGCAGGGCATGGCCGGGGTGGCGGTGCCGATTCTGGATCGTGAAGGGCGGGCGGTCGCGGCACTGAGTGTGGCGACTGTGAGTGATCGGCTGGGGCCGGATCGCTTGCCGACGGTGGTGGAAATGCTCAAGCGCGAAGCGGCACTGATCGGGCCGCGGATCAATCCGTTCGACCCGTTGCTGCGTAGGCCTTCGCAAGTGTTCGGGCAGGGTTGAAAAGATCGCAGCCTGCGGCAGCTCCTACACAGATTTTGAGTTCCCCTGTAGGAGCTGCCGAAGGCTGCGATCTTTTGATCTTTTAAAACCGTACCGTCTGCTTGAGCATCTGCGCCGCCGGCGTATCGCTCGGGCTGACCATCGCGTAGTTGTACCCGCCCCCCGACCAGTACTCGGCCTGCAACTCGCCATCGCAGCGACTGCCCCTCGGTAACAGGTAGTTTTTCGGACCCGGTGGGCGGACGTAGAAACTGACTTTATGCCCGCCCTGATCTTCGTAAACCACCATCGCCGCCGGCCCTTGCTCGGTGCTCAGCAAGCGTCCGCTGACCGGTTTGAAACCGGCGCCCGAGAGGTCAGGCAAGCGATTGGCTTGAGTGAAATAGCGGTCAAGCCAACCCTGCATATCACCGTCGTCGCTGACTTTGTAATCGGCCGGCAGGATGCCTTGCTGGGCAAACAGTCGATACGCCTGCATCGCATCGGTCATCGGCGGCGGGGCACTGACAAGTGTCATCTCCCGGGCTTGCCAACCGCTGAGCCCACCGACGCTGACTGCGATCAGCAACAGGGCGGCGCTGGCCAGGTGACGGCGCGATTGTCGTTTGAGGCGTTGGCGAATCAGCGCCGGGTCGAGGTCCGGATTGGCCGGTTGCTGCAGGGCGCCGCTCAATGCCGCGCGCAGTTGCTGGGCGTCCTGCTGCCAGGCACGCACGTGTGCAGCCACTTCAGTGTTGCTGGCCAGAAAAGTCTCCACCAGACGTCGGTCGGCATCGCTGAGTTGATGGTCGACGTAGGCGTGCAGGTCACGCTCGCTTGGGGGCATGCTGATCATTTGAGTATCCGCAGAGAAGGGCGGGTGATTTCGCCGTCGCTCAACTGGCGCAAGGCCTGGCGGGCACGGGACAGGCGGGACATCACGGTGCCGGTGGGGGCGTCGAGAATCTCGGCGACCTCTTTATAACTCAAGCCTTCGACCGAGACCCAGAGCAGCAGGGCACGTTGTTCGGTGGTGAGTTGATCGAAGGCTTTCAGGGTCGATTGGGCGATCACGGTGCGTTCCACCGACGGCTGTGTATCGTCACGCCCGGTAAAGAATTCGAGCATCCGCGCATAACGCCGGGAGCGCCGGTGAGCATCGAGAAACTGTCGATACAGAATCGAAAACAACCAGGCGCGCAAGTCGCCGTCGGGGCGTTTGTCGCCCCAACTCGACAGCGCGCGCTCAAGGCAAGACTGCACCAGGTCGTCGGCGCTGCTGGGATTGCGCGTCAACGACACGGCAAACCGGCGCAATCTGGGAATGATTTCTCGCAGTTGTTCGTCGATATCGTTCATGAAGTTCTGGCTAGTCACTACGCTGTGGTGAGTGTCCGGTCTCACAAATACGTTTCCTTTTTGGCGGCGTCTGTTGTCGCCATACTGCGTTGCCGCTCCTCGCCATAGCGGGCTATGACTCGTCGCGGCGCCTTGTCTGGCAACAACAGCCACTCGCCAAAAAGGAACGTATTTGTGAGACCGGACACCAGGAAGACGCCCGGCATTCGAGGTTATTCCACGCCTGAAAAAATAAACACCGCGCGATGGAATAAACCGCCGTGGGGTTCGTCTGCTTGATCCTTCTCACTTGTGGCCGATGGCCCTGGAGTCTTTCATGGTAGATCGCTCATCACCGCCAACCCGGCCACCCTTGAGTGCCGCGAGCGTGACATTACGTCTGGCGGGTATCGCTGTGGTGGTTGCCGCAGTGGCCGGGGCTTTTGCCTACGTCAACGGCACCTTTGACCCACAGCGTCTGACGCCGAAAAAACTGATCAATGTGCTGGAGACCAACAACGGCGTGCACCCGGGCTTCCGGCGTAACCACTCCAAAGGTGTATGCGTGATCGGGCACTTCGAGAGCAGCGGTGAGGCGCGCAGCTATTCCAGCGCTCAGGTGTTCAATGTAGCGCGGACCCCGGTGGTCGGGCGTTTCGCATTGCCGGCCGGTAATCCTTATGGGCCAGACAACAGCGTGCCGATCCGCAGTCTGGCCTTGCGATTCACCCAGGCCAACGGCCAGCAATGGCGCACCGGGATGAACAGCATGCCGGTGTTCCCGGTGGGCACGCCCGAAGCGTTCTACCAATTGCAACAAGCTCAGTCACCGGACCCGGCCACCGGCAAGCCGAACCCCACTGCGGTGCCGGCGTTCTTCGGCTCGCATCCGGAAGCTGCACCGTTCCTGGCCTGGATCAAAACCGCCAAGCCGTCGGCCAGTTACGTGACGGAAACCTACAACAGCGTCAATGCGTTTTACCTGGTGAACGCTGCAGGACAACGGCAGGCGGTGCGCTGGAGCATGGTGCCAGTCGCTCAGGATGCCGCGGGTGCTACGGCGCCTGAGGGTGGTGATTTCCTGGAAAAGGACTTGGTACAGCGCATTTCCGCAGGGCCGCTGCGTTGGCAGCTGAATATCACCCTGGCCAACCCCGGTGATCCGGTCAATGACGCCAGCAAGGCCTGGCCCGAGGGTCGCAAAGTGTTGAACGCCGGCACCCTGGTGCTCGAAAGCACCCAGCCGCAACTCAATGGCGAATGCCGTGACATCAACTATGACCCGCTGGTACTGCCCGCCGGCATAGAAGGTTCCGACGACCCATTGCTCGCCGCTCGTTCAGCGGGGTACGCCACTTCCTACTTGCGTCGTACCAGCGAAGTCAGCCAGTTGCCCTCTGCGAATAAACAGGAGTCTCGTCAATGAGCGCTCAAGCGAACCACTTCGCGCCTTTAGCGCGATTGCTGCACTGGCTGATGGCGCTGATGATCATTGCCATGCTGTTTATCGGCGCGGGCATGGCCGCTTCGGTGTCCGAGCGTCATCAGTGGCTTATTCATCTGCACAAACCTTTGGGCGTCGCGATTCTGCTGTTGGTGATCGTGCGCCTGGCCGTGCGCTTTTCCACTCAACAGCCACCGCTGCCGGCGGATCTGCCGGGTTGGCAAGCGCTGGCGGCCAAGGCTTCGCATGTCTTGTTGTACGCGTTGATGCTGATCCTGCCGCTGCTGGGCTGGGCGATGATTTCGGCGGCCGGCGACCCGGTGATGCTCAGCAGCTCGTTGCAGTTGCCATCGATCGTACCGGCGAATGCGCAGGTGTTTGCGATCCTGCGCAAGGCTCACGGGTATCTGGCGTATTTGTTGTTCCTGACGGTGCTGCTGCATTTGGCGGCGGCGTTGTTTCACGGTTGGGTGCGCCGCGATGACGTGCTGGACAGCATGTTGCGGGGCAAGGATCGCGGCTAAAAGATCGCAGCCTGCGGCAGCTCCTACAAAGATTCGTGCGGTTCACACGATCGGCGTAGGAGCTGGCGAAGCCTGCGATCTTTTGATTCTGATCATTCAGCGCAAGGTATCGACCATGTCAGCAACGGTGGTCAGCACATCCTTGCCCAATTGTTTCGAGCGTTTGCCAGACCAGCCGGTCAGCGCATTCGGCGCATCGTTGTTGTCCTTGAAGGGCATTTCGAGGGTCAGCGACAGGCAGTCGAATTTCTCGCCGACGCTGTTGCACGCCAGGGTCATGTTGGCTTTGCCCGGTTCGTCGCGGGTGTAGCCATGCTTGGTCTGGAAGTCCTTGGTCAGGTGCTTCAGATGACTGCGGAAGTGCTCTTCGAGTTTTTCGATCCGTGGCGTGTAACCCGGGTTGCCTTCGCAGCCGGCGGTGAACACGTAGGGGATTTCTTCATCGCCATGGATGTCGAGGAACAGGTCCACGCCGTACTTTTCCATCTGCTGCTGAACGAACAGCACTTCCGGGCTGATTTCCTGGCTGGCGCTCTGCCAGGCGCGGTTCAGGTCCTGGCCCATGGCGTTGGTGCGCAGGTGACCATGGAAAGCGCCGTCCGGGTTCATGTTCGGCACCAAATACAGATCGGCGCTGGTCAGCAGTTTGTTCAATAGCGGATCGTCGTGTTTTTCGAGACGTTCGATCACGCCTTCCATGAACCATTCGGCCATGTGTTCACCGGGATGTTGCTGGGCGATGATCCAGACCTTGCGTTGACCTTCGGCACCCGTGCCTTTACGCAGCAGCTGGATATCCCGACCTTCGACACTCTTGCCGGTGGCCAGCAGTTCGGTGCCGGCCTTGGTCAGCGCTTGCTCGATCAACCAGTCATGGCGACCGCGGCTGTAGGGTTCGAAGTAAGCAAACCAGGCGTGGGTGGCGGTGGCTTCAAGGCTGAAGCGCAGGCAGTCACCTTCGAAAATGGTCGGCACCCGGAACCAGTTGACGTGGTCATAGGACGCCACCGCCTGATAACCATCCCAGGCTTTGTTGTAGGAGGACTTGCTGGCATTGTTCAGACGAAACCAGTGTTCCTGACCGACATGCAGACCGCTGGCCTTGAAGTGGAACCATTGAAAGTGCTGGCTGCGGGTGTCTGGCTTGATGGCCAGCAGAGCTTGCAACGGATTGCTGATGTCCAGCACTTCAATGTTGCCACTGTCGAAGTTGGCACTGATGTCGAAAGAGGATTTAGCCACGGTCATAGTCGATTCCTGAATATGATTTTATGGCTGCTACTTTACACGCTGGGAAGGGAAAAACCGGGGGAAATTCTGCGCTGAAGCGGGGGGCGTCCTCCTTGACGCCGACGCAGCTTAGAGACTGTACGATTGATTCTCAAGCGCTATTTTTTGATCAGTTTTGGCCAATGATGCTGGGCTTCTCTTGCCAACGGATATTCTTTTGATATCCTCCGCGCCATTCGAATTTGCAGCACCTAAAGACTTCATTAGCCTGAAGGTAAAGCCAGAATAACTGGCAAAAAAAGACCCGGCAAAAAGCCGGGTCAAAAACCGTGATTAGCCTGATGAGGAGATAGTCCAGGAGACCGACCTAAGGTCACTTGGACAATCGACTGATCTCGCGACCAGCTGCATGCAATAATAATCATTCTCGTTTGCAAGTCAAATGTTTTTACCTGCACGATTGGAAAATTCTTTCCCGTCCTCCTCGTCAGCACCCGTGTCTCACCCGTTCTGATCGCCCTCCAGGGATCGATCCACCATCGCCTTGGCCATGTCGATCATGTGCACCGCCGAAAACGCCAGGTCCCGACTTGCGCCCTGCAAATTGCTGGCTGACTCGTACGCGATGGCGGCGGCACAACGTAGCAAATCCGTGGCATGGACCAGCGCCTCTTCGCAGCTGATGTTGCGGTTTACGTCAAAGAAACGTTCTTCGACCACTTCCTCTGAAACAGCTGGTTTCAAGTAATAGTCCAGCGCTCGTTGCGCGGCGGCAGAGCCTTTTGGCGAGGTGAGGGAAGTGTCGATTTGCATGTCAGGCAGGTCGTTGCAGGGGATGGACATGGCGATGGCAAGCTCCGTGATAGATTCAGATCCGTGAACCAATCCTAGTACGTACTGTATTTATGACGAGAGATTAAATACTACAATTTGTGTTTTGATGGCCGGAGGCGCCCACGTATGGTGCCGCACATGGATAAATGGATTGAATTGGTCAAGGCCAAGATGAGTGAACTCAAAGTCACTCAAGAAGAACTCGCAGATCGCCTCGGGATGTCCCAGGGCGGCGTCGGCCACTGGCTAAACAAACGCCGCGACCCCGGCGTCGTCAACATGAACCGTGTGTTGAAGGCGCTGGGCATGGATTTTCTCGAAGTGGCGCTGGTGATCCGCGAACCACTCATCTTGGAAGAGGAGGAGATGCCTCTGGCGCTGAAGTACAACCCGTACTTCCGCTACCCGGTCAGTGACTGGAAGGAGCCGGCGCAGCTGCGCGATGGTGAGCTGACGGTGTATCGCAAAGAGGAACGCTTCGAGCTGACCGACTACCACGCCCAGGGCCCGGCCTTCTGGCTGAGTGTGGTGGGCGATGCGATGACCGCGCCCACGGGTATCAGCATTGCCGAGGGCATGATGATCCTGGTGGACCCGGCCATCGTGCCGGAACCCGGAAAGCTGGTGATCGCCCAATGGCCGGACAGCGCCGAGGCGACCTTTCGCAAACTGATAGAAGAGGGCGGGCAGCGTTACTTGGTCCCGCTCAATCCGACGTATCCGAAAGCCCTTTACACCGAAGAGTGCCGAATTATCGGCGTGGTGGTTCAGGCGACAGCCAGGTTCTAATCAGATCGGTCCTCGCAAGACGTAGGACCGATCTTCATTTCATGCTTCTTCAAACTCGACCAACGCACTGCCTTCGCTGACCATCTCGCCTTCCTGGCAATACAGCGCCTTGATCACCCCGGCGTGTGGTGCACGAATGCTGTGCTCCATCTTCATCGCCTCCAGCACCACCAACTGCGCCCCGGCTTCGACCGTTTGCCCGGCTTCCACCAATACCCGCACGATGCTGCCATTCATGGGGGCGGTCAGCCCGCCGTGATGGCTGTGACTGGCCTCGACGGCGCTGATCGGGTCGTAGGACTCGATGCGGCGCAATTCACCTTCCCATTGCAGATACAGAACGTCGCCTCGGCGGATTGCCCGATGCTGGCGGCGCAGGCCGTTGTGCTCGGTCAGCAGTTGCTCGCCCTTGAGTTGAGCGGTGTGGGCATCAGCGGCGCCCAACGTCAGCGCGCGATCCTGGCCTTCACAACTCAAGTGCAGTGTGATTTCTATCGGCAGTCCGGCACGGAAACCATTGCTGTTGGCCCAAGGCGAAACCGGGTCATCGGCTCGTGGAGAACTCGGCTGGCTTTGGGCAAACGCCTGGGCGGCGGCTTGCCAGAATTCGTCACTGAGGTCCGAGGCGACTGGCAGCAGTTCTTCCTGATAACGCGGAATGAACCCGGTATCCAGTTCGGCCGCAGCAAACGCCGGATGGCCGACGATCCGGCGCAGGAAGTTGATGTTGGTCTTGAGCCCGCCAATGGCGAACTCATCGAGCATGCTCAGCAGCCGCAGTCGCGCCTGTTCACGATCCTCGCCCCAGGCAATCAGTTTGCCGAGCATCGGGTCGTAGAATGGCGAAATCTCGTCGCCTTCTTCGACACCACTGTCCACCCGCCGTCCCGGACCTTGCGCGGATTCACGATACAGCTCCAGTCGACCGGTCGCCGGCAGGAAATCATTGCCCGGGTCTTCGGCATACAACCGCACTTCGATGGCATGGCCGATCAGCGGAACCTCGGCTTGGGTCATCGGCAGCGCTTCGCCACGGGCCACACGAATCTGCCAGGCCACCAGATCGAGGCCGGTGATGGCTTCGGTGACCGGGTGCTCGACCTGCAGGCGCGTGTTCATCTCCATAAAGAAGAACTCACCCCGCGAATCCAGCAGAAACTCCACGGTACCGGCGCCGACATAACCGATGGCCTGTGCCGATCGCACGGCGGCCTCACCCATGGCGCGACGCAGTTCCGGGCTCAAGCCTGGAGCGGGTGCTTCTTCAACGACTTTTTGGTGCCGACGCTGGATCGAGCAATCACGTTCGTTGAGGTACAGGCAGTTGCCATGCTGGTCGGCGAAGACCTGGATTTCCACGTGGCGCGGTTTGAGCAGGTACTTCTCCACCAGCATCCGCGAATCGCCGAACGAGGATTTCGCTTCACGCTGGGCCGAGGCCAGGGCTTCGGCCAACTGGCTGACATCCTCGACCACTTTCATGCCTTTGCCGCCGCCCCCCGCGGTGGCCTTGAGCAGCACCGGATAACCGATGCGTTCGCAGGCGTCGCGGAAGGTGTCGAGGTCCTGAGCCTCACCGTGATAGCCGGGCACCAGCGGCACGCCGGCGGTTTCCATCAAGGCTTTGGCGGCGGATTTGCTGCCCATAGCGTCGATGGCCGAGGCGGGCGGGCCGAGGAAAATCAGGCCGGCTTCTTCGATCGCGCGGGCGAACCCGGCGTTCTCGGAAAGAAAGCCATAACCCGGATGAATCGCCTGAGCGCCACTGGCTTTGGCGGCGGCGATCAGTTTGTCGATTTGCAGATAACTGTCGGCGGCTTTGCTGCCACCGAGGTCGACGCGGATATCCGCTTCGCGGCTGTGTCGGGCTTCACGGTCAGTGGCGCTATGAACGGCCACGGTGGTCAGGCCCAGGGCTTTGGCGGTGCGCATCACCCGGCAAGCGATTTCGCCGCGGTTGGCCACCAGCAGGGTGGTGAGAACAGGTGCGCTCATCAACGCGGCTCCTTGGTGGTGGTTTCGGCTTGCCAGCTCGGCGGACGTTTTTGCAGAAAGGCCCGCAGGCCTTCCTGACCTTCGAGGCTGACGCGGATGCGGGCGATGGCGTTTTCGGTGTAGCGGCGTAGTGCCGGGGTCAGTGCGCCGTGGCCGACTTCGCGCAGCAATTCCTTGCTGGCGCGCATGGCGGCCGGGCTGTTGAGCAGCAGGTTGTCGATCCACTGTTCGACTTTTTGCTCCAGCTCAGCGATTGGATAACTCTCCGACAACAAGCCGATTTCCCGCGCTCGTTGTCCGCCGAAACGCTCGGCAGTCAGCGCATAGCGACGTGCCGCGCGTTCGCCGATGGCTTGCACTACGAACGGACTGATCACCGCCGGGGCCAGGCCGATGCGCACTTCCGACAGGCAGAACTGCGCGTCATCGGCGCCGATGGCCATGTCGCAGCAACTGATCAGGCCCAGCGCACCACCGAATGCAGCGCCTTGCACCACCGCCAGCGTCGGGACTTTCAGCTTGGCGAGGTTGTACATCAACTCCGCCAGTTCCCGGGCGTCGTCGAGGTTGGTGTGGTAATCGAGTTCGGCCGATTGCTGCATCCAGGCCAGATCCGCGCCGGCGCTGAAATGCTTGCCGCGTCCGCGCACCAGCAGAAACCGCAGGCTGGTGTCGCTCGACACTTTGTCCAGCGCGAGGATCAGTTCGCGGATCATTTCGGCGTTGAACGCGTTGTTCTTTTCTTCACGGCTGAGCCACAGGGTCGCGAAACCACGCGGGTCGGTCAGCAGTTCGAGGGTGTTGAAGTCGCTCATATTTGTCCGTCTCCACAACTCATGTGGGAGCGGGCTTGCTCGCGAAGAACGATAACGCGGTGCATCAGATAGACCGCGGTGAATCCTTCGCGAGCAAGCCCGCTCCCACATAAAATCACATCCGGAACACGCCGAAGCGGCTCGGTTCTATTTGCGCGTTCAGCGAAGCCGACAACGCCAGGGCCAATACATCGCGGGTTTGCGCCGGGTCGATGACGCCGTCGTCCCACAAACGGGCGCTGGAGTAGTAGGGATGACCCTGTTCTTCATACTGGTCGAGGATCGGTTGCTTGATCTCGGCTTCCTGCTCGGCACTGAAACCGTGGCCACTGCGTTCGGCCTGCTCGCGTTTCACCTGCACCAAAACACCCGCGGCCTGCTCGGCGCCCATCACGCCGATGCGTGCGTTCGGCCACATCCACAGGAAGCGTGGATCGTAAGCTCGCCCACACATGCCGTAGTTACCGGCACCGAAACTGCCGCCGATGATTACAGTGAATTTCGGCACCTTGGCGCACGCCACGGCGGTCACCAGTTTGGCGCCGTGCTTGGCGATGCCGCCGGCCTCGTATTTCTGGCCGACCATGAAACCGGTGATGTTTTGCAGGAACAGCAGTGGAATGCCGCGCTGGCAGGCCAGTTCGATGAAGTGCGCGCCTTTCTGCGCGGCTTCGGCGAACAGAATGCCGTTGTTGGCGAGGATCGCGATCGGGTAACCGTGCAAGTGGGCAAAGCCGCACACCAGGGTCGTCCCGAACAGTGCTTTGAATTCGTCGAACACCGAACCGTCCACCAACCGCGCGATCACTTCGCGCACGTCGAACGGCTGCTTGGCATCCGCCGACACCACGCCGTAGAGCTCGTCGCTGTTGTACAGCGGGGCGATGGGCGTGCGCTGTTGCACTTCGCCGAGCTTGCGCCAGTTGAGGTTGGCGATGCTGCGTCGCGCAATGGCCAAGGCGTGTTCATCGCTCTCGGCGTAGTGGTCGGCCACCCCGGAAATCTTGCAGTGCACATCGGCCCCGCCAAGGTCTTCGGCGCTGACCACTTCACCGGTCGCGGCTTTTACCAGCGGCGGGCCGGCGAGGAAAATCGTCGCTTGCTCGCGCACCATGATTGCTTCGTCGGCCATGGCCGGCACGTACGCGCCACCGGCGGTGCAGGAGCCCATGACCACCGCAATCTGCGGGATGCCCATAGCGCTCATGCTGGCCTGGTTGAAGAAGATCCGCCCGAAATGCTCGCGGTCCGGGAACACTTCATCCTGACGCGGCAAGTTGGCGCCGCCGGAGTCCACCAGATAGATGCACGGCAAACGGTTCTGCTGGGCGATGGTTTGGGCGCGCAGGTGTTTTTTCACGGTCAGCGGGTAATACGAGCCACCTTTTACGGTGGCGTCGTTGGCGACGATCATGCATTCGACGCCTTCCACACGGCCGATCCCGGCAATCACGCCAGCGGCCGGAACGTCTTCGCCATAAACCTCGTAGGCCGCCAATTGGCCGATTTCGAGAAACGGCGAACCCGGATCGAGCAGGCGATTGATCCGTTCACGAGGCAGCAGTTTGCCCCGCGAGGTGTGGCGCTCTTGCGCCTTCGGGCCGCCACCTTGCTGCACTTTAGCGAGCAGGGTGTGCAGGTCGTCGACCTGTTTGAGCATCGCCGCGCTGTTGGCCGCGAACTCCGCCGAACGGGGGTTGAGCTGGGTATGCAGGATAGCCATGGACAGCTCCGTTTAGCGGGTTTCGTTGAACAGTTCGCGACCGATCAGCATGCGACGGATCTCACTGGTGCCGGCACCGATTTCGTACAGCTTGGCGTCACGCAGCAGACGACCGGCCGGGAATTCGTTGATGTAGCCATTGCCACCGAGAATCTGGATCGCGTCGAGGGCCATTTGCGTGGCGCGTTCGGCGCTGTAGAGGATCACGCCTGCGGCATCCTTGCGGGTGGTTTCTCCGCGTTCGCAGGCCTGGGCTACTGCATACAGGTAGGCGCGGCTGGCGTTGAGTTGGGTGTACATGTCGGCGACTTTGCCCTGGATCAGCTGGAATTCGCCGATGCTTTGGCCGAACTGCTTGCGGTCGTGGATGTACGGCACGATCAAGTCCATGCAGGCCTGCATGATCCCGGTCGGGCCGCCGGACAGGACAACGCGTTCGTAATCGAGGCCGCTCATCAGCACTTTCACGCCACCGTTGAGCACGCCGAGGATGTTTTCTTCCGGTACTTCGACGTCGTCGAAGAACAGCTCGCAGGTGTTGGAACCGCGCATGCCGAGCTTGTCGAATTTGTTGCTGCGGCTGAAGCCTTTGGAATCACGCTCTACGATGAACGCGGTGATGCCGTGAGGGCCTTTTTCCAGGTCGGTCTTGGCGTAGATCACGTAGGTGTTGGCGTCCGGACCGTTGGTGATCCAAGTCTTGCTGCCGTTCAGGACGTAGTGATCGCCGCGCTTGTCGGCGCGCAGTTTCATCGACACCACGTCAGAACCGGCATTCGGTTCGCTCATGGCCAGGGCGCCGATGTGTTCGCCGCTGATCAGCTTCGGCAGATATTTGGTTTTCTGTTCGTGATTGCCGTTGCGGTTGATCTGGTTGACGCAAAGGTTGGAGTGCGCGCCGTAGGACAGGGCGACGGACGCCGAACCACGGCTGATTTCTTCCATGATCACCACGTGGGCCAGGTAACCCAAGCCAGCGCCGCCGTATTCTTCCGGGACGGTCACGCCCAGCAGGCCCATGTCGCCGAATTTGCGCCACAGGTCGGCGGGGAACAGGTTGTCGATGTCGATTTGAGCGGCGCGTGGTGCGATCTCTTTGGCGACGAAGGACTGAACCTGATCGCGCAGCATGTCGATGGTTTCACCGAGGGCAAAGTTCAGGGATGGGTAGCTCATGGGTCACCTTTTGGCTTTTTTGTAGGGTAGGGAGGGCAGTGATGTGGCTCTCACCTTTACGTTAACGTAAGCCTGTGACGAATGGCTGTCAATCACCCTTTACGTTAACGTCAACTTGAGCGAGAGTAGAGCCAGTTCAAGATAGAACGCGGACCAACCCTGTGGGAGCGGGCTTGCTCGCGAAAGCGGTGTGTCAGTCAAAGTTAATGTCAACTGACACGACGCCTTCGCGAGCAAGCCCGCTCCCACAGGTGACCGTCGGCAACCCATAAATAAAGACAATAGGGGTCGTCATGGATCAACCCAGTGCAAGCCCGCAGCGCAGTTACACCCGTGGTTCCCAGGACAAAGCCTTGCTGGCGATGACCATCGGCCAGGCGTTCGATAACACCGTCGCGCAGTATCCGAGCGGGGAGGCGCTGGTCGTGCGCCATCAACAGTTGCGCTACACTTGGCAGCAATTGGCCGAAGCCGTGGACCTGCATGCCAGAGCGCTGTTGGCGCTGGGTTTGCAGACCGGTGATCGCCTGGGTATCTGGGCACCGAACTGCGCCCAATGGTGTATCAGTCAGTTCGCCAGCGCGAAAATTGGCGTGATTCTGGTCAACATCAATCCGGCCTACCGCAGCTCCGAACTCGAATATGTGTTGAAGCAATCCGGTTGCCAATGGCTGGTCTGCGCAGGCGCCTTCAAGACCTCCGACTATCACGGGATGCTGCAAGGCCTCGTTCCCGAGTTGGCTGAGCACTCCATCGGAAAATTGCAGAGTGAACGACTGCCGGAACTGCGCGGTGTCATCAGCCTTGATGCTCAGCCGCCATCGGGTTTCCTGCCGTGGTCGCAATTGACCGATCTCGCGGGGAGCGTGTCGGCAGAGCAATTGAGCGAACGTCAGCACAGCCTGCATTTCGACCAGGCGGTGAACATCCAGTACACCTCCGGCACCACTGGTTTCCCGAAGGGCGCGACCCTCAGTCACTACAACATTCTCAATAACGGTTACATGGTCGGCGAAAGCCTCGGCCTGACCGCGAGTGATCGTCTGGTCATCCCGGTGCCGCTGTACCACTGCTTCGGCATGGTCATGGGCAACCTCGGTTGCATGACCCACGGCAGCACCATGATTTACCCCAACGATGCGTTCGATCCACTGCTGACATTGACCACCGTCGCCGAAGAAAAGGCCACCGCGCTTTACGGCGTACCGACCATGTTCATCGCCATGCTCGATCAGCCCAAGCGCGCTGAATTTAATCTGTCGAGCCTGCGCACCGGGATCATGGCCGGGGCGACCTGTCCGATCGAAGTGATGCGTCGGGTCATCAGTGAGATGCACATGAGCGAAGTGCAGATTGCCTACGGCATGACGGAAACAAGTCCGGTGTCATTGCAGACCGGTCCGTCAGACGAACTGGAATTGCGCGTCACCACCGTCGGTCGCACCCAGCCACAACTGGAAAGCAAGATCATCGACGAGGCGGGCAACCTGGTGCCGCGCGGCACTATCGGTGAGCTGTGCACCCGCGGCTACAGCGTGATGCTCGGTTACTGGAACAACCCGCAAGGCACCGCGGAAGCCATCGACCAGGCTGGCTGGATGCACACCGGTGATCTGGCGAGCATGAACGACGAAGGCTACGTATGCATTGCCGGACGTAACAAGGACATGATCATCCGCGGCGGTGAGAATATTTACCCGCGGGAGTTGGAAGAGTTCTTCTTCACCCATCCGGCAGTCGCGGATGTGCAAGTGATCGGGATTCCGTGCTCGCGGTATGGCGAAGAGATTGTCGCGTGGATCAAGTTCCATCCGGGCCACAGCGCCACCGAGCAGGAGCTGCAAGCCTGGTGCAAGGAGCGCATCGCGCACTTCAAGACACCGCGTTACTTCAAGTTCGTCGAAGAGTTTCCGATGACGGTGACGGGGAAGATTCAGAAGTTTCGGATGCGCGAGATCAGCATCGAGGAATTGCGCGATATCAAAGGCTGACCACAATCCCCTGTGGGAGCGGGCTTGCTCGCGAAAGCGGTGTATCAGCCGACGAAAATGTTGACTGACACACCGCTTTCGCGAGCAAGCCCGCTCCCACATTTGGAGAGGGGGAAAGTCAAACGCCAGAAAGCACAAAGGGGAGCCGAAGCTCCCCTTTAATTTTGTCGTTGCGCGTGCTCTTTTTTTATTATTGAGGGGCGGTCTTTTGTTGTTTTTGGAAACCGTGGCCCTTTACCGCTGTTTTTGTCGATCCCCATCCGGGATCAAGAGCAAACGTATTTTTTTGAGCGCTGATCTACTTTTTCGCTAAGCGATCCAACCAATTCGGTAGCTACCTGAAGGTAGTTTTATTGTTCTCTGCCCGGTTGCGGGTTACTCCGAAAAGCACCCTGAAAAGCACATCCTCTCCAAAAAAATCTGTTAGCTGCGTCTCTGCCGTGTTGTTTTTGTTATGTCAGAGTCGTTACGTCTTATTTTTATTAGGTTTGCCGCTTTTTTTGTTCTTGTTATGCAGTAGAGATAGCAGAAGCCGTGCCAACTTTTAAAAAGCCTTTAAAATCAATGCCTTAAGTTTTTGTCGGATTTTTCGTTCAGTCAAAACCCGACAATTTGTTTCCGTGTTACTCGCTTGCGCCCCACGTTTCAGACGCAGCGGTAACACCCGGACACATCCGCGCACTCACTGTGCGCTACGAGCCTTGGCCACGCGCGAACCGGTCGGTCGCCCCAGCACCGTGCAAATCTGCTGACCGGCCAGAATCAAGGCGTCCAGGTCGATACCGGTCTCGATACCCAGGCCATTGAGCAGGTAAACCACGTCTTCGGTGGCGACGTTACCGCTGGCGCCCTTGGCGTATGGGCAGCCACCGAGGCCGGCGATGGAGCTGTCGAACACCGAGATGCCTTCCAGCAGGCTGGCGTAGATGTTGGCCATGGCCTGGCCATAAGTGTCGTGGAAGTGCCCGGCCAGTTTTTCACGGGGTACGTCGGCCGACACCACCTCGAACATCTTGCGGGTCACGCCAGCGGTGCCGGTGCCGATGGTGTCGCCCAGGGAAACTTCATAGCAGCCCATCGCATAGAGCTCGCGAGCGACTCGAGCGACTTGTTCCGGCGCGACGTTTCCTTCGTAAGGGCAGCCCAGCACACAGGACACGTAACCGCGCACGCTGACCCCGTGTTGCCTGGCGGCGTCCATGATCGGCACGAAACGCTCCAGGCTTTCGCTGATCGAGCAATTGATATTGCGCTGGGAAAACGATTCCGACGCGGCGGCGAACACCGCGACTTCCTTGACCCCGGCTGCAATGGCGTCTTCAAACCCGCGCAGGTTGGGGGCGAGTGCACCATAAGTCACGCCAGGCTTACGCTGGATCTGCGCGAAGACGTCGGCGGAACCGGCCATTTGCGGTACCCATTTGGGCGAAACAAAACTGCCGACTTCTATATAGCCGAGACCGGCGGCGGTCAGCGCGTCGACCAGTTGCACCTTGTCCGCAACGCTGATGGGTTGGGCTTCGTTTTGCAGACCGTCGCGTGGGCCGACTTCGACCAGGCGTACGTGAGTGGGTAGGGACATGGGATTGACCTATTGTTATGGACGAACACTGTTCAAATGTGGGAGCGGGCTTGCTCGCGAAAGCGGACTTACATTCAACATTGATGCTGGCTGACTGATCGCTTTCGCGAGCAAGCCCGCACACACATTAGATTTGTGTAGACCTACTGAATGACCTGCTGGCTCTTGATGGTCTGTTCCAGCGCCTGGGTGCAACGCTCCTGCGCGGTGTCCAGTTCCAGCTTCATCTGTTCGATGTCGAGCATCTGCTGCTCGAGCTGTTCACGACGTTCGGCGATTTTGGTCAGCATGGTTTGCAGCTGTTTCTGATTGCCGCCGGAGGGATCGTAGAGTTCGATCAGCTCGCGGCATTCGGCCAGGGAGAAACCAATGCGCTTGCCCCGCAGGATCAGCTTCAGGCTGACCTTGTCACGGGGCGAGTAGATGCGTTCCTGACCGCGTCGCTCGGGGCTGAGCAGGCCTTGCTCTTCATAAAAGCGAATGGCCCGGGTGGTGATGTCGAGCTCGCGGGCGAGGTCGGAAATGCTATAGGTCTGGCTGCTCATGGAAGCGCTCGAAAAAGGTCATGGCGCTAAGCTAATGTCAGGTTGACGTTTACGTCAAGCAGCATGAATCTTCAGTGTTCTTGCGGGTCCATTCGCGAGCAAGCCCGCTCCCACATTTAACCCAGTTCTTTCAGAAAGAATGCGATCGAATGTGTGCGGGCTTGCTCCGGGCGGCGTTCCGACGAAGAACGAAGACGCGGTGCCAAGTCCTACACTTTGTCGAGCTTCTTCTCATGTGCCGTCACCTGCTGGCACAACTCGATCATCTGCTCGCGCATCCAGCGGTTGGCCGGGTCCTGGTCGGTGCTTTCGTGCCAGTAGAGGTGGGTTTCTACCGGCGGCACATCGTTGACCGGCAGGTTCACCGAGTACAAATCATGGCGACGGGCAAAGCGTTCCGGCACGGTCATCACCATGTCGGTCTGCTGCAATACCTGGGATGCCATCAAGTAATGCTGGGATCGCAGGGCGATCTTGCGCTGAATGCCCATTTTGCCCAAGGCCAGGTCGACATGGCCCAGACCACTGCGGCGGCTGGAAATATGGATATGGGTCAGCGACAGGTAATCGTCGAGGGTGAATTTCTCTTTGCCCGCCAGCGGATGGCCCTTGCGCATGGCGCACACGTAACGGTCTTCCATCAACTTGACGTGGCGCACTTGCGGGTCGGTGTTGAGCGGCGCATCGACGGCGAAATCGAGGCGCCCGGCCGCCAGTTCCTTGGTGGTTTCGCGGCGCTTGGACAGAAAGCTTTCGATGATCACCGTCGGCGCCAGGCGCCGCAGGCGCTGGAACAGTGCCGGCAGGATCACCGCTTCGGTGAGGTCGGTCATGCTGATGCGGTAGGTCTTGACCGCCTGCAACGGGTTGAAAATACGGCTTTCCTGCACCGACACCCGCAGCAAGGAGAGGGCGTTACGCACCGGCCCGATAATGTTCTGCGCCATGGGCGTCGGGACCATGCCCTGAGCGGTACGCACGAACAGCGGATCATTGAAGGTCTCCCGCAGACGGGCCAGAGCGTTCGAGACCGCCGGTTGAGTAATGCCGACAATCTGCCCTGCACGGGTCAGGTTGCCTTCGGTGTAGATCGCGTCGAAGACGATGAAAAGGTTGAGGTCGACCTTGCTCAGATTCATTGCGCTGCACTCTTATTGTTGGGCTCTCGATCAGCCGATCATATATCGGTGATGAATGTTAATACACGCCGAGAATAGGCTAGGTAAATTTTCGTAGCTGTTCTAGCATCGATTGCATGACCTGAACAACTCATCAAAACCCTCCGTTAAAAGGTAGAGCTGCCCATGGATTTCGCTTATTCGCCCAAGGTGCAAGAACTGCGTGAGCGCGTGACCGCGTTCATGGACACCTACGTATATCCCGCCGAAGCGGTGTTCGAGCGCCAGGTCGCCGAGGGCGATCGCTGGCAGCCGACCGCAATCATGGAGGAGCTCAAACTCAAGGCCAAGGCTGAAGGTTTGTGGAATTTGTTTCTGCCTGAGTCCGAACTCGGCGCCGGTCTGACCAACCTCGAATACGCGCCGTTGGCCGAAATCATGGGCCGCTCGCTGCTGGGCCCCGAGCCGTTCAACTGCTCCGCGCCAGACACCGGCAACATGGAAGTGCTGGTGCGCTACGCCAATGAAGAACAGAAACAGCGCTGGCTCGAACCGCTGCTGCGCGGCGAGATCCGCTCGGCGTTCGCCATGACCGAACCGGACGTGGCCTCGTCCGACGCCACCAACATGGCCGCCCGTGCCGTGCGTGATGGCGACGAATGGGTGATCAACGGCAAAAAATGGTGGACCTCAGGCGCCTGCGATCCACGCTGCAAGATCCTGGTCTTCATGGGCCTGAGCGATCCTGACGCGCCGCGTCATGCGCAGCACTCGATGATTCTGGTGCCGGTGGATGCCCCAGGCGTGAAGATCGTTCGTCCGCTGCCAGTGTTCGGTTACGACGACGCACCTCACGGCCACGCCGAAGTGCTGTTCGAAAACGTCCGCGTGCCGTACGAAAACGTCCTGTTGGGCGAAGGACGCGGCTTCGAAATCGCTCAGGGTCGCCTTGGCCCGGGTCGGATTCACCACTGCATGCGTTCAATCGGCATGGCCGAACGTGCATTGGAACTGATGTGCAAACGGGCGGTAACCCGTACTGCGTTCGGTAAACCTTTGGCACGCCTGGGCGGCAACATCGACAAGATTGCCGATTCGCGAATGGAAATCGACATGGCACGCCTGCTGACGTTGAAAGCGGCGTACATGATGGACACCGTTGGCAACAAGATTGCGAAGAGCGAAATCGCTCAGATCAAGGTTGTTGCGCCGAACGTGGCCTTGCGGGTGATCGACCGGGCGATCCAGATCCATGGCGGGGCAGGGGTGTCCAACGATTTCCCGCTGGCCTACATGTATGCGATGCAGCGCACCCTGCGCCTGGCCGACGGCCCGGACGAAGTGCACCGCGCGGCGATCGGCAAGTTCGAAATCGGCAAGTACGTGCCTAAAGAGATGATGCGCAACAGTCACTGATAATGTGGGAGCGGCGGTGCGACGATTCGACTTGCTCGCGAAAGCGGTGTGTCAGTCGACAAAAATGTTGACTGATGTACCGCCTTCGCGAGCAAGTCGAATCGTCGCACCGCCGCTCCCACAGGTTCGGTTCGTCAGTCGACCATTGGCAACCCGTAGAACGCTCGCGCACACGCAGTGCTGTGAGCCGCCAGATCTTCCTCGCTTTCCCCGCGATGCAACGCCACTTCCCGCAATACTTCGGTCAGATACGCCGGTTCGTTGCGACCATTCTTCGGCTTGGGTCGCAGACTGCGCGGCAACAGATACGGCGCATCGCTCTCCAGCATTAACCGTCCCCGTTTGATCTCTTTCACCAACGGATGCAGGTGCGTGCCCCGGCGCTCGTCACAAATCCAGCCAGTGATGCCGATGTGCAAATCCAGATCGAGATAGCTGAACAACGCCTTCTTTTCGCCCGTGAAGCAATGCACCACGGCGGCCGGCAATTGATCACGGTAATCGCGAAGGATTTCCAGCAAGCGCTGACTGGCATCGCGCTCGTGGAGGAACACCGGCAATTGCAACTCGACCGCCAACTCCAAGTGCTTTTCCAGGACTTTTTCCTGCTGCGGGCGCGGCGAGAAATCACGATTGAAATCCAGCCCGCATTCACCCACTGCCACGACGTTCGGCTCCTTGAGTAAACTGCGCAGACGCTGGGCGCTGTCGGCGTTCCAGTCGCTGGCGCCGTGGGGGTGAAGGCCGGCGGTGGCGAACAGCCGTTGAGCCGTTTCGTCCAGTTGCCGGCACAGTTCCAGCGCCTGTTCGCTGCCCTCGACACTGGTGCCGGTGAGCACCAATTGGCAGACCCCGGCCGCGTAGGCGCGGTCGAGTACAGCCTGGTGTTTGTCGGCAAAACTGGGGTTGGTCAGGTTGACGCCGATATCGATGAGTTGCATGGTGCTACCTCGGACCAAAGGCCGGAAAGCATATCAGAGCTGTAGATTTATAAGAAAAGCCAAGAACTACAACGAGTTAAAGCTGTCTCTTGATGCCGAGAGACAGGTCAGGGTGGCTAGCATGCCATCACTGTGCCAGTCTTTCGCACTTTGCCAGCGCTCAAGGCGCTCTGTTTCTGTCGTTCGATTTCATGAAAACTCTTGAGATCGGCCCAGTATTCTTTCTGGAGAGTGGATGATACGTCCCTCGGTTTTGCTACTGCTGTGTTGTTCGTTGCTGCTGCCGATGCCGGCGGTTGCGCGTCTGGCCGGGCCGCTGCAAGCCGTGCCTTCGACCAAAGTGCGCGACTTGGCGGAAATCCGCAGCAGTCGTGTGCTGCGGGTGTTGGTCAACCAGAGCCGCAACAGCTCCGGCGAAGTTCAGGGCCAGGCCATCGGTGTTGAATACCACCGCTTGCGTGCCTTCGAGCAGTACCTCAACGGTCACGCCCGTGACGGTCAGGAAATCACCCTCAAGATCATACCCAAGGCCAAGGATCAACTGATCGGCGCTTTGCAGCGCGGCGAGGGTGATCTGGTCGCACCGGGGGAGCTGCTCGACCTGCAACCGGGCCACGCGGTCAGCACCAGTGAACCGATTGCCAGCAACATCCCGTTGGTATTGGTCGGGATCAAAGGCGAGCGACGTTACACCCATCTCGAACAACTCTCCGGCAAAACCCTGGCGTTGCCCACCGGCAGTGCCGCCGGGGACGCGGTCAGCCAGATCAATCAAAAGCTCGCGCTGCTTAAACTGCCACCGGTGACAATCGAGTGGGTCGATCCCAGTCTGGCGGTCGAGGATGTGCTGGAAATGGTCCAGGGCGGAATCTTTCACCTGACGATCGTCGAGCAACCCATCGCCGAGCGCTGGGGCAAGATCCTGCCCAAGTTGCGTTTCGATCGCCAGGTGCTCATCAGTGAACCGGGCGAAGAATTCTGGTTCGTGCGCCGCGACGCCTCAATGTTGCGGGCGAGCATTGATCGCTTCCTGACCGGTTACAAGAAACCATCGGATCAGGATGCCGCGTTCCTGCGGATCTATCGACGTCTGTATCAAGTGCACTATCCATTGGCCAAGGCTGATCGGCAGCGCCTCGAGAAACTTCGCCCGGTGTTGCAGAAGCACGCTGAAGCCCAAGGCATGGACTGGTTGAATCTGGCTGCCCTGGCGTTCAAGGAATCAGCCCTGCAACCCAACGCCCGCGGTGGCAGCGGCCCTACCGGCCTGATGCAGATCACCCCGTCCGCCGCCCAGCGGGTGGGGGTCAACAACATTCAGAATCTCGACGCCAATGTGCAGGCCGGGGCCAAGTACCTGGCGATGATCCGCCGCAAATTCTTTGCCAGCCCCAAACTCAACGAGCGCGAGCGCATGGCGTTCGTGCTGGCGGCCTACAACATGGGGCCGGAGCGCGTTCAGGGCATGCGTGCCGAGGCTCGTCGGCGCGGTTTGAATCCCAATCAGTGGTTCTTCCAGGTGGAGCGCATCGCCATGGAGCAGGTGGGAATGGGCGCCGTCAGCTATGTTAATAGCGTGAACAAGTATTACCTGGCGTTCGATCGGGAGCGGGAGTCGTTGGAGCCCCAGGGGCAGAAAGTTGCGTCACGTAAATAATCGAATAAACTGATTGTTATGGCGAATTTATTGCGCTTTTAACATGAGATTTACTGATTAATATAGCGGCCAACCAACACACACTGACAACGGATGACACAGCATGAGCACACTGATCAACAAGGTACTGTTTACCCGCGCTGGCTACGGCCTGACCGTTTTGCGGATCTTCGTCGGCATCATCTTCGCTGCCCACGGCTCGCAGAAACTCTTTGGGGCGTTCGGTGGTTACGGTCTGGCGGGCACCGCGCAGTACATGGAAAGCATCGGCCTGGCGCCGGGTTACCTGATGGCGACGCTGGCGGGCGGTACCGAGTTTTTCGCCGGTCTGGCCTTGATCATCGGCTTGCTGGTTCGCCCGGCAGCCCTCGGCCTGACCATCCTCTCACTGGTGGCGATCTTCTCGGTGCATCTCCCTCACGGTCTGTTCATGGTCAACAACGGTTATGAATTCGCCCTGGCCCTGCTCGGCGGCAGCATCGCGGTGCTGATCGAAGGCGCCGGCAAGCTCTCGGCTGACCGCGCTATCGCTGGCTGACCGCTCTGGCTTAATGAAAAGGCTCGCATTGCGCGGGCCTTTTTGTTGCTCGTCATTCTTGACACTGTCCGGTCAGCTTCTCTAGGATGCTGCCCATGCGCCGATTTAAACAGCTACTTGCGGGGCGCCAGGTGACTCATTCAGTTGCCGATAGAAGCTTGAAACAGGCTTCGAAATACCGCTAAAGCGCTGGTTCGGTGTTGCCTCTCACCTGCCATGCAGACTTTTGAGGCCGAGACACGACAGAATGAATGCATTAAGCCCCGTTATACGCCCCGCGCCGATCACGGCACACCTCACCCAGCGCAATCCAAAAATCCTGCTTGGCGGCAAACATCAGCCGACACTCTTGCGTTATCTCGATGGCTGGCCACGTCGCACCGGTGGGCCTGCGGCCTTCCTGATCCAGTTTGTCGAAGAGGGTGAATCGCTGGCTCGATTTGCCAGCGACAGTTTCGATCTGGCGGTGATTCAATCGCCCAGCCTCGAGGACGCCCCCGAAGTGATCAAGCAATTGACTCGCGTTGCCCGACAGGGGCTGATTACCCGCCGTTGAGGCTCAGAGCGCTATGGCTCAGAGATAGTCGATCGCCACGATATACACGCATTGCTCACCAGTCGGTGTCTGGACCCGAACTTCGGCGTCCAGCGCCTTGCCGATCAGTGCGCGGGCCAGCGGCGAATCGATGCTGATCAAGCCCAGTTTCAAATCCAGCTCATCTGGCCCGACGATACGGTAGCGTGACTCTTTGCCGTCCTCGTCTTCAATCGTGACCCAGGCGCCAAAATAGACCTTGTTCGGATCGCTCGGTTTTTCGCTGACGACTTTGAGCGCTTCCAGTCGCTTGGTGAGAAAGCGCACGCGACTGTCGATCTCGCGCAGCATCTTTTTGCCGTAGGTGTATTCGGCGTTTTCCGAGCGATCGCCCTGTGCCGCGGCCTCGCTGACTGACTGTGTCACCTGCGGCCGTCGAACATGCCAGAGCTCATGAAACTCGGCCCGCATCCGCGCTTCACCTTCGGGGGTGATCAGCGCGGTGCCAGCGGTGCGGGGAGGGCGATAACGGCTCATGGCAACTTCTTGTGGTAGAGAGAGCTTGAGTCTATCAACCCTCGCGCAAGACTGTCAGGGGGCTGGCGTTCAGCGCACGGCGCGTACCAAACACACCGGCTCCCTCGATCAGCACCGCACCGATCAGTGGCAGCACCAACAACCACGGATGCGGGTGCCACGGCAGGTCGAAGGCGTAGCGGTAGAGCACCAGACTCACCAGTTCCGAACCCAGCGCTGCCAACAATCCGCTGACCGCTCCAAGCAAACCGAACTCGATCCGCCGGGCCTTGACCAACAGTTGCCGCTCGGCCCCTAGCGCTCGCAACAAGGCGCCTTGGCGAATGCGTTCATCGAGCGTCGCTTGCAAGCCTGAAAACAACACCGCCATCCCCGCCGCCAACACGAACAACAGCACGTATTCCACCGCCAGGGTGACTTGGGCGAGGATGCTGCGCAGCTGCTCGAGCAAGGCTTCGACTTGCAAGATGGTCACCGCCGGAAACGCCCGGGACAGATC
This sequence comes from Pseudomonas sp. ACM7, assembly GCF_004136015.1. NCBI lineage: Bacteria > Pseudomonadati > Pseudomonadota > Gammaproteobacteria > Pseudomonadales > Pseudomonadaceae > Pseudomonas > Pseudomonas sp. ACM7. The sequence goes on along the minus strand of NZ_CP024866.1, from coordinate 455,792 downwards.
CACGATCTGCTGATCATGACCGGCCGCCAGATAAAAACTGGTCAGGTAGGTTGCAGGCAGATCCTTCAGTGTGCCGGGCTGGAAGATCATAAAGAAGTTAGGCTGGAAGTTGTCCCAGTTGATCTCCCGCAGGCTGGTGACTTTCGCTTCGCGATTGACGCCGCCCACAGTAAAGACCATGTGATCGCCGAGCTTGAGCTTCAGGCTTTCGGCGACTTTGCCTTCTACCGATACGCCGGGTATTTCGTCCGGCGTCTGTTCGGCCCACCAGTTGCCCGCAGTGAGTTTGTTGCCCGCCGGCAAATCCGCCGCCCAAGTCAGACTCAGGTCGCGCTGGATCGCTCGGTCACCGGCCGAATCCTTGCTGACGATTTCCTGTACCGGCTCGCCGTTGACGCTGATCAGCCGTCCAGGTATCACCGGGTATAGCGGCGCCGATTGCGCCGACAGTTTGTTCAGGCGATCAATGAACGCCTGTTTGTCCGCTGGCAGAATGTTAAGCGCGAAATAGTTAGGCGCGTTTTTCGGTAGCTGGTTCTGCCAGGTGTCCAGCAACTCGCCGCGCAGCAATGCGATCAGCGCCATGGACAGCAGAATCAAGCCGAAGGCCAGGGATTGCCCCGCGGCCGCCAGTGGATGACGCAGCAATTGGCCTAGCCCGAGGCGCCACGGCAAAGAGGCGCGCGCCAGCATTCGGCGCAGACTCTTCAGAAGCAGCAACAGCAAGCCGCCAAGCACCAATGCTGCGATCACGCCGCCACCGAGCAGGGCGAAGGTCAACACCAGGTCCAGGCTCAGACGCCACATGATCAGCCCGAGGGCGCCCAATGCCGCGCCGTAAACCATCCAGGTGCTAGAGGGAATTGGCAGCATGTCCCGACGCAATACCCGCAATGGCGGAACCCGGCCCAGTGCCGCCAGTGGCGGCAAGGCAAAACCGGCCAACGCCACCAATCCGGTGCCAATCCCGGCAATGGCAGGAAACAGACCGCCCGGTGGAACGTCGGTCGGTAATAAATCATGCAGCAGCGCGAACAGCCCCAGCTGCGCAAACCAGCCGATGAGGGCGCCACTGATACTGGCGAGCAGCCCGAGCACCGTCAGCTGCAAACTGAATAACACCATGGTTTCCCGCCGCGACAACCCCAGACAACGCAGCAATGCACTGGCATCGAATCGGCGGGTGGCGAAGCGAGTGGCCGACAGTGCCACCGCCACACCCGACAGCAGAACTGCCACCAGACTGGCCATGTTCAAGTACCGCTCGGCCTTGCCCAAGGCACCGCCGATCTGTCGATTGCCATCACGGGCATCCTGCAAACGCTGGTTGGCGGCCAAGCCGGGTTTGATCAATTGATGATAGGTTTCCAGCGCCTCGGCTTTACCGCGCCAAAGTTCGCGGTAACTGACCCGGCTGCCGGGTTGCACCACGCCGGTCGCGGCGAGGTCGCTGAGGTTGATCAGCACCCGCGGCGTCAGGCTGTAGAAATTGCCGGCGCGGTCCGGTTCGTAGGTCAGCACTCGCGCCAGTTTGAGGGTTCTCATGCCGACGTCGATGCTGTCGCCGATCTTCAGGTCCAGCGCAGTCAACAGTCGCGCTTCGACCCAGGCTTCACCGGGTTTCGGTCCGCCACCGGGTTCTTCCGGGGCGAAGGGCGCCGGGGCACTTTTCAGTTCGCCGCGCAGTGGGTAGACGTCGTCGGCAGCTTTGATGCTGGACAGCTGAATGCCATTGTCAGTGGCGATGACGCTGGAGAATTCCACCACCTGAGCGTGTTCGAGGCCCAGCTCTAGGCCGCTTTTAATCTGTTCGGGCCGCGCCGGTGAACTGCCTTCAAGCAACAGGTCGGCACCGAGAAACTCAGTGGCGCGCAGCATCATGGCACCGTTCAGGCGGGCGCCGAAGTAACCGATGGCGGTACTCGCCGCCACGGCCACCAGCAAGGCGAAAAACAACACGCGCAACTCACCGGCGCGGGCGTCGCGCAGCAGTTGGCGGATGGCAAGACTGAACAGGCGCAACAGCGGCAGGCGTGCCATCAAGGCTCCAGAGGGGCGACCAGCAGGCCGGCTTCAAGGCGGATCAGGCGTCGGCAGCGATGTGCCAGGCGTTCGTCGTGGGTCACCAGCACCAGGGTCGTACCGCGTTCCTGGTTGAGTTCGAACAGCAGATCGCTGATGCGTTCACCGGTGTGGCTGTCGAGGTTGCCGGTTGGTTCGTCGGCGAACAGCACATCGGGTTCGGCGGCAAACGCACGGGCAATCGCCACGCGTTGCTGTTCGCCGCCCGAAAGCTGGCGTGGCGAATGGGTCAGTCGCTGGCCCAGGCCGACCCGTTGCAGTAACTCGGTGGCGCGTTCACGGGCGTCTTTGCGGCCATCGAGTTCCAGCGGCAGCATGACGTTTTCCAGGGCATTGAGACTGTCGAGCAGTTGAAAGGACTGAAACACAAACCCGACATGCTCGGCCCGGATACGTGCGCGTTGGTCTTCATCGAGATTGCTCAGGGCTTGCCCTGCGAGGGTGACGTCGCCGCTGCTCGGCAGGTCGAGACCGGCGAGCAAGCCGAGGAGGGTGGATTTGCCGGAACCGGAGGCGCCGACAATGGCCAGGCTGTCGCCCTTGTTCAGTTCCAGGCTGAGTTCGTGCAGGATAGTCAGTTCACCTTCCGCGCTGGGAACCACTTTGCTGAGGTTCTTCGCGGTGAGAATGCTTGCGCCCATGGAGAATCCGATGCGTGTGTGGTTTTTGAGTGCTGGCCTGGCCTTGATGTGCATGGCCCAGAACGCAGCGGCGGGTACAGTCCTGATCGTTGGCGATAGTATCAGCGCGGGTTTCGGGCTGGATACCCGCTTGGGGTGGGTCTCCCTGCTCGAGCAACGGCTCAAGCGCGAAGGTTTTGACGATAAGGTGGTCAATGCGTCCATCAGCGGCGACACCAGCGCCGGAGGCCAGGCGCGCCTGTCCGCGCTGCTTGCAGAGCATAAGCCTGAGTTGGTAATCCTCGAGTTGGGCGGCAACGATGGCCTGCGTGGATTGCTGCCGACGCAATTGCAACAAAACCTTGCAGCAATGATCGACAGCTCCCGCGCCAGTGGCGCCAAGGTGCTGCTGCTCGGCATGCAATTGCCACCCAACTACGGCGTTCGCTATACCGAGGCCTTCGCGAAGGTCTACAGCACGCTGGCCGAAGAGAAAAAGATCCCGTTGGTGCCGTTTTTTCTCGACGGCGTGGGCGGTCATCCAGACTTGATGCAGTCCGACGGACTGCACCCGGCTGTCGGGGCTCAGGACAAGTTGCTGGAAAATGTCTGGCCGACACTGAAACCGCTGCTTTGACGCTTTTCTAGTGGCGGTGTTTCGGCTAAGGTGGCGCCCCCGATTTGGAGCCCCCGATGCCGCGTCCTGCCTGGTCACTTTTTGCCTACCAACTGATCGAGCCTGACGAACAGCTGGATCTGTTCGCCTGCCAGGAAGTGCGGGTACATCTGGTGACCCGTCAACTGGAGTTGGGCGGCTCGGCGGACCGGACCTTGTGCGGCAGCCTGTTGCCAGCACAACCGCGCTGGTCGAGCGTCGATCGCCGTGTGTTTCAGGATCAGCGCCTGTGTTCGCTGTGCCGGGCCATTCTGGAATCGCAAAAACGCGGCACATCGCCGATCTGGCCGGAACTGCGTTTCGAGCTTTAGAGCCCGATAGATTGCTTGCTATCGGTCAACTCCCCGATTTTCCAGATGCCGGTGTACAATCCCGTTTTTATACCCTTGTCGATCATGCGAAGGATTTTCCGGATGTTGCCGCGCTTTCCTGCCGTCACCCGCTACCTGTCTCTCGCCGCCCTCTGTGTGGCGGGTCCCGTAGCAGCATTGGAGCTGCCCCTGCCACCGCCCGGTGAAGACATCGTCGGTCAGGTCCAGGTGATCAAGGCCAAGTACGAAGATACCTTCGCTGACCTTGGCACCACCTACGATCTGGGCTATTCGGAAATGGTCGCGGCCAACCCTGGCGTCGATCCATGGCTGCCGGGTGCTGGCACCGAAGTGGTGCTGCCGACGCGCTTCATCCTGCCACCGGGCCCGCGTGAAGGCATCGTCATCAACCTGGCCGAGTACCGCCTCTATTACTTCCCGAAAGGCCGGAACGTGGTGTACACCTTCCCGCTGGGTATCGGCCGTGAAGGCTGGGGCTCGCCGATTGCCCATACCAGCATCACCGCCAAGACGCCGAACCCGACCTGGACCCCTCCAGCGTCGATCAAGGCCGAGCACGCCGCCGATGGCGATCCACTGCCGAACGTGGTGCCGGCCGGCCCGGACAACCCGTTGGGGCCGTTCAAGTTCACGTTGGGCACGCCGGGCTACCTGATCCACGGTTCGAACAAGAAGTTCGGCATCGGCATGCGCACCAGCCACGGTTGCTTCCGCATGTTCAACAACAACGTGCTGGAAATGGCGAGCATGGTGCCGGTAGGCACGTCGGTGCGCATTATCAGCGACCCGTACAAGTTCGGTGTCAGTGGCGGCAAGGTGTATCTGGAAGCGCACACGCCGCTGGACGACAAGGGCAACCCTTCTGTGGTCGACAAACACACCTCGGTGATCAACGCGATGCTCAAGCGTGAGGACATCACCAACAACCTGCGCATGAACTGGGATGTGGTCCGCGACGTGGTTGCCGCCGAAGATGGTCTGCCGGTGGAAATCGGAGTGCCGAATTCCTCGGCGCCGATGGTGACGAGTGCGCCGATCGACCCGTTGCAGTAATGTTTGAAAGGAACCCGCCGATGCTGACCGCGTCGGCGGGTTTTTTATTGCCGGTACGAAATTGCGGGCAATAAAAAAGCCGACCCAAAAAATGGGTCGGCTTGATAACAATCCCGAAGGATTATTACTTGCGGCTAGCTTTGTCCAGCATGCGCAGAGCACGCTCGTTAGCTTCGTCAGCAGTCTGTTGTGCTTTTTGAGCAGCAGCCAGAGCTTCATCAGCTTTACGGTAAGCTTCGTCTGCACGAGCCTGGGAGCGAGCTGCTGCGTCTTCAGTAGCGGTCAGACGTGCTTCGGTTTCTTTCGATACGCTGCTGCAACCGGTAGCCAGAACTGCGGCCAGAGCCAGAGCAGAGAATTTCAGAACGTTGTTCATCGTGTTCCCCTTCAAGGACTTTCTATTAAGTTAGCTGTCTCCTCAGAGTGAGGAAATAGCCGGCGTACATACTACCCATTACTTGTCGTAAGTAAACTGACGTAAAGCAAGAAGCCAAAAAAATTGTAGGCGTTGATTCTTTTTCGAGCAACTTTTAACTGCATTGTTTAAAAAATATACAGCTGGGAGGCCCGAGCTGAGCGAGCCGCCGAAGAAAAGTTTCGCGCGCTCACAGCTCTTTTCCGAGTCTTGGCTAAAGTCTGTCTAGATGGATTCGTCTACACTTTTTTTCGGATTTTGCGTGGCGCCTCTCATATCTTTCTCCATGTTCAGGTGACTTTAACAAAGGGCGCTCGTCTTAAGTCTCAACATCCGGCAATGTTCAGGCTATTGACCTACACAGATCTTCGGTCGAGCCGTCTCTGCGTCACCCGGAGCAGCACCCGCCAATCGGCGTGATGACGAGCGTACCTTGAGCATTTCTGCCAATAGTGCCTACTATTTGATACGTGCTCGGTTGTGCGAGATTGGTACAGCTCTTCTCGGTGTCCATTCAGGCACGGGGTGGCGTAGATGTTCCTTCGCCGGAAAAACATCGGTAAGGTAGGGGTCAGAATTCCAGACCCGCGAGGAGTAGTGATGAGCGAGGCGTTGTCCATCCACCATGACCAGGCTGGTCATCAGTTCGAGACCAATGTGGACGGTCATCGTGCCTACCTGACCTATATGGATCTGGGGAAACAGACCCTGGATATCTATCGCACCTTTGTGCCCAACGCACTGCGTGGTCGCGGCATTGCGGCAGCCTTGACCGAGAAGGCGTTGGAGTACGCTGAAGAAATGGGTTACACCGTCATTCCATCGTGTTCCTACGTGGAACGCTACATGGAGCGCCACCAGCGGCATGCAGCCAAACTGAGCCAGTAACCTTTCACAGAATCGAACGCATAAAAAAACGCCGGGTTAAGCCCGGCGTTTTTTTGTGCGGCGAAAAGTGATCAGCTGCGATCGCGTTTCGGCAGCACGTCCTTGAGCTTGGCATGCATGCTGCGCAAGGTGTTTTCGGTGGCGGACCAGTCGATGCAGGCATCGGTGATCGACACGCCGTATTGCAGGTCGGCGAGGTCTTTCGGGATCGCCTGGCAGCCCCAGTTCAAGTGACTTTCGACCATCAGGCCGATGATCGACTGGTTGCCTTCGAGGATCTGGTTGGCGACGTTCTCCATCACCAGCGGTTGCAGGGCCGGGTCCTTGTTGGAGTTGGCGTGGCTGCAATCGACCATGATGTTCGGCTTGATCTTCGCTTTGTTCAGCGCTTGCTCGCAGAGCGCGACGCTGACCGAATCGTAGTTCGGCTTGCCGTTGCCACCGCGCAGTACCACGTGACCGTAGGCATTGCCCTTGGTGGTGACGATCGACACGCCACCTTCCTGGTTGATACCCAGGAAGCGGTGAGGGCTGGACACCGATTGCAGGGCGTTGATAGCGACCGTCAGGCCGCCGTCGGTGCCGTTCTTGAAGCCTACTGCCGAGGACAGGCCGGAGGCCATTTCACGGTGAGTCTGGGATTCGGTGGTGCGCGCACCGATGGCCGACCAGCTGATCAGGTCCTGCAAGTACTGCGGGGAGATCGGGTCGAGGGCTTCAGTTGCGGTCGGCAGGCCCATCTCGGCCAGGTCCAGCAACAATTGACGACCGATGTGCAGACCGTCCTGAATCTTGAAGGAGTCGTCCAGGTACGGATCGTTGATCAAGCCTTTCCAGCCGACGGTGGTGCGTGGCTTCTCGAAATACACGCGCATGACCAGATACAGGGTATCGGACACTTCGGCCGCAAGCGCCTTCAGGCGCTCGGCGTATTCGTGGGCAGCCTTGATGTCGTGGATCGAGCAAGGCCCGATGACAACAAACAGGCGGTGGTCGGTGCCATCAAGAATGTTGCGAATGACTTCGCGGCCCTTGGTGACGGTGCGCAGGGCAGCGTCGCTAAGAGGGATATCACGCTTGAGCTGATCGGGAGTGATCAGCGTCTCGTTGGAAGCGACGTTTAGGTCGTTGATCGGTAAATCAGCCATCGTTTACTCGTCAGGTCACGGGTGCCGGCCGCCAGCGAACCCGCGCGGCGGAGCACAGCAAATTAAGCGCGTCGGGGAGCAGAACCTTAGCGCGTTACACCGTGGCTCGACAATGGGCAGACACCGGTTTAAGGGGCATTCTCAATTAGTTTCCGCGGGGAAACCAATTGAGGATGCCCCTCCTAATCCAGCACAACCTGCGCAAATGCCCTGCGAACCGTCTCGTGGGAGAACTCGTCGGCATGCTCCTGGACCCATTCAAGGGCCAGGGCCTGAGTTTCCTGCAGATCGTCATGCGCGTCATGCAGGCGGCAGTAACGTTCGATCTGGCACACTTGCTCGCCCATCCGGGCACTGAACATCATCTGTTCGTCAACGAAGGCAATGCCTACCAGATAGCCGCGCTTTCGTCGCAGGCACCAGGCTACATATCCCAGAAAACGCATGTCGGGGTTCAAGGTCGGCATGCGAATTTCCAGCGCCGTACCGTGGCGCCACGCCCGGTGATAATTGCAAGCCATGCCCCCGAGGCTGATAGTGTGCAGCTGTTGCCGTGAAATACACTCAGGTTTGAGCAACGTTAATTCGACGGGCACATCGTCAGGGTGAGGAATAAAACGTCCCATGAACACGGACTCCATGTGTCGGCCATCTGACATTGTTCCACCCAGTATAGTGGTCGAATTGGAACTGACTGATTTCGACGCCGACCAACGGCTGCTGGCGATGAGCGGTGTGTCGCTGGTCATTTTCACCAGCGTCGGCTGCGCCAGTTGCCGATTTGCCCGTGAGCAATTGCCACGACTCGATCTGGACGTCGATCGGCTGTGCTGGATTGATGCCGGGAACAATGGCGGGGTGGTCGAGCGTTATCAGGTTTTTTATTTGCCGGCGCTGTTTGTGGTGCGCGGCGGTGAATTTTTCGGGGCACTAAAATCGCGCCTGACCTGCACCGAGCTCAATGCAGCCGTGGGTCAGGCGTTGAGTCGAATTGCAGAGGAGTTGCCATGATGGGGGCAGTGACCAAACCGACAATCGGTATTATCGGAACCGGTGCGATCGGCGGGTTCTACGGGTTGATGCTGGCGCGTGCCGGTTTCGATGTGCATTTTCTGTTGCGCAGTGAATTCTCAGCGGTGGCCGAGCGGGGGTTGAAGCTCGACAGTGCGGTGCACGGCGCGCTGACGTTGAATCCGGTTCAGGCGTATTCGACGGCCGAAGACATGCCGCCCTGTGACTGGTTGCTGGTGGGCGCGAAAACCACCAGTAACGCGCAGTTGGCGCCGACGATCATTCAAGCCGCGGCACCGAATGCCAAAGTGTTGTTGCTGCAAAATGGCCTGGACGTTGAAGACAGTCTGCGAGCGTTACTTCCGGATTCGCTGCATGTGCTCGGTGGGCTCTGCTATATCTGCGTCCATCGCGACGGACCAGGCGTCATCACCCATCAGGCGCTCGGTGCGGTGAATGTTGGCTACCACAGTGGTCCCGCAGCCGATGAGCAGGCGCGCATGGCGATTGTCGAGGAGGGCGCCGGGCTGTTCCGCACCGCCGGTATCGATTCCCAGGCCATGGCGAACCTGCATCAGGCGCGCTGGCAGAAACTGGTCTGGAATATCCCTTACAACGGTCTGTCGGTTCTGCTCGGGGCAAGCACCACGCCGTTGATGGCCGATGCCGACAGTCGGGAACTGATCAAGGCTCTGATGGCGGAAGTGGTTCTGGGAGCAATCGCCTGCGGTCACGACGTACCGGCCGGTTATGCCGATCATCTGTTCATGGTGACCGAGAAAATGCCGGACTATTGGCCGAGCATGTACCACGATTTTCTGCACAAACGACCGCTTGAGCTGGATGCGATTTACGCCCGGCCACTGGCGGCAGCCAAGGCCGCAGGATGCGAGTTGCCGCGAATCGAAGCTTTGTATCGCAGTTTGAGTTTTATCGATCGACGTAACACTTGAGTCGATCAACCTTGGGAGAAGGGCATGGCAAAAACGATCGACGACAAATTGGTGCTGGCGATTTCGTCGCGTGCGCTGTTCGACCTGAGCGAAAGCCACAAGGTCTATCTGTCGAGCGGCGTCGAAGCCTATCGGCAATATCAGATCGAACACGAAGACGAAATCCTCGAGCCCGGTGATGCATTCCCGTTGGTACAAAAACTCCTCCACTTGAACACCAGCCTTGGCCGCGCCCGGGTCGAGGTGATCCTAGTGTCGCGCAACAGTGCCGACACTGGCCTGCGGGTTTTCAATTCGATCCACCACTATGGCCTGGCGATTTCCCGCGCGGCGTTTGTCGGCGGACGCAGTCCTTATCCGTACCTGAAGGCGTTTGGCTGCGACCTGTTTCTTTCGACGCATGCCGAAGACGTGCGCAGTGCGCTGGATGCCGGGTTCGCCGCTGCGACCATTCTGTCGGGTGGCGCCAGCCGTGCGGCCAGTGATGAATTGCGCATTGCCTTCGATGGTGACGCGGTGCTGTTTTCCGATGAATCGGAGCGTGTCTATCAGTCCGGTGGTCTGGAAGCGTTTCAGGCCAGCGAGCGTGAAGCCGCCCGCGAGCCTTTGCGCGGCGGGCCGTTCAAAGGCTTCCTCGCCGCCCTCAATCTGTTGCAGCGCGAGTTCCCGGAAGACGCTTGTCCGATCCGCACCGCGCTGGTGACCGCGCGATCGGCGCCGGCCCATGAGCGAGTGATCCGTACCTTGCGCGAATGGGACATTCGTCTGGACGAGTCGCTGTTTCTCGGCGGCCTGACCAAGTCGGCGTTTCTCGAAGCCTTTGCCGCCGACGTGTTTTTCGACGATCAGGCCGGTCATTGCGAGTTGGCCCGCGAGGTGGTCGCCACCGGCCACGTGCCGCACGGCATAAGCAACGAGCAAAAGGTTTAAGCCCACGGTTCAACGCGTTACGCGAAACGTCGTACTCGCCAAGGCACTGCTAAGCTGAATCAATCTCCGCCATGTTGGCACTCAAGGAGGTCATATGATTCATTCGATGCTGTACGCCACTGACCTCGGCCTGTACGCACCTTTGGTGATGCAGCATGCCTTGGCGCTGGCGCGAACATTCAATGCCGATCTCTACGTGGTGCACGCCGTTGAACCGATGGGGCTGTTTGCCGAGTCGGTGCTTCAGAGTTATCTCGATGAGCAGGCGTTGAATGAGTTTCACAGCCAAGGCTTGAACACGGTGATTGCCAACATCGAGCAGCGGGTACTCGACAGCTTTCGTGAAGAATTGGGGGATGAAGGGTCGCAGGACCTGGAGCGGATCAAAGCAGTGAGGGTGCTTCAGGGCGATCCGTCGCAGGTGATTCTCGACCAGGCGCAGAAACTCTCCGTGGATTTGTTGATCGTAGGTAGTCATAGCCATGGTGCTGGCGCGGAAACGCCTTTGGGCCGCACTGCAGCGCGGGTGTTGCAACTGTCTCGGGTGCCGGTCTATCTGGTGCCGCTGGTGGAGCGTCGTCGCCAAGGGGATCGCTAGAGCACCAATAGTGGCAGTTTGATAAAAAAGTTCTAGATTTATTCGTCAAACCATTAATATAGTTATATACCGTCGCTGATGCCCGTGGCGTCTACCTGCTTTGAGGGATTCATATGAAGCTTCAACAATTGCGCTACATCTGGGAAGTGGCGCACCACGACCTCAACGTTTCCGCTACAGCCCAAAGCCTTTACACGTCACAACCGGGCATCAGTAAGCAGATCCGTCTGCTGGAAGACGAATTGGGGGTTGAGGTTTTCGCTCGCAGCGGCAAGCACCTGACCCGCGTCACCCCGGCCGGCGAGCGAATTATCACCACCGCCGGCGAGATCCTGCGCAAGGTTGAAAGCATCAAGCAGATTGCCCAGGAGTTCTCCAACGAGAAGAAAGGCACCCTGTCGATCGCCACCACGCACACCCAGGCGCGTTATGCGTTGCCACCGGTGATCAGCAATTTCATCAAGCAATACCCGGACGTTGCCCTGCACATGCACCAGGGTTCGCCGATGCAGATCGCTGAAATGGCTGCTGACGGTACCGTGGATTTCGCCATCGCCACCGAAGCCCTGGAGCTGTTCGGTGATCTGGTGATGATGCCGTGCTATCGCTGGAACCGCTGCGTGGTCGTGCCACAGGGCCACCCGCTGACCAAGCTGTCGAAGTTGACCCTCGAAGCCCTGGCCGAATACCCGATCGTGACGTACGTGTTCGGTTTCACCGGCCGTTCGAAACTCGACGAAGCGTTCAGCCATCGCGGCCTGACACCGAAAGTGGTGTTCACCGCTGCCGACGCCGACGTGATCAAAACTTACGTTCGCCTGGGTCTGGGCGTGGGCATCGTGGCGAAAATGGCGGTCGATGCCAAACTCGATAGCGACCTGGTCATGCTTGATGCCAGCGACTTGTTCGAATCCAGCATTACTAAAATCGGTTTCCGTCGCGGCACGTTCCTGCGTGGCTTCATGTGCGACTTCATCGAGAAGTTCGCCCCGCACCTGACCCGCGAAGTCATGGCCAAGGCCATTCAGTGCCACAACAAGCAGGAACTGGAAGAGCTGTTCGACGGCGTCGAACTGCCGGTCCATTAATCTCCCTTTCTATACCACCTCGGTGACAGAAAACTGTTGCCGAGCTCCCGCCACGAGAATCTCCACCTCGTCCCCTTCGAACTTGCCCAGCAGACTCTTGCCCAGCGGTGAGCGAGGGGTGATGACGGTAATCCATTGCCCCACCACGTCGACCTTCAAACCCGCCGCGTCGGGGGCCAGAAACAGCCATTGCTCACGACCCTTTTCATCTTCCAGACCGAGCAGGGCACCGACTTCGATGCCGCGCTGATCGTCGTAAGGTCGCAGCGTCAGGTTCTGGCAAAGCGTCAGTGACTGCCTGATTTCCTCCACCCGTTTGGCTTGCCCGGCTGCCAGATAAGACGCCTCCAGCCCTAGCGTGTCGTACTTGTTCTCGGCGATGTTTTCTTCGTGGGTGGCGGTTTCGTAAGCGGTTTGTGCGGCACGCTCGGCGATGTCGAGGTCGATCCGCAGCTTGTCGAGAATCAGTTGGTGGACGGTCGGCTTGTGCATAGAGAGCTTCTTGATCAATCGCAGAATTGCTGGACGTTGGCGCGGCTTTTTTCGCTCGGTGCAGTCTGGTCCTGTTGCAACCAGAACTGGCATTTGGGGTTCGATAAATTGCGGTTGTTGCTGCGGGCCTGATCAAGCCTTTGCTGCTGCTCGTTCTTGCGCAGGTTCTCTTCGTACTGTTCGAACAACGGGCTCTGAGCCGGAATGTCCGGCACCGGTTGCACCACCGGTGGTTTGGCCAGTTGCTGCACGGCCTCTGCCACGGGAGCTAGATGCTCGCTGAACAACAGTCGGGAGGCAAGCCAGCACGTCAGCGCGATCGCGATAAACCCCAGCCACACACCCAGGGCAATGCTGCCGGTCAGTTGCAAGGCGTTGAGCTGGATCGACAACGGGCGGCGCGGGTTGGGACGGTAGGGCATGGCTGCCTCCTGGCGGGTGGTCGCGGGCGAGTGGCGATTGTCGCATGAAGATTAATCGCCGTCGGCTCTTCTGCACGGGGTAATTTATGAGGACAATCGGCGCTTTTGCCAACGGGAGCCTGGAATGCCTGAAATGAAAGCCCGCTGGGATATTTTCTGCGCGGTGGTCGACAACTTTGGGGACATCGGCGTGACCTGGCGTCTGGCCCGACAACTGGTGGCCGAACATTCGGTGGCGGTGCGTTTGTGGGTCGATGATCTGCGGGCCTTCGAGCGCTTGTGCCCGGACATTGACATCAACGCCTCACAGCAATGGCAGCAGGGCGTCGAAGTGCGTCAGTGGACGGCCGACTGGCAGCCCACTGAAGCCGCTGATGTGGTGATTGCCGCGTTCGCCTGCCAATTGCCGAGTGCTTACATGGAGGCCATGGCCGAGCGGGAAAAACCGCCGCTGTGGATGAATCTCGACTATCTGAGTGCCGAGGACTGGATCGTCGGCTGCCACGGTTTGCCGTCGGTGAAGTACAAGAACGTACAAAAAATCTTTTTCTTCCCAGGGTTTCAGAAGGGCACGGGTGGCTTGCTGCGTGAAAGCGGATTGCTCAAGCGTCGTCAGCAGTTTCAGCAAAACCCCGAGGCCCAGCGAGAATTCCTGCAAGGTTTGGGGATTGATCGCGCGCAAGGTGCGCAGTTGATCTCGCTGTTTGCCTACGAAAATAACGGGCTGGCCAGTTGGCTCGACGCAATGGCTGCCGACTCGACGCCGACTCATCTGCTGGTGCCCGAAGGTCGGATTCTTGGGGATGTCGAACGTTGGCTCGGTGTGGACGGTCTGGTGGCCGGCGCAGTGCATGTGCGCGGTGAATTGACCGTGCAAGTGCTGCCGTTCGTCCGACAGGATCAATACGATCACCTGCTCTGGTGCTGCGATTTCAATGCCGTGCGCGGTGAAGATTCCTTTGTCCGCGCCCAATGGGCGGGCCGGCCGCTGCTCTGGCACATCTATCAGCAGGACGAAGACATCCACCTGGACAAGCTCGACGCCTTCCTCGCTCTGTACACCAATGGCCTGTCCGAGCCTGCCCGCGAGGCGATCAGCGGTCTTTGGCGGGCGTGGAATGCGGGTGACAATATGACCGGGCACTGGCAATCGACCCGAAAACACTGGCCAGAACTGCAAAAACACGCCGAAGCGTGGTGTCTGGAACAGGCTTTGCAGGCAGATCTTGCCGCAGCGCTGGTACAGTTTTATGTAAATTGGATATGATACGCGGCCTAGATTTTTGTAAATCCCATCCAAATTCGGATATTCGCAATGAAAACTGGTAAAGAACTGAAACCCGGTACCGTGATCCGTCTCGAAAACGATCCTTGGCTGGTTCAGAAAGCTGAATTCACCAAGTCTGGTCGTAACAGCGCGATCATGAAGACCAAGCTGAAAAACCTGCTGACCGGTTACAAGACCGAGATCGTTTACAGCGCCGACGACAAGCTGGACGACGTAATCCTCGACCGCAAAGAAGCGACCCTGTCCTTCATCAGCGGCGACACCTACACGTTCATGGACACCACCGACTACACCATGTACGAGCTGAACGCTGAAGACATCGAAGCCGTTCTGCCTTTCGTTGAAGAAGGCATGACCGATGTTTGCGAAGCGATCTTCTTCGAAGAGCGTCTGGTTTCCGTAGAACTGCCGACCACCATCGTGCGCGTAGTTGACTACACCGAAGGTTCGGCTCGCGGCGACACTTCCGGCAAGGTGATGAAGCCTGCCAAGCTGAGCAACGGTACTGAGCTGCAAGTTGCTGACTTCATCGAAATCGGTGACAAGATCGAGATCGATACCCGCGAAGGCGGTTCCTACAAAGGCCGTGCTAAATAAGCACTGCTTCAGGTACAAAAAAGCCCGACCATTGAGTCGGGCTTTTTTGTGGCCGATATGAAGATCAAAAGATCGCAGCCTCGTTTCACTCGACAGCTCCTACAGGAGATACGCGATCCCAATGTAGGAGCTGTCGAGTGAAACGAGGCTGCGATCTTTCGCTTTATCTATTTCAAATGTTGCTTCAGTTCTTCAGAGGCTTGCAAGAGCGCCGAACGCACCGCTGGCACCTGGCTCACCACGTTGAGCAACCCGTAGTCGTGGATCAAGCCGTTGTAGCGAACCGACGTGACCGGCACGCCAGCCTCATCCAGTTTTCGGGCATAGGCTTCACCTTCATCGCGCAACACGTCGGCGCCGGCTGTCTGCACCAGGGCAGGTGGCAGGCCCTTGAGTTGCGCGGTGGTCGCCCGCAGCGGCGAGGTGTAGATCTCGTTACGCTGTTTGGCATCGGTGGTGTAGTTGTCCCAGAACCACTTCATCATGTTTTTGGTGAGGAAGTGCCCCTCGGCAAACTGGTTGTAGGACGCCGTCTCGAAGCTGGCGTCGGTCACCGGCCACAGCAGCACCTGGAACTTGATCGCCGGCGTGCCCTTGTCTTTGGCCATCAGCGCAACCACTGCCGCCATGTTGCCACCGACGCTGTTGCCGGCCACGGCCAGGCGTTTGCCGTCGACGTTGATCTCTTTACCGTGCTCGGCCACCCATTTGGTTGCGGCGTAAGCCTGATTGATCGCCACCGGGTAATGCGCTTCCGGTGACGGGGTGTAATTGACGAACACCGCCGCCGCCCCCGAACCGGTAACCAAGTCCCGAACCAGACGTTCATGGGTCGGGAAATCCCCCAGCACCCAGCCACCGCCGTGAAAGAACATGAACACTGGCAGCGGACCTTTGACCCCGGCCGGCCGGACGATGGTCAGGTTGAGCGGTTGGCCGTCGACTTGAATGGTCTTCTCGCTGACATCGGCTTTTGGCAGCGTCAGTTTCACCCCTGCCTGCGCGCCGACCAGCACGGCGCGGGCATCTTTAGGGGTGAGTTGTTCCATCGGTTTGCCGGTGCCGGCGTTCAGAACGTCGAGGAACGCCTGGGTGTTGTGTTCAACACCATCACCTGCGAACGCGCTGTGGATGGACAGGGCGAGAAGGGTACCGGTCAAGACTTTGCTGAAAGTGCTCATGTTCGTTTCCTGGTTCGGGCCTGGGAATCAGCGGTTAGACGGCAACGTGCAGGCGCACATCGACATTGCCACGGGTGGCGTTGGAGTACGGGCAGACCTGGTGTGCAGCGTCTACCAGGCTTTGTGCATCGGCTTGCTCAAGACCCGGCAGGCTGATGTGCAGGTCGATGTCCAGGCCGAAACCGCCAGGGATCTGGCCGATGCCGACATGGGCGGTGATCGAGGCGTCGTTCGGGATGGTGCGTTTGGTCTGGCTGGCGACGAATTTCAGCGCGCCGATGAAGCAGGCGGAGTAACCGGCTGCGAACAGTTGCTCAGGGTTGGTCGCTGCGCCGCCGGCACCACCGAGTTCTTTGGGGGTGGCGAGTTTGACGTCGAGGATGTTGTCGCTGGAAACCGCACGACCGTCACGGCCGCCGGTGGAGGTTGCGATTGCGGTGTAGAGAGTTTGCATGATGTAAGCCTCGTTCGGGTTTTGGTGTTTCGCGCTAAATGTTTGCGCGCTAAGTAACGAGGTAAATGTAGCGCGCTGATATTTTGTGCGCAATATAAATTTTGAAAAAAGTTTTGGCTGGAGGGCCGGCGCTGATTAGATGTGTTGAGCTAGAGCTGTTGCGGCAGGATTTTCAGCGAAGAATTTTTTCTGACGGGGGAACGAGGCCGGAAGGGACACCACCCATTCCCTGTGGGAGCAAGCTCACTCCCACAGGGGATTTGTGGTGGTTTGAAGATTACAGGCTGTCTTGCAGATTGCTGCGCAGTACTTGCAGTTCCGCTTGCAGTTTCTGCAGTCGCTCCAGCGTCATCCCGCTGGCGCCGAGGATGCACTGGGGAATACCGCGCGCCCGCTCCCGCAATGCACGACCCTGTTCGGTGAGTTCGACTATCACCACTCGCTCGTCTTCACGGCTGCGGGTGCGGCTGAGTAAACCTTCGACTTCCAGTCGTTTGAGCAACGGCGTCAATGAGCCAGGGTCGGTCAGCAGGCGCGTGCTGATTTCGCCTACGGTCAAACCGTCCTGTTCCCACAACACCATCATCGCCAGGTATTGCGGATAGGTCAGGCCCAGTGCTTGCAACAGCGGCTTGTAGACCTTGGTCATCAGCAGCGAGGTGGAATGCAGGGCGAAGCAGGCCTGATTATCCAGCAGCAGGTCGTCGCAGTTATCCGGGGTGTTGCGCTCGGTAGTCATTTCGAAGCCTTGATCAGTGATCGTCATAAATCTAGCGGGCGAATCTTTAATGCACCAGACAATTCTAGCCTAGTGCCGGTCGAGGGTACTTTGCAGGGCCAGATCCCACGGCGGGATCGGGCTGAAGCGGGTTTTCAGGTATTCCAGCAACAAGCGACTGCGGGGATTGGGTTGTTGCTCAAGGCGCAAGGCATAAATGCCGGTCGTTTCCGGTGGTGGCAGGCCGTGTTCGCAGAACAGCGGAAGCAGTTCACCGCGTAACAGGTATTCGCTGGTCAACCAGGTTGGCAAGTGCGCGATACCCAGCCCGGCCAATGCGCCGCAGACCAAAGCCTCGGCATTGTTGGCACTCATGCGGATGCGCGCCGGGCGGTGCAAGTGCATCTGCCCGTCCCGCTCGAAACGCCAGGCGAACGGCGGAGCCAGGCCACCCCAGTCGAGGCCATCATGCTCAATCAGTTGCGCCGGATCGGTCGGCACACCACGCCGTTGCAAATACTCGGGGCTGGCACAGGCGATGCGCACCATGCTCGCCAGCGGCGTGGCCACCAGCCGGGTATCGGCCATTTGCCCGGCGCGCAGCACCAGATCGACCCTGCCCAGATTCAAACCCTGCATGTCGACGAAACTGTCGATCAGGTGCAGTTGCACATCGAGGCCGGGGTAGAGCATCAGAAAATCGGCAATCACCGGCGCCAGATGTCGCCGTCCGAATGCTGCCGGTGCATCGATCCGAATCAAGCCTTCCGGTGCGCTGCTCAAGGATACCGCTTCAGCCCGAGCCAGTCGCAGTTCAGCCACGATACGCCGTGCGCGCTCGGCAAACGCCAAACCCGCCGGGGTAGCGCGCACCGCGTGGGTGCTGCGAATGAACAACTGGCTGCCGACGGCGTTTTCCAGACTGTCGATGCGCCTCGCCACCGCCGAAGGGGTCAGAGGATGGCGGCGGGACGCGGCGGAAAAACTGCCGGTTTCCAGCACGTCGAGGAACAGACCCAGTTGTTCGGTCAATTGATTGGGGTTCATGGTGTTGTCAGCGCTTGTGCGAAGTTGGCACAGCCATTGTGCGTTGCTATGCGTTTCCCCGCCAGCGTCGACTGCGTAGGATGAACAGCCTGACGTGAAGGGAAAATAGCCTGTGATTGAGTTTTTGATGTACCTGGCGTTTGGCGCCGCCCTGGGCACCCTCGGTGGGTTATTCGGCATTGGCGGTGGTTTGATTGCGATCCCGTTGCTGGGCGTGTTGTTCGGCCTCGATCAGCAGATTGCCCAAGGCACGGCGCTGGTCATGGTGGTGCCCAACGTGATGCTGGCGCTGTGGCGTTATCACCAGCGCAACCGGATTGAATTGCGCCACGCGCTGCCATTGGCTTCGATGGGGTTCTGTTTTGCCTGGATCGGTTCGATCTGGGCGGTGGGCATTGATGCGCAAACCATGCGGCTCGGATTTGTTGCGTTCCTGATTGCCCTGTCGGCCTACAACCTGGTGCGAATGTTCGCCGCCAACGCGCCGGCGTCTGCGCAGATGAATTATTCATGGCCATGGCTGGGCGTACTCGGCGCCGCCTCCGGCACCATGGGCGGGTTGTTTGGCGTGGGCGGGGCGGTGGTGGCAACGCCGGTGCTGACCAGTCTGTTCGGCACCAGTCAGGTGGTTGCGCAGGGTTTGTCGCTGGCGCTGGCATTGCCGAGCACGGGCGTTACGCTGGTGACTTACGCGGTGCATCATCAGGTGGACTGGATGATCGGCCTGCCCTTGGCAGTGGGTGGTCTGCTGAGCATCAGCTGGGGCGTGAGGATCGCCCACGCGCTGCCGGAGCGACTGCTGCGCGGGTTGTTCTGTGGTTTCCTGGTGCTCTGCGCGGTGATGCTCGCCCTTAAAGTTTGAAGCCTTCGACGATGTGTTCGGCCAGGCACTCAGTGATCGGCGACGGGTTGTGCAGGTTGCGCACCAGCATGATGCTGGCCTCGGGCAGAATCGGCAGGTCTTCGGCTTCACCGAGAATGCGCATGTCCGGGGTGACAAGGCTTTCCAGCTGCGCGGTCACCGCCAGGCCTGCACTGACCACCGCCATGATTGCCGACAGGCTGTCGCTGTTGTACGCCACGCGATAATCGCGACCCATGGCATCGAGCGCATTGCAGGCCCACAGCCTGCAGAAGCAATCACTGTTGAACATCGCCAGCGGCAGCGGCGTTTGCTCATGGGCGCTGAAACATTGCGCCTCGGCCCAGACAAAACGCTCCTTGCGCAGCAACTGGCCGATTTCGTTGCCCGGTTCGCGGGTGACGATGGTCAAGTCCAGGTCCTGGCGCAGCAGCAATTGTTTTGATGATTCGCAGTGCACCTCGATCTGGATCAGCGGATACGTTTGGGCAAATCGCCGCAGAATCCCCGGCAAAAACCGCATCACGTAATCGTCCGGCGTACCAATGCGCACCATGCCAACCATGTGCGGCTCGCGCAACGTATTGAACACCTCGCTGTGCAGCTTGAGGATGCGCCGGGCATAGCCGAGCAACACCTGACCCTCAGCCGTCAACCGCACCTGCCGTCCGTCGCGCTGGAATAATTGACGCTGCAACACATCCTCTTCCAGCCGCTTCATCTGCATGCTCACGGCGGACTGAGTGCGGTTGACCAACTCGCCGGCGCGGGTAAAACCGCCCTGGTCGGCAATGGCGACAAAGGTGCGCAGCACTTCGGTATCGATACTGGGGTAGGCAGACATTCATCAATCTCCGAGATGTGTTACATCAGAAACATTCGTTGGATTGATCTTAGCCCCAGCGCGACACTTGAGCCATCCAAACGGAGGGCAACAAGATGAAAGGTCAACATGAACATCCAGCCGTAGAAAAACACTCGATCCACCTGGTATCCGATTTGCTGCACAAATTCAGCCGCTGGTACGAACTTCACCGGGAGCGCGAGCTGCTGGCGAGTCTGAGCGACGAAGCGCTGAAGGACATTGGCATGAGTCGTGCGGATGTGGAGTTCGAGTCGGTCAAACCGTTCTGGAATGACCCGATGCACAAATGAGTCATACACAACTACACAAACCGTCTCCCGGTGAGGTAGGTTGCGAGCAGACAAGGAGATGCTCATGCCCGCAACACTGTCCTTTTCCCTCAAACAGGCTCGGCGTTTGGCGCTGGCCGCCCAAGGGTTCAACGGGCGCCAGCCGCCAGCGGCGATCAAACCGGTTCAGCTCAATCGGCTAATCGAGCGGCTGGGCATTCTGCAGATCGATTCGGTCAATGCATTGGTGCGTTCGCACTACCTTCCCCTGTTTTCCCGCCTCGGCAATTACTCATCCGACTTGCTCGACCAGGCTGCCTGGAGTTTGGGCCGGCGGCGCACGCTTTTCGAATATTGGGGGCATGAAGCCTCGTTGCTGCCCTTGTCGATGTACCCGTTGATGCGCTGGCGCATGCTGCGCGCGACCCGTGGCGAAGATATCTACCAGCAACTGGCACGTTTCGGGCGTGAGCAGGAGGACACGATTCGCCGGGTGCTGGCCTCGGTTCAGGAGCAGGGCGCGCTGGGTGCCGGAAGCCTGTCGACCCGTCAGGAACGGGCAGGACCCTGGTGGGACTGGAGTGCGGAAAAGCATGCGCTGGAATGGTTGTTCGCCGCCGGTGAAGTGACCGTGGCCGGGCGGCGCGGGTTCGAGCGGCTTTATGATCTGCCGGAGCGGGTGATTCCTTCGGCGATTCTTGCGCAGCCGCTGCTGAGTGAGGCCGAGGCCCAGCGCGGCCTGTTGCTGCATGCCGCGACAGCGTTGGGCGTCGGAACAGAAAAAGACCTGCGGGATTACTTTCGCCTGAGTCCCGGTGATGCCCGTCCGCGCTTGGCGGAACTGGTGGAGGCGGGTGAATTGCTTGCTTGTGAAGTCCAGGGCTGGCGGCAGCCCGCTTACTGTCTGCCTGAGCCCAAAGTGCCGCGCAAGGTCGAGGCCAGCGCCTTGCTGTCACCGTTTGATTCGTTGATCTGGGAGCGCAGTCGCACGGAGCGCCTGTTCGATTTTCGCTATCGGCTGGAGATTTATACGCCGCAGGACAAGCGGGTCTACGGCTATTACGTGTTGCCGTTTTTGCACAATGAACGGATTGCCGCGCGGGTGGATCTGCGCGCCGAGCGGGCGTTGGGCAGGCTGGCGGTGCACGCTGTACATGAGGAAGAGCCGGGGCTGGATGACAAGGGGATGCTGGCGTTGGCGGTTAATCTGCGGCGGATGGCGGATTGGCTGGGGCTTGAGCGGGTTCAGTTGAATTGCCCGCGGGCGAGTGCGGCGCGGTTGCGGGTGGCATTGGCTCAGATTGATAGTGACTGAGCTGGCGCCTTCGCGAGCAAGCCCGCTCCCACATTAGACCGCGTCCGTTTGGACAACTCGGTCAACTGTGGGAGCGGGCTTGCTCGCGAAGGCGGTCTATCAGGCAATGAGTGGCTTACTGACTCAGCGCCGAACCTGCTTCAACGTCTCGGCAATAAGAAACGCCAACTCCAGCGACTGATCGGCATTCATCCGCGGATCGCAATGGGTGTGATACCGGTCCGACAACCCGTCTTCGGTAATCGGCCGCGCACCACCTATGCACTCCGTGACATTCTGCCCGGTCATCTCGATGTGGATGCCGCCGGCATACGTGCCTTCCGCTTCGTGAACCTGGAAGAACTGCTTCACTTCGCCAAGGATCTGCGCAAAGTCGCGGGTCTTGTAGCCGCTGCTGGCCTTGATGGTGTTGCCGTGCATCGGGTCGCAACTCCACAGCACTTGCTTGCCTTCGCGCTGCACCGCGCGGATCAACGCCGGCAAATGATCGCCGACCTTGTTCGCACCCATCCGCGCAATCAGGTTCAGACGGCCCGGATCGTTGTCCGGGTTGAGCACGTCGATCAGGCGAATCAGGTCTTCGGGGTTCATGCTTGGGCCGACTTTGACCCCGATCGGGTTGTTCACGCCACGCAGGAACTCGACGTGAGCGCCGTCGAGTTGACGGGTGCGGTCGCCGATCCACAGCATGTGCGCCGAGCAATCGTAGTAGTCGTTGGTCAGACTGTCGCGACGCACGAAGGCTTCTTCGTAGTTCAGCAGCAGGGCTTCGTGGGCGGTGAAGAAACTCGTTTCGCGCAGTTGCGGCGAGCTGTCCATGCCGCAGGCGCGCATGAACGCCAGGGTTTCATCGATGCGATCGGCCAGGTGGCTGTACTTCTCGGCCAGCGCCGAGTTAGCGATGAAGTCCAGGTTCCACTTGTGCACCTGATGCAGGTCGGCAAAACCGCCCTGGGCGAAGGCGCGCAACAGGTTCAGGGTTGCGGTGGACTGGTGGTAGGACTGGAGCAAGCGCTCCGGGTCCGGCACGCGGCTTTTTTCGTCGAAACCGATGCCGTTGACGATGTCGCCGCGGTAGGCCGGCAGGGTCACGCCGTCGATGGTTTCGTCGTTAGCCGAACGCGGTTTGGCGAATTGCCCGGCCATGCGCCCAACCTTGACCACCGGGCAACCGGCGGCGAAGGTCATGACGATCGCCATTTGCAGCAGCACCTTAAAGGTGTCGCGGATTTTCGCGGCGGAGAACTCGGCGAAGCTTTCAGCACAGTCGCCGCCCTGCAGCAGAAACGCGCGGCCCTGGGTCACCTCGGCAAACTGACGGCGCAACTCCCGGGCTTCACCGGCAAACACCAGCGGCGGATAACTGGCCAGCGTTTGCTCGACGTGCAGCAAATGCGCTGCGTCGGGGTAGTGGGGTTGTTGCTGGATCGGCAGGGCGCGCCAGCTGTCAGGGCTCCAGGGTTGGCTCATCACGGTCTCTAGTGTTTTACGCTCGGACTGTCATGTTATCAGCAATTAGTGCGTGACCTGTTCCCGTCGCTTCGCGGACAATCGCGCTTTTGCCGCGCCACTCCGCGGTTTTAGTACGTTGCCGGGCACGGCGACGATCAGGAGACGAAATGACTGAGGAGCGCGTCGAGCATCTGCTCGCCGAGGTACAGGATGAGTTCGGCGTGATTCGCGTGCTGGAAGTGGCCGATTACCGTTTTCTCGAGTTCGGTGATGCCATCGAACAGAGCTGCGTGTTCACGGCTGACCCGAGCTGGCTCGAATACGATTACACCCGGGCGATGCTGATTGGCGCGTTGTGCCACGAGCAGCCGGAAAGCGCGCTGTTCCTCGGTCTCGGAGCCGGCACCCTGACCCAGGCCTGCCTCAAGTTCCTGCCGCTGGAAGACGTCGAAGCCATCGAACTGCGCCCCGACGTACCGCGCCTGGCCATTGAATACCTTGGGCTGGATGATGATCCGCGGCTGTATATCCGGGTGGGCGATGCGCTGGAACTGCTCGATACCGCTGAACCGGCGGATCTGATTTTCGTCGACCTCTATACCGATGTCGGGCCGGGTGTCGGGCATCTGGCGTGGAATTTCCTGGAAAACTGTCAAAAACGCCTGAACCCGGGTGGCTGGCTGGTGATCAATCAGTGGGCTACCGATGACGGCAAACCGTTGGGCGCCGCCTTGTTGCGCGGGCTCTATCACCGGCATTACTGGGAACTGCCGGTGAAGGAGGGCAACGTGATTCTGATCGTGCCTTCGGAGCTGGATCAGGAACTGGACATGGACGGCTTGATCGCCCGCGCTGAAGGGCTGGCGCCGCGCTTGGGGTATTCGTTGCAGTCGTTGATCAAGGCGATTCGCCCCGCGACCTAAGTTGTCGTCTGCAATGACCCCATCGCGAGCAAGCTCGCTCCCACATTGGAATGCATTCCCCTGTGGGAGCGAGCTTGCTCGCGATGGCGTTCTATCTGCCAATACAAATCTCAAACCCCTTTGAAGACGCCGGGTCGCTTTTCGATCATCGACCGAACGCCTTCCTTGGCGTCCTCACTGGCCAGCAACTTCTTCACCATCGGCGGCAACGCCTGCGCCGCCGCTGTTTCCCCTTCATAACGCGCCTGCCTTGCAGACATCAGCGTCGCCTGAACCCCAAGCGGCGCCTGCCGGGCAATCCGCTCAGCCAACTCAATCGCCCGTGGCAGCAGATCCTCACTGGCCATGACTTCCTGCACCAACCCCAGGTGCAACGCGTCATGGGCATCGAACTCATCGCCGGTCAGCAGCCAGCGCATGGCGTTGCCCCAGCCAGCGACCTGATGCAGGCGCAACGTGGCGCCGCCGAACGGGAAGATCCCGCGTTGCACTTCTTTCTGGGCGAAGCGGGTGTTGCTGGCGCACAGGTTGATATCGGCGGCCAGCATCAATTCGATACCGATGGTCAGGCAGTAGCCTTGCGCGGCGACAATCACCGGTTTGCTGACTCTGGGCCCGGCGAAAACGCCCCACGGATCACAGCCGCCGGGCGGTGCCTGCCAGCCTTCGGCGAGGGACGCGCTGGCACTGACCAGATCCAGCCCTGCGGTGAAATGCTCTCCATGGCCAAACACCACCGCCACCCGCGCCTCGCTGTCGGCCTCGAACTCGCCATAGGCCAGGCTCAGTTCGTTGAGCAGGTCGAGATCGAAAGCGTTGCGTTTGGCCACCCGATCCAGGCCGATCATCAGGACATGACCGTGCCGTTCACGGCTCACACGACTGGAGCAGGGCTGATTCATGGTGCATTTCCTCGGGCGGGGAAGGGGGTGTCAGACGGCAGGTCTGCGTCACAAGGGTGAACCGTTTTAGCGCGATCGTCAGCAGGGCTGGGCCTTGGAAAAATAGACCGTTGCCCGATTATCCGCAAAGCGTGTGACAGAACGCTGTACACGGCAGTTTTCCGACAAATAAAGCTCCTTTTTTGAGCGAATTCCGGTATAGTGCGCGCCGGCCTTTAACAGGGCCGCGTTTAGGTAGCGCAATTCCCCGAAGTCAGCTTCGGCTGCACATCCGCACAGCGGACTCTCCCTTGACGAATCTTTTTCATTCATTCGTTTTCGCAAATCCCCGCCGACAAAGCAGCCAGGGCGACTCTTGAGTCTTACACGGCATGCGCAGCTTTGGAGCATGGGTCTTTGCGGATGCACTTAGAGGCAGACCCATGACCCAGGAAACCGGCGGCTTCGCCGCTTTTAATCTTAATCCGAATATCCTTGCAGCCGTCATTGCGACTGGCTACGAAGAGCCTTCGGCTATTCAGCATCAATCGATCCCGATCATCATGGCCGGCCACGACATGATTGGTCAGGCGCAAACCGGTACGGGTAAAACCGCTGCGTTCGCCCTGCCGATCCTGCATCGCATCGATCCTGCTAAGCGCGAGCCGCAAGCCCTGATCCTGGCGCCAACCCGTGAGTTGGCGCTGCAAGTAGCAACCGCTTTCGAAACCTACGCCAAGCAAATGCCGGGCGTTACCGTTGTGGCCGTTTACGGCGGCGCCCCTATGGGTCCACAACTGAAAGCAATCCGTAATGGCGCACAGATCGTTGTCGCCACTCCGGGCCGTCTGTGCGACCACCTGCGTCGCGACGAAAAAGTTCTGTCGACCGTGAACCACCTGGTTCTCGACGAAGCGGACGAAATGCTCAAACTGGGTTTCATGGACGACCTCGAAGTTATCTTCAAGGCCTTGCCTCCAACCCGTCAGACCGTATTGTTCTCGGCCACCTTGCCGCAGTCGATCCGTGCCATTGCCGAACGCCATCTGCGCGATCCGCAACACGTGAAGATCCAGACCAAGACTCAGACCGTTACCGCGATCGAACAGGCTCACCTGTTGGTTCACGCTGACCAGAAGACCTCGGCTGTATTGAGCCTGCTGGAAGTTGAAGACTTCGATGCCCTGATCATGTTCGTGCGCACCAAGCAAGCGACCCTGGACCTGGCCAGTGCCCTGGAAGCCAAAGGCTACAAAGCCGCTGCGCTGAACGGTGACATTGCTCAGAACCAGCGTGAGCGCGTGATCGAATCCCTCAAGGATGGCCGTCTGGACATCGTTGTGGCGACCGACGTTGCTGCTCGTGGTCTGGACGTTCCGCGTATCACTCACGTGTTCAACGTTGATATGCCGTACGACCCGGAATCCTACGTTCACCGTATCGGCCGTACCGGCCGTGCCGGTCGCGAAGG
This sequence comes from Pseudomonas sp. ACM7, assembly GCF_004136015.1. Lineage (NCBI taxonomy): Bacteria > Pseudomonadati > Pseudomonadota > Gammaproteobacteria > Pseudomonadales > Pseudomonadaceae > Pseudomonas > Pseudomonas sp. ACM7. Next base: position 429,761 of record NZ_CP024866.1, on the reverse strand, counting down.
TCGTGCACTGCTGCTGGTGACTCCGCGTGAGCGCCGCATGCTGCAAGTGATCGAGCGTGTAACCGGTCAGAAAGTTGCCGAAGTTCGCCTGCCGGACGCTCAGGCTGTTCTCGATGCCCGCATCAAGAAACTGACCAACAGCCTGTCGCCGCTGGTGGCTGATGCCGAATCGACCCACGGTGATCTGCTGGATCGCCTGACTGCCGACATCGGTTGCACCCCGCGTGCACTGGCCGCTGCTCTGCTGCGCAAGGCTACCAATGCTCAAGCGTTGACCCTGGCTGCAATCGAGAAAGAACGTCCACTGGTGCCGAACAATGCACCGCGTGGCGATCGTCCAGAGCGTACCGGTGATCGTCCGGACCGTGGTGATCGTGAGCGTCGTGCTCCGGTTCCATTGGCCGAAGGTCGTGCCCGTTGCCGTACCGCGCTGGGTGCGCGTGACGGTATCGCTGCCAAGAACCTGCTGGGCGCTATCCTCAATGAGGGTGGTCTGGCTCGCGAAGCAATCGGTCGCATCCAGGTGCGTGACAGCTTCAGCCTCGTTGAGCTGCCGGAAGATGGTCTGGAGCGTCTGCTGACCAAGCTGAAGGACACTCGCGTTGCCGGTAAGCAGTTGAAGCTGCGTCGCTACCGCGAAGATTGATCCGCTCTCGGGCTGATTGATCGAACATAAAAAATCCCCGACTGGTTCGGGGATTTTTTTGCCTGCCGTTTGTAGCAGCTGTCGAGCCTGCGAGGCTGCGTTCGGCTGCGGAGCAGTCGTGAAATCAGACACCGCGGTGTTTCAGGCACACCGTGCTTGCAGGTTTTACGACTGCTTCGCAGCCGAACGCAGCCTCGCAGGCTCGGCAGCTGCTACAGGGATCGAGTATCGACGATCTATCAGTGTGAGCCAGAAGGGTTATTCCACTACCGGTCCGCCACCCGCCGTGATCACTTGAACGCTCATGCGTGGCGTCGCCAGATCGAGCCCGGCTTCGTCCAGGTGTCGTTTGAGTGACAGGTTGAACGCGCGGGACACTTCCCACTGCTTGATCGGCGCGGTCTTGAACCGGGCGCGAAGAATCGCGTTGCCTGACTCGAAACTCTCGACACCCTGAATCTCCAGTGGCGACCAGATATTGCGCCGTTGCAGCGGATCAGTGCGCATCTTCTGACCGACGTCGCGCATCAGTTTGATCGCGTTATCGATGTCCATGTTGGAAGGTATCGCCACCCGGAAAATCGCGTAGCCGAATTCCCGGGAGTAGTTCTTGATGCTTTTGATTTCGCTGAACGGAATGGTGTGGACGATGCCGTCGATGTCCCGCAGGCGCACGGTGCGAATCGTTAATCCTTCGACGGTGCCCAGGTGGCCGCCGACGTCGACGTAGTCGTCGATGGCCAACGAGTCTTCGATAATGATGAACAGCCCGGTGATCAGGTCCGCCACCAGCGACTGTGCACCGAAACCGATGGCCAGACCGATCACGCCGGCACCGGCCAGCAATGGTGTGACGTTCATGCCCATGTTCGCCAGGGCGACGATCAGCGCAATGATGAAAATCGCCACGAACAACACGTTGCGGATCAGCGGCATCATTGTCTGCGCGCGGGCATTTGCCAGGCCTTTGCGCGAGCGGGTGAGGGCGTGGTGCACGGCAGTGTCGCTGAGAATCCAGATCAGCCAGGCAAAAATCAGCGTGCCACCGAGACTGAACAGTTTGACGCTGACTTCATGGCCTTCGCCTTCGGTGAAGCGGATCAGCGACATGCCCCAGACCCGCAGGCCGAGTTCGATGAACGCCAGCCACACCACCAAATGAGCGAGTGTGTAGAAGAAGCTTTTCAGGCGCTCCGAATACAGTGCATGACGCTTCACGCTGCGCTGTGGTTTGAGTGAATGGCGGCGCACCAAGCCGTTGATGACCATGCACAACACCAGCAGCACGGTGCAGATCAGCGACTGACGCAGTGCGGTGCTGGTATCGCCGGCCGAGACGAACGTGGCGAACAGGGAAATCCCCACCAGCACCAGCGCCGGCATGTACCAGAAGGCCCCGAGAATTTCGATCGTGTCGCTGAGGGCGCGGCGAGTCAGGCGCCGGGACAGCGGTTGGTTGCGAATCAAGTGGGCGATGGGGCGACGGAACCGCAGGATGAACAGCCCAGTGGACAACGCTGCCAGTACATTGGCGACTGTCGCGGCGGTGTGCGCCAGATGACTGCCAAGGCTTTCGACTAGTCGCGGATCGCTCAGGGCTTCACCGAAGGCGGCGAAACTGCCGATCAGCCACAGCGGCCGAAAGGCTTGATGCCGCAGGATGTACAGGGCGCGGTGGCGGTGTGGGCCGTCAAGCACCGAAAAGGCGATCACACAGATCGCCGAAAAACAGGTGCCAACCACCAGCGCATAAGCCAGCACCATGGCCAGGCTTTTGCCCAGTGACGAGGGCAGGGCGTAGCTCATGTAGACCGTCATGACCAAGGCAATCAGCCACGGCCCGAGTTTGCGCAGGGCGAAGCGCAACATGTCCAGGGCCTTGGGGTGCTGCGGCAGTTCTTCGGTCAGGCCAAAGCGCATGCGTACTCGGTGGCCGAGCCAGATCAACGCGGCGGCGAGCAAACTCCAGACCATCAGGATCATGGCGAAGGCAAAGATGATCGGCAGCCATTCATTGGTCGGCAGCACCAGCGCTGTCAGTTCATCCTCAGCCAGTTTGAATTCTTCGGACCAGCGAGTGAGAGGGCTGTCCGCGCCTGAAAACTGTTTTTCGAAACTGGCCAGGGTGCCACCGATCAGTCCCAGGACGCCTACTTCGGAGACTGGCTGGGCCTTTTTGGTGACATCGCGCAGCTTCTTCAAATCCGCCAGCAATTTGGAGCGTTGCTGATCGTTCTCCAGCGACTTGATGACTTCGTCCAGGGATTGCCCCAAGGGCTCTTGCGCCTCTGGCTGTTTTGCCGAGCTGTTGAGCAGGCTGGGCAAGCCGACCGCCTGGGCGGGCGCCATAGGCAGCAGCGTCATGAGGCAGACAAGGAACAAACACGGCAGGGCAAAAAGACGAGCGAACACTAGGCGGTCAACCTCGGGATGAGCGGATCGACCGAGTGTACGAGCCCGTCAAAATCAATGCGAGCCAGGGTCAGGATTTATTCGTTGAGTTTGGCGAGGATCTTGAAAATCACGGTGGCGAGGATCATCAACATACCGATCCACATCGCGAACACGCCGACGTTTTTGTCGCGAAAATTGAAGCCGATTGCCAGCATGATCATCCCGGCAAGAATCGGGATCAGCATGGCGTGAAACGAAGACAACGAGATCATGAGCGACTGCCTTGTCGAAAGGGGTATTGAAAGTGTAGGAGCTGTCGAGTGAAACGAGGCTGCGATCTTTTGACTTTGCTATTTAAAAACAAGATCAAAAGATCGCAGCCTCGTTTCTCTCGACAGCTCCTACCAGCTCCTACACGGATTAAGGCAGCTCGCGGCAGGCGTAAAACGCGCTCAGCACTTTGACCAGGTGCGCCAGATCATGGCTGCCGCACAGTTCACGGATCGAGTGCATGGCGAAGGTTGGCAGGCCTATGTCCACGGTGCGCACGCCCAGGTGGCTGGCGGTGATCGGGCCGATGGTCGAGCCGCAACCCATGTCGCTGCGCACCACGAAGCTCTGAACCGGTACTTCTTCGGCCATGCACAGGTGGCGGAAGAACCCGGCGGTTTCGCTGTTGGTGGCGTAGCGCTGGTTGCTGTTGACCTTGATCACCGGGCCGGCGTTGAGTTTCGGGCCGTGGTTGGCGTCGTGCTTGTCGGCGTAGTTGGGGTGCACGCCGTGGGCGTTGTCAGCCGAGACCAGCAGGGATTTCTGAATGGTGCGCACGAACTCATCACCTTCTGGCAGCAGGCGACGCAGTGTCTGCTCCAGCATCGGGCCGTCGGCGCCGCAGGCCGAGCAGGAACCGACTTCTTCGTGATCGTTGCAGACCAGCACGCAGGTTTCGTCGGTTTCGGTGGTCAGCAAGGCTTGCAGGCCGGCATAGCACGACAGCAGGTTGTCCAGGCGCGCCCCGGCAATGAAGTCGCCATGCAGGCCGATGACCGCAGCGCTTTGGGTATCGTAGAAGCTCAGCTCGTAGTCGAGCACCACGTCGGCGTTCAAGCCGTGTTCGCGGGCGAGTTGGTCGGTGAGCACGGCACGGAAGTCAACGCGCTCGTCACCGGCAAATTGCGCAAGGATCGGCGGCAGTTCGGTCTGGGCGTTGATCGCCCAGCCCATGTTGGCTTCACGGTTCAGGTGAATGGCCAGGTTCGGGATGATGGCGATCGGCGCCTTGAAGTCGACCAGCTGGCTCTCGACCTTGCCGTCACGGCGGAAGGTCACGCGGCCGGCCAGGGACAGGTCGCGGTCGAACCATGGCGCCAGCAGTGCGCCGCCATAGACTTCGACGCCCAGTTGCCAGAAGCCCTGACGTTGCAGTTCCGGCTGGGGTTTGACCCGCAGGCATGGGCTGTCGGTGTGCGCGCCAACCAGGCGAATGCCGCCGTGCAGGGGCGAATGACGGCCCATCTTGAACGCAACGATCGACGAGTCGTTACGGGTGACGTAGTAACGACCGTTGGCTTCGGTGGTCCATGGCTCGCGCTCGTCAAGGCGTTGATAACCCGCCGCTTCCAGGCGCTGAACAAGGCTGGCGGTGGCATGGAATGGGGTAGGGGAGGCCTTGAGGAAATCGATCAGGCCTTGGTTCAACTCTTCGCGCATAAGTAGCTCCAGACAGCAATGGCGCAAGTTTAACGTATTGGCTCACGGCATTGCAGAGACAATGCCGTTCGACGTACGCCGGCTGCCGATTGGCGAAGAGGATGAGTCAACCGGTGATCAGCTTGCCATTGAGGAACACTTCGCGACGTTGCTTGCGGCCGACATATTCATGTTTGCTCGCGAGGTACACCTCGTTGAATTTTTCCATCGAGATGCCGGGGATCTGCCGAATATAGTCGTCCACAAGGCGGTCATAGGCGGCTTCGGTGATGAGCTTGTAGATGTCCCGGCGATAGAAGAAGCCCAGTTGAAAACCGAGGGTTTCGCTTTGATGGTTTGTCTGGCCGGCAAAGCAGTTTTCAAAGTCGATGGCTTTGAGTTGGGTCCGCGGCGTTTGCGGGATCATGATGTTGCCGGCCCAGAAATCCATGTGCGTGATGTTCTTGCGCGACAAGGAGCTCAGCAATTCGAAGGCATCGAGAATGAATGTTTCGACGCTGTCCGGGTTGCGTTTAAGCCATTGCACACCGTCGATATGCTCGTCGAGCAGGCGCGTGATAATGAAATATTCCTGGGTCAGCCCCAGTCGGTCCTTGGTGTAACCGAACCCTTGCAGCGGCGGCATTTGCACGCCGCGGCGTTGTGCTTCGAGCGTATTGATCAACTCTTCCAGCGGCCAGTCGAATCGGCCATTGCGCTGCGGTTTGCCAAAGGTCACGCGCACTTTTGCCTTCAAGGTATCCAGCGGCTGGACCTTGGCAAACAACGGCGTATCGCCGGAGGCCAGCGGCGCACTCGCACGGGTGAGCTTGCGGGCGCGTCGTTTGTGTATGAGGTGTTCAAGTGCCTGTTGTGCTTCGGCTGAAGGCTGCTCGCTAAGGTGTAGCGTGGTGTTGAAAAGGCAGAAGGTGAATGGGTAGTCGTCTTGGAATGTCTTGTTGCTGAGCACGAGGGCTTCCTGCCTGCTATCAAAGTGATGGCATTTTACGTTTCATTACAAATTTATGACAATATTTTTACGCCATTTTCACGTCGATTTGTAACAAGAAATAAAAAAACGCCCTTCAATGGAAGGGCGTTTTTTGGTTCGGCGGTTGCTTAAAAAGGAGCAGGACACTCGAAGCGCAAGCGTTCGCCGCTTTGCGGGTGAGTGAAGCTCAGCATGCTCGCGTGCAAACATAGTCGTGGCCAGGCGGCCAGTGCTTGCTCGTGGGCATACAGCCCGTCACCCAGCAGTGGGTGGCCGATGGAAAGCATGTGCACGCGCAACTGATGGGAGCGGCCGGTGATCGGCGTCAACTCGACACGACACCAATCGCCGCAACGCTCCAGTACGCGCCAGAAGGTCAGGGCATGTTTGCCGAATTCATGGTCCACCACATGGCGTGGCTTGGTCGGCGGGTCGTAGCGCAAGGGTAGATCGATGCTGCCACTGTCCAGTTCCGGCTGGCCCCAACACAGGGCGGTGTAGGCCTTTTCGGTTTCGCGGTCGTGAAATTGCCGAGATAGCTCGCGATGAGTGTCCGGGTCACGGGCCAACAGAATAATGCCGGAAGTTTCCCAGTCCAGACGATGGACGATTCGCGCTTCCGGGTAGCCGTTTTCCTGCAGGCGGGTAATCAGGCAGTCCTTGTTGTCATCGGCCCGGCCAGGGACAGAGAGCAGCAGGGTCGGTTTGTTCACCACCAGTACGGCGGCGTCCTGATGGATGATGCTGATGTTGGACAGCGGCATTAAAACAGCCTCGTAACAAACGCCAACGGCGGCTCAGAACCTTCATTGTCCCCGGTAGGAGCTGCCGCAGGCTGCGATCTTTTGATTTTGCTTTTAAGACAAGATCAAAACATCGCAGCCTGCGGCAGCTCCTACAGGGGCTCAAAGGTTCTGAGCCGCCGTGGCTCCTGTCTGATCGACTAGCGGTCAGGCAGGGTGATATTGAGTTCCAGAATCGAGCAGCTGCCCTGGTTTTCCAGAGCGACGTGCACGTCATCGGACCCGATATTGACGTACTTGCGGATGACCTCGACCAATTCCTTCTGCAAGGCTGGCAGGTAGTCCGGTGTACTGCGTTGGCCGCGTTCGTGCGCCACGATGATCTGCAGACGCTCTTTCGCTACCGACGCGGTGCTGACCTTTTTGCTGGCACGAAAGAAGTCAAAAAGATTCATTATCTACCTCCAAACAGGCGCTCGAAGAATCCCTTCTTCGTTACATCGAGAAAACGATGCTCCACGGTTTTGCCCAGCAGACGATCGACCGCATCGCTGTATGCCTGACCGGCATCGCTCTGGTCGTCGAGAATCACCGGCACGCCCGAGTTGGAAGCTTTGAGTACCGCTTGGGATTCCGGAATGACACCCAGCAGGGCGACCGCCAGAATCTCTTTGACGTCTTCGACGCCGAGCATCTCGCCGTCACTGACTCGTTGCGGGTTGTAGCGGGTCAGCAGCAGGTGTTCCTTGATCGGGTCTTCGCCCTTTTCAGCGCGGCGCGATTTGCTGGCCAGCAGGCCCAGCATGCGGTCCGAGTCACGAACCGAGGACACTTCCGGGTTGGTCACGATAATCGCTTCGTCTGCGAAGTACATGGCCAGGTGGGCGCCTTTTTCGATGCCGGCCGGAGAGTCGCAGACCACGTATTCGAAGTCTTCTTTCAGCGCCATCAACACTTTTTCCACGCCTTCGACGGTCAGCGCGTCTTTGTCGCGGGTCTGACTGGCGGCCAGTACGTAGAGGTTTTCCAGGCGTTTGTCTTTGATCAGGGCTTGTTGCAGGTTGGCTTCGCCGTTTACCACGTTGACGAAGTCATACACCACGCGGCGCTCGCAACCCATGATCAGGTCGAGGTTACGCAAACCGACGTCGAAGTCGACGATAACTGTTTTGTGACCGCGCAGTGCGAGGCCGGTACCGATAGCAGCACTGGTGGTGGTCTTACCCACACCACCCTTGCCGGATGTAACCACGAGAATCTTGGCCAAGGTGTTTCACCCCTAAGGAAAAAGGACATTTAGCCCCTGAAAAACATCTCTAGAAAAACTACTGCAGTCGGACAGCCTTGGCTGGAATTCGGTCCAGAACGGCGCTTACCTCGGGTAAACACTGCTTATGGCCTTTTTCCTACTTCGTTTGAGCCGTTTTCGCTACGTTTTAGAGATGTTTGGAAAATGCGGCAGTATCCGTTAAAGCCGAATGATGTTCAACACATCGCCCGACAGGCTGACCTGTACGCCCGCACCCCACAAAGGGTCGCGACGCAGATCCTCCGAAACCTTGTAGTGGCCTGCGATGGAGACCAGTTCAGCGCTCATTTGCTGACAGAAAATCCTGGCTTTCGTGTCGCCTTTGACGCCGGCCAACACTCGACCACGCATCGGGCCGTATACATGGATGTTCCCGTCGGCGAGAAGTTCCGCCCCCGGGCTGACCGACGAGATCACCACCAGATCGCAGCCCTGGGCATAAATCTGCTGCCCACCGCGTACGGGCGAGGTGATGATCTTCGTTGGCTTGATAGTCGGCTCCGGCGGTTTTTCCGGTTTTTTCTTGACTTGGCCTTCGAGCGGGTCCAACGGACGCTCACGGGCGCCGGACGGTGGCAGCACCGGCAGGTCGACCGCGATGGCCGCGGCGATGTCTTCGATGCGGCTGGCACGGATCGCCAGGGTGCGCAGGCCATGCTGGCGGCAGACGCGCATCAGGCCGGGCAGATCGACTGCACCTTCGCCGGCCGGGAGTTTGTCCAGGGCCAGCACCAATGGCGCGTTACTAAAGAAGTTAGGCGCCTGGGCAACCTTGGCGGCCAGTTGACGATCGAGGTTCTCGAGGTCGTTACGGGCCAGTTCCAGCACCGTAATGGCGAGCATGCTGCCCTTCAGCTGGAACACGGGATCTTGGTCTAGCGGTTCGGTTTGGCTCATGGTCGGCATACAACGACTTGTCACTAAAAGTGCCGAGACTTATAACGAGAACGCCCGCGAGCCGCAAGCCGGGTCGAACGATGTAGAATGCGCGGCCATTGTCTTTCCGGAACCTTTAATGGATCGCCCGCGTTTTCGAACAGCATTTCTTTCTCCACGTTTCTGGCCTTTGTGGTGTGGCTTGGGGCTGTTGTGGCTGATTGTCCAGCTGCCATATCCGGTGTTGCTGTCGATCGGTCGCGCCCTGGGTGCATTGATGTATCGAGTAGCGGGCGACAGACGGCGCATTGCCAAGCGCAATTTCGAACTGTGTTTCCCTGAAAAAGCCGCTGCCGAGCGCAAGCGCCTGCTCAAGGAAAACTTCGCCTCCACGGGCATCGCGTTTTTCGAAATGGCCATGAGCTGGTGGTGGTCGCGTGAGCGCCTGGCGAAGCTGGCCCATGTCGAAGGGCTGGAGCATTTGAAAAAAGCCCAGCGTGACGGCAAAGGCGTGATCCTGATGGCCGTCCATTTCACCACGCTGGAAATCGGCGCGGCGTTGCTCGGCCAGCAGCACACCATTGATGGCATGTACCGCGAACACAAAAATCCGTTGTTCGACTACGTCCAGCGCCTGGGGCGCGAGCGGCACAACGTCGATTCGCTGGCGGTGGAGCGCGACGACGTGCGCGGCATGCTGAAACTGCTGCGGGCCGGCCGGGCAATCTGGTACGCACCGGATCAGGACTATGGCGCCAAGCAAAGTATCTTCGTGCCGCTGTTCGGGATTCAGGCCGCGACCGTCACCGCCACCAGCAAGTTTGCGCGGTTGGGCAAGGCGCTGGTGGTACCGTTCACTCAGGAACGTCTGGCGGACGGCAGCGGTTATCGACTGGTGATTCATGCACCGCTCGAGGGTTTCCCCGGCGAAACCGAAGAGGCCGACTGCCTGCGGATCAACCAATGGATCGAAGGCGTCTTGCGCGAATGTCCGGAGCAATACCTTTGGGCTCATCGTCGCTTCAAGAGCCGTCCGCCGGGCGAGCCGAAGCTGTACGCAAAACGCGGTTGAACCACCGTCCTTATATGCACCATGGAGTGTTGCGATGAGTCCTGCTGAACCGGTTACAGGGTTGATTCTTTCCGGCGGCGGGGCTCGGGCGGCTTATCAGGTGGGTGTTCTGGCGGCGATTGCCGAGCTGTTACCGGTCGGCGCGAGCAATCCGTTTCCGGTGATCGTCGGCACCTCGGCCGGCGCAATCAACGCGGTCAGCCTCGCCAGTGGGGCGATGGATTTTCGGGGTGCGATTCAACGTCTGACAGCCTTCTGGCAGGGCTTTCGCAGTCATCTGGTGCTGCGTAGCGACTGGCCGGGTGTGATCCACCAGGCCAGTCGTTTTGTCAGCCACAGTTTGCTCGGGATTGGCGCTCAGGTGCCGGTGGCGTTGCTCAACAGTTCGCCGCTGCGCGGATTGCTCGACGACAAATTGCAGATGAGCGGGATTGCCGAGGCCATTGCACAGAAGCAGTTGCAGGCGGTTGCGGTGACCGCGTTCGGCTACGAGTCCGGTCAGGCGGTGACCTTTTATCAGGGCAGCGGCACCATCAATGCCTGGTTGCGCCATCGGCGAATCGGCGTCCCCACGCAATTGACCGTCGATCACTTGCTGGCCAGTTCAGCGATTCCGCTGCTGTTTGCACCAGTGAAAATCGGTGAAGAGTATTTCGGCGACGGCGCGGTGCGTCAGTCGGCACCGATCAGCCCGGCGCTGCACCTGGGCGCCAGCCGAGTGCTGGTAGTGGGCGTCAGCGGCAACCCCCGCGGCGTCGACCCGGAACAACCGCTGCAACGCGCCTACACCGGTCAGCAACCGAGCCTGGCGCAGATCGGTGGGCACCTGCTCAACAGCACGTTCATTGACAGCCTGGAAAGTGACATCGAGTTGTTGCAGCGGCTCAATCAGTTCAGTCATCTGCTGCCCGATGGCACGCCGACGCGCGCGCTGGGTGTGGCGCCGGTAGATGTGCTGGTGATTTCGCCGAGTCAGCCGATCGATGAGATTGCGGCGCGGCATCGGCAGGAATTACCGGCGGCGCTGCGTCTGTTTCTGCGCGGACCGGGGGCGACCAGGACGAGCGGGGCGGGGGTGCTGAGTTATCTGCTGTTCGAGGCGGGGTATTGCAGCGAATTGATTGATTTGGGGCGGCGGGATGCGTTGGCCAAGCGCGGGGAGTTGTGCCGGTTTCTCGGGTTGGCGGAGCCTGTGGTTTCGGCTTGAGATCGGCGGCGCGACCATCGCGAGCAAGCTTGCACCCACATTCAATCTCCTGTGAACACATTATTTGTGATCACCTATGATCAACTGTGGGAGCGAGCTTGCTCGCGATGGCGTCCTTACAGACGCCGCCGGATTAGAAGTGAACCTTGACCAGGAAGCTGGTTACGCTCTGATCGGTTTTGAAGCCCTGACTGTCTTCAATACCGTACTTGTTTTTCCAGTAGTCATACTCGACGCCGACGTACAACTGCTTTTCGCCAAGGTTTAGCGCCTTGCCCAGGTCGTATTTGACCTGCGGGTTGAAGTGCAGGTTGGCGTGGTAGTCGCCTTTGGAGTTGGAGTCGTTGTCGACCACCCAGTCCATGTAGCCATCGATCAGGATGTTCGAGTCACCGACAGGAATGGTGTAGGACCAGACCGGGGTGATCTGCCACACGTTGTCGCCTGGACGGCTGCCTTCCGTGTGACGCTGGTAGAAGTTCAGCTGGAAGTAATCAAAGCCCGGGATCGCCAGGTCGAAACCGGGACCGATCAGGTAGGACTCGGTATCGCCTTCACCGAACTCGTAGGTCATGGCCAGCAGGACATCTTTGATCGGGCCGAATTCGATTTTCTGGTCGAGGACCTTGCCCAGCGAAATGCGCGGTTGGAACTCACCGTAATAGGTGTTCGGACCAACGTTGAAGTCTTTGTCACCGTTGTAGAAAATCTTGTCGACGAAGAAGAAGTTGTCCCCATATTTCCATGCATCGGCATGCTCGAAGGTGACGGTCTGCTGAATGTGCGGGTTGACCTGGAAGTCCTTGCCATACAGGTAGGACAGGCTGTTGTTCTGCCATTGCAGCAAGTCGCCGGCCATGGCCTGGCCCCCGGCCAGCAGAGATCCCGCCAGCATCAGGCTAGTGCACGTACGTTTCATTCGGTTGCTCCCAAAAAGTAGGTGGTTCCACGTTATTTTTCTAAGGTCGGCGCTCTGGTGTGGCGCCTTTTTCTGTCGCTGTAAAAAATCATCCAATTGGTCAGCTTCAGTGCTGTTAGCAAGAGCTGAGCCAAGGCTTTTGAAAAGCCAAAAAACTCCCGCTCGGCTGCTCAAGAGCATCCGATTGAGAGTGGTTTTGGAGTGCCTTGGTACCGTCCAGTGCCGGGGTAAGTTGGCTTTCTGGTCAGGAATTAAATCCGGGCTTTTTTTTAGACCAGATTCGGGCGGCCGCGGAGAATACTGACTCCTTGGCCAGGTCTCAAGTGCCCCGCAACAGCGCACCGACGACAGGTTTGGAGCACGGTTGCAGATCATCTAGAAATGCACCTTCACCAGCAGGCTGGTGGTGTTCTCATGAGTGTCGAGGTTGGCGTTGTTTTCGATGCCGTATTTGTCTTTCCAGTAGCTGTATTCGACGCCGACGTACACCTGTTTCTCCCGCCAACCCAAGGTCTTCCCCAGGTCATATTTGATCTGCGGGTTCAAGTGCAGGTTGGCGTGGTAGGTGCCATGTGAGTTCTGGTCGTTATCCACGACCCAGTCGATGTAGCCGTCGATCAACAGGTTCGAGTTGCCCAATGGCAGGGTGTAGGACCAGGCCGGCGTGATCTGCCAGACATCGTCGCCGGGACGCGAGCCTTCGGTCTGGCGATAGTAGAAGTTCAAGGTGAAAAAATTGAAGCCCGGTACCGCGAGGTCGAAACCGGGGCCGATCAGATAGGCCTCGGTGTCGTCTTCGCCATTCTCGTAGGTCATGGCCAGCAACACGTCCTTGATCGGGCCGAATTGGAAACGGCGGTCGAGGATTTTGCCGAAGGAGAGGCGCGGACTGAACTCCCCGTAATAGGCGTGAACGCCTTTGTTCCGGTCTTTCTCGCCGTTGTAGTAAGTGCTGTCGACGAAGAGGAAGTTGTCGCCGTACTTCCAGCGGTCGGCGTGCTCAAAGGTTATCGTCTGCTGGATCGACGGGTTGACCGCGAAATCCTTGCCATACAGATAGCTCAGGCTGTTGGTCTGCCACAGCAGCAGATCGCCGGCCATGGCCTGACTGGCGGCCAATAGACCACCGCCTAACAGCATGTTTGTCTGTGTCCGAATCATCTGTTGCTCCCTCTTGTTTTTATTGTTCGTGGCGCAGGCATCCACCCTGTGGGAGCGGGCTTGCTCGCGAAAGCGGTATGTCAGTCAACAATGATGTTGAGGCTGATGGCCCCTTCGCGAGCAAGCCCGCTCCCACAGGTTCTGTGGCGCTGATGTGTTAGTGCGGGTGGGCGTGGCAGTCGTTGATGGCCGCGCGTTCGGTGCCGCCGAGGATGTTGAACAGCAGGTTCAGCGACAGCGCGCTGAGCGTGGCCATGGCGATTCCGCTGTGGGTGATCGGACTCATCCACATCGGAAGGTGGGCGAAGAATTCCGGACGGACCACCGGGATCAGCCCCATGCCGATGCTCACCGCCACCAGCAACTGGTTGCGACGGTCACCGATGTCGGCTTCCTGAAGAATCTTGATGCCGGTGGCGGCGACCATGCCGAACATCGCAATCGCCGCGCCGCCCAGTACGGCGGGTGGAATCGAGGCCACCAGAAACGCCGCTTTCGGCAACAAACTCAACACCACCAGCAAACCACCGGCGACGATGGTCACCGAGCGGCAACGCACGCCGGTCATCTGCACGAGGCCGATGTTCTGCGCGAAAGAGGAGTGGGTGAAGGTGTTGAAGAAACCGGCGAAGAACGAGGCGCCGGCATCACACAACAAACCGCGACGGAGCATGCGTGGGCAGACTTCCTGGTCGGTGATTTTGCCCAGCGCGAGGAACATCCCGGTGGACTCGACGAAGATGATCACCACCACCAGGCACATGGACAGAATAGGTGCGAGTTCAAATTTCGGCATGCCGAAATGCAGCGGGGTGACGATCTGCAGCCACGGCGCTTGGGCCATGCCGCTGAGGTCGACCATGCCAATCACGCCGCAAACGATGTAGCCGAGGCACATGCCGATCAGCACCGAAATATTGACCCAGAAACCGCGCATGAAGCGGTGCACCAACAGAATGGTGGCCAGCACCAGCGCGGCGATGGCCAGGTAAATCGGTGAGCCGAATTGAGCGGCACCTGCACCGCCGCCGGCCCAGTTCACGGCCACGGGGAACAGCGACAAACCGATCGAGGTGATGACCGTGCCGGTCACCAGAGGCGGGAAGAAGCGTACGACTTTGGACATGAACGGCGCGATGATCATGCCGAAGAACCCGGCGGCGATGGTCGCGCCGAAGATCCCTTGCAGACCGATGCCCGGCATGCCGGCCATGGCGACCATGCTGCCGACAGCGGCGAAACTGGCGCCCATCATCACCGGCATACGGATGCCCATGGGGCCGATGCCCAGCGATTGCACGATGGTAGCGATCCCGGCCACCAGCAGGTCGGCGTTGATCAGGAAGGCAATTTCTTCACGACTCAGGCCAGCGGCCTGTCCGATGATCAGCGGCACCGCGATGGCTCCGCCGTACATCAGCAGAACATGTTGCAGACCAACCAGGATCAGTTGCAAAAGGGGTAAACGCTGAATGGCGGGTGCGTCGGGGATGCGCGCTTCGGATAGCTCGGACATGCAACACCTCGGATCTTTTTTATTCTTGTGATTTTGTGCATCAGGCAAACCTGTGGGAGCGGGCTTGATGGTGTCCTTGTGGGAGCGGGCTTGCCCGCGATGCTTTTTGCTACTTAATTGGTTGGAGCTCCCTGAACAATCCACGCACCGATCAGGTCACGTTCCTGCTGGGTCATCTGGGTGATGTTGCCCAGTGGCATGATCTGGCTGGTGACGGCTTGAGCCTGGATGCGTGCAGCGTTCTGACGGATCTGCTCGGGGGTATCGAGCATCACGCCAGCCGGTGCAGCACTGAACAGCGGGCTGGTCGGTTTGGCCGAATGGCAAACCGCGCAACGCTCCTGGATCACACTGTGCACTTTGTCGAAACCGGGGCCGGCGTTGGACGCCTGAGCCGGTGCAGCGGCAGGTGCAGCAGGTTTCGCCGCTTCAGGTTTGGCACCACCACCGAGGGCAGTTTCCGGCAACGGCTGGTACTCGATGGTGCCAGGCGCCTTGGCTACTTCAGGCGCGCTGGGCATCTGCGCCGGGCCAGTCACGTACGCCAGGCAGATCATGCCCACGGCCGCAACGGGCAGGGTCCAGGCAAATTTGTGGCTGTCATGACGGGTGTTGAAGTAGTGACGCACCAACACCGCGAGCACCGCGATCCCGGCCAGGATCAGCCAGTTGTATTGGCTGCCGTAGGTGCTCGGGAAGTGGTTGCTGATCATGATGAACAGCACCGGCAAGGTGAAGTAGTTGTTGTGACGCGAACGCAGCAGACCTTTGGCCGGCAGCGCCGGATCCGGCGTGCGGTTCTCGGCAATTGCGGCAACCAGTGCGCGTTGGGCCGGCATGATGATGCGGAACACGTTGCCGACCATGATGGTGCCGATGATCGCGCCGACGTGCAGGTACGCACCACGACCGCTGAACACTTTGCTGAAGCCGTAAGCAGCGCCAATGATCAGCACGAACAGGATGAAGCCGAGCAGGGCAGGGCGTTTGCCCAGGGCCGAGTCGCAGAGGAAGGAGTAGACGAACCAGCCGACGAACAACGAGGCAATGCCCAGCGCGACCCCTTCAGGGCCGGTCAGGCTGCTGCCTGGTGCCAGCAGGTACAGCGTCGGGTTGGAGTAGAACACCACGCACAACAGCGCGATCCCTGACATCCAGGTGAAGTAGGCTTCCCATTTGAACCAGTGCAGGTTGTCCGGCATGGTCGGTGGAGCCAGTTTGTATTTTTCCAGGTGATAGATACCGCCGCCGTGGATCGCCCACAAATCGCCGGCCAGACCACTTTTCGGGTTGACCCGATTGAGGTTGTTTTCCAGCCAGACGAAATAGAACGACGCACCGATCCAGGCCACGCCAGTAATCATGTGAACCCAGCGCACGCTCAGGTTCAGCCATTCCAACAGATGTGCTTCCACAGTCTTTACCTCTCGCCTGTCACTCTGTTGTCGAGTGATCAGACCTTCTCTTATTGGTGGGGGGCAAGGATCAAACGCTCATCCTCTTTGAAAAAATGCTCATCGCAGTTATTGCCTGTGCCACTGCGATCAACCACCAGGAAGTCATCCCGCTTTTCGATCGTCAGCACCGGATGGTGCCAAACGCCGCGATGGTAATTAATGCCCTGCCTGCCGTTGGTGACGAAGGCGCGGACCAAGCCTGATACAGGTTCATCGCCAAGTGGCGCGACCACGATCAGAAAAGGGTTGCCGAGCAGCGGAATGAAAGCCTGGCTGCCCAGCGGGTGACGCTCCAGCATGCTGACGGTCAGCGGCATGTCCTGCGCGTCGGCGCGGAAGATGCTGATGATCGCGTTGTCCTCTGGCGTGGCGGTTTGCACCGTCGCCAGTTTGTGAAAGCGCATGGTCGAACCGTTGTTGATCATGAAGTGATCGCTGCCGTCGGTTTCGATCACGTCACCGAAAGGGGCGAAGGCTTCTTTGGTCAGCGGTTCAATCGTCAATGTGCGCATGCTGGTCTTCTTTTCCAAAATTCTGTGTTGTTTGTTCTGACGCCTTCGCGAGCAAGCCCGCTCCCACAGGGGAATGCATTTCAAATGTGGGAGCGAGCTTGCTCGCGATTGGGTTCAGCGCTTATTTAGCGACCTTGCCCAATACCCGCAGGCGGCTCACACCACCGTCCGGGAACACGTTCAGGCGGATGTGGGTGATCGGGCCCAGCGCCTTGATCTGCTCGGCGAAGGTGTGTTCGGCGTGCATTTCGAGTTTCTGCGCCGGCAGCAATTCGCGCCAGAACAGCGATTGGGTTTCGATCTGGCTGTCGGTGCCGCCCTTCACGAACGCGCCCTGGATCGAGCACGTGTCCGGGTAATTGCCCTTGAAATGCAGGGTGTCGACGATGACTTTTTCGATCTCTCCGGCATGACCCAGCGCGACGATGACCCAGTCATTGCCCGGTGTACGGCGACGTGCGGTCTCCCAACCGTCGCCCATGTTGATGCCACGGCCCGGGTTGAGGATGTTGCTCATGCGACCGAAGTGTTCGTCGGAGCAGGCGAGGGCGCGGCCACCGTTCAGGGCGGCGGCCAGATCGATTTGTTCGTTGTCACCAACGGCCGACCAGTCGCGGTGCGGCACGCCGTACACACGCAGACGCGCTACGCCGCCATCCGGGTAGATGTTGAAGCGCAGGTGGCTGAACGCCTGGTCGTTGTTGATTTCATGGAAGTGATGGCTGTTGCCTTGCAGCTCGACAGCCGACAGCACTTCAACCCACTGGGTGTTTTCAGTCGGTTCGCCTTCAGCCAGGAAACAGGCTTCCAGGGAGGCCGACGGCGGGAAGTTGCCGGTGAAGAATGAGGTGTCGATGTCCACGCCTTTGATCGAACCCGGTACGCCCAGGCGGATCACCGCGCTGTCATAGCCTTCGAAGCGCTTGCGGCGCGATTCCCAGCCGTCCATCCACTTGCCGTTGTCATCGAACACGCCTTCTTTCCACACAGCCGGGGTCGGCTGGAACAGGCGGTTGGCATCAGCGAACCAGTCATCGGTGACCGAGATGATTTTGGTGCCCAGGCGGGCGTCGGCCAGGTTGACGAACTTCTCGAAAGGTACGGCGTAAGCTTTCATTCTTCTTGTCTGCCTTTAATAAGTTGGCTTGGGATGCTCGCAGGAGCCCTGGGTGCTTTTTGCGTTTAAGAACACTCGGGGCTTTTCACAAGGGCTGCTCGCTAAAGGGTCAGTAATCGGAACAGGGCGATCTTGTTGATCTCCGCCAGCGCGCATTTGAACTCGGTGTCTTCCGGGTTGTGAATGCGCGTTTCGAACGCCGCGAGGATCTGATGCCGGTTGCTGCCTTTTACCGCCATGATGAAGGGAAACTTGAACTTGGCTTTGTAGGCGTCGTTCAGCTCGGTGAAGCGCTGGAACTCATCGCTCGAGCATTGGTGAATACCGGCGCCAGCCTGTTCATTGGTGCTGGCTTCGGTCAGTTGGCCCTGGACGGCGGCTTTTCCGGCCAGGTCCGGGTGAGCGTTGATCAGGGCCAGTTGGCTTTCGTGATCGGCGCTTAACAGGATGTCGCTCATGCGTTGGTGTAGGGTTTCGATCTCGTCGATCGATGCGTCCTGGCCCAGGTCGAAGGCCTTTTCGGCCACCCATGGCGAATGTTCGTAGATGTCGGCGAAAGCGGCGACAAACGCGTCGCGGCTCAGGGTCGACGGCTTCAGGGTTTGGAAGTGGCTCATTTTGCGGCCCCTTGGTACGGGTGGTTTTCGTGCCAGTGGCGAGCGATGTCGACGCGACGGCTGAACCACACCTGTTCATGACTTTTAGCGTACTCGATAAAGCGTTTGAGCGAGGCCAGACGCGCCGGACGGCCAATCAGACGGCAGTGCAGGCCGATCGACAACATCTTCGGTGCTTCGGCGCCTTCAGCGTAAAGCACGTCGAACGCGTCTTTGAGGTATTCAAAGAAATCGTCGCCCTTGTTGAAACCCTGGACCTGGGTGAAGCGCATGTCGTTGGTGTCCAGCGTGTACGGAATCACCAGGTGCGGCTTGCCGGTCGGGTTGTTCGGTTCCCAGTAGGGCAGGTCGTCGTCGTAGGTGTCGCAGTCGTAGAGGAAACCGCCTTCTTCCATCACCAGTCGACGAGTGTTCGGACCGGTGCGGCCGGTGTACCAGCCTAGTGGGCGCTCGCCGGTGATTTCGGTGAGGACGCGGATCGCTTCGAGCATGTGCTCGCGTTCCTGCGCTTCGTCCATGTACTGATAGTCGATCCAGCGATAGCCGTGGCTGCAGATCTCGTGGCCTGCATCGACCATCGTGCGGATCACGTCCGGGTGGCGCTGGGCGGCCATGGCCACGGCGAAGATGGTCAGCGGAATGTCGAATTCCTTGAACAGTTTCAGAATCCGCCAGACGCCGGCGCGGCTGCCATACTCGTAAAGGGATTCCATGCTCATGTTGCGCGCGCCTTGCAGCGGCTGCGCCGAGACCATTTCCGAAAGGAAGGCTTCGGATTCTTTATCGCCGTGCAGGATATTGCGCTCGCCGCCTTCTTCGTAATTGAGCACGAAGGACAAGGCGATGCGGGCATTGCCCGGCCAGTGTGGGTGAGGAGGGTTACTGCCGTAACCGATCAGGTCGCGTGGGTAGTCAGCGCTCACTGCAGTCTTCCTTCTTATTCGTTCGACTTGTTCAAGGTCAGGGTTGTGTGGCGGCCTGGCGGTTTGATGACAGGCTGGCGTCACAGCGATGGGCTGATTGTATACAACTTTATATCCACTTTGTAAGCCTGTTTTTTTGCATTTTTCACTGACTGTCATCTTCACATGTTATTGCAAGAAACCTGCCTGATTGGTCAGTAAAAAGATGGAAGGTTCTTTTGCCCTATGGCTCGGCGGCAGATTTGGCGTGAATCCATGAATGACGGGTCTAGTGGTAAATATGTTGTTTTTATTGTGTACAATTTTTTTGAAAAGTGTCTTAATCAGTCGCTCGCCGCAGCGTTTCGTGCTCCGAATCGGTGCGGTCTCCTTTTCAACTGACTTCGGGAGGCGCGAGGTCTGACTGCTCCACGCAGGCAGGCGCGCAGAATCAATGGGACGTTTGACTACTCACGTTTTAGACGCTGCACATGGTTGCCCGGGCAGCTCGATCAAGGTCGAGTTGTACCGCGTTGAAGGCTCGCAGCTGGAATTGGTCGCCAGCGCGATCACCAACAGCGACGGCCGGGTCGATGCACCGCTGCTGCAAGGCGATGACTACCGTTCCGGGGTCTATCAGGTTCAATTTCATGCGGGTGATTACTACCGCGCCCGTGGCGTTCAGCTGCCAGAACCTGCGTTCCTGGATGTGGTGGTGCTGCGTTTCGGCATCTCTGCGGAACAGGATCACTACCATGTGCCGTTACTGATTTCGCCGTACAGCTATTCGACCTACAGAGGAAGCTAGGACTTTCCCCCCAAAAATCCTGCGCATATAGCTTCTTTGGTCTTTCGCCCGCTCACACTGCGGGCTTTTTTTTGCCTGTAGAAAAGTCAAAAGATCGCAGCCTTCGGCAGCTCCTACATGGAAACGCATTCCTCCCCTGTAGGAGCTGTCGAGTGCAACGAGGCTGCGATCTTTTGCCCTTAGCGGCTCAACAATGAGGCCGCGCCGGCACCACTGAACAACCCCGCACTCACCCGGTTAAACCAGCTCTGCCCCTTACCGCTACGCAGATACCGTGCAGCACCATTGGCACCCAGCCCATAAGCCAGCTTGCACAGCAAATCCAGCACAGTCCAGGTCGCAATCATCACCAGCAACTGCGGCAGGAACGGCTGCTCGGCACTGAGGAACTGCGGGAGGAAAGCGGCGAAGAATAGAATGTCTTTGGGGTTGCTGGCGCCCAGCATGAACGCGCGCCCGAACAGTGCGCGAAAGCGTGGCACTGGCGCAGCCTGGGGCACTTCAGCGCCGTGGGAGGGCTGACGCGATTGCTGCCAGCTCTGCCAGGCCAAGTAGAACAGGTACAGCGCCCCGACGATCTTCAGGGCGCTGAACAACTGTTCCGATGCCAGCAGCAAGGCGCCCAAACCCAGCGCCGACGCACTGAGCAAGCAGATCGACGCAATCACGCCCCCCAGAAACGCCGGGTAAGAACGACGCAAACCGTAATTCAGACTGTTGCTGATCATCAGCAAAGACAGTGGCCCCGGGATCAGGATTACCACCAGCGCAGCGCCGCTGAACAGCAGCCATGTTTCCAGACTCATCACTTTCCTCCATTTGCACAAAAGCCTCACCCGACGGGGTGAGGCTGTTTTGAAGCGTGTACGGCTTACAAGAAAATGAACTTGGCGATGAAGATCGCGCAAAGCACCCACAGACTGACGGAAATTTCCTTGTGCTTACCGGTGAAAGCCTTCAGCACCACATACGTGATAAAGCCCAGAGCAATGCCATCAGCGACCGAGAAGGTCAGGGGCATCATGATCGCGGTGACGATCGCCGGAATGCTGTCGGTCGCTTCGTCCCATTCGATGTGCGCCATACCGCCCATCATCAGCATCGCCACATAAATCAGCGCACCGGCGGTTGCGTAAGCGGGGATCATGCCAGCCAGCGGTGCGAAGAACATTGCGGCAATAAATAGCACACCTACGGTCACGGCGGTAAGACCAGTCCGACCACCAGCGGCTACACCCGCGGCACTTTCCACGTAGCTGGTGACCGGAGGAACGCCGACCATTGCGCCGAAAACACTGGAAGCACTGTCGGCTTTCATGGCACGGGAAAGGTTTTCGATCCGGCCGTCAGCGTTCACCAGACCGGCGCGCTGGGCGACGCCCATCAAGGTGCCGGCGGTGTCGAACATGTGCACGAAGAGGAAGGCCAGCACCACGCTGATCATGCTGACGTTGAACACGCCGGCAATGTTCATGGCCATCCAGGTCGGCGCCAGGCTCGGCGGGGCGGACATGATGCCTTCATAGTGAACGAGGCCCAGGCCCCAACCCGCCAGGGTGACGGTGATGATGCTGATGAGAATCGCGCCGAACACTTTGTGGTAGCTGAGTACAGCGATCATCAGGAAGCAGATGGCGGCCAGCAGTGGGCCAGGTTCGCGCAGGGAGCCGAGCTTGATCAGGGTGGCCGGGCTGTCGACCACGATGCCCGCGGTTTTCAAGCCGATCAGCCCCAGAAACAGACCCACACCGGCACCCATGGCAAAGCGCAAACTCACCGGAATGCTATTGAGCAGCCATTCGCGGATCCGGGAAAAAGTTAGAAACATGAACAACACACCGGAAACAAACACCGCGCCAAGGGCGGTTTCCCAGTTGTAACCCATGGTGCCGACCACGGTGTAAGTGAAGAAGGCGTTGAGGCCCATGCCCGGCGCCAGGCCGACTGGCCAGTTGGCGTACAGGCCCATCAACAGGCAACCCAGCGCGGCGGCGATGCAGGTGGCGACGAACGCGGCACCGTGATCGATCCCGGCGTCGGCCATGATGTTGGGGTTGACGAAGATGATGTAGGCCATGGTGATGAAGGTTGTCAGACCGGCAATCAACTCGGTCTTCACCGTGGTGCCATGCAAGCTGAGTTTGAAGATGCGCTCCAGCCAGCCATTGCGTAACGGCGGCGAGAGTTCCAGCGTCGGGGCTTCGGATTTGCGGCTTTCCACAGCGAGTACTCCTCAAGAGTTTTATTGTTATTTCCAGGGCCGGACCCATGAGGGTGGCAGCGACCCTTTGAGGTACTTGCGAATTTGTTGACCGCTTGGTCAGGAACTCGCACGAAGTTGATTATGCTTTTGTATACAAATAAAGCAAATAATGTTTTTGATTTTGTAGACGAAAAGTTTGGCAATAGGGATATATCGCCTGTTAAGACGTCATCGCGAGCAAGCTCGCTCCCACAGTTGACCGCATTCCCCTGTGGGAGCGAGCTTGCTCGCGATGGCGTCAGATCAGTTGATGCAAATCCTGCAGACAGTCTGCTCAGTCCGCGAGCGCTTGGGTTTGCCCCAACGCCATGTTCACCGCCATCCACCCATTCACCGCCGTCTCTCCCGCCTCGGCAAACACCCGCTCCAGCAATTTCACCTGTTCACGGCGCAACGACTGCTCGAAACGCGCGCCATCGTCGGTCAGCTCCAGCAACCGCTTACGCTTATCGGTCTCGGACGCGACACTGTTCACTAGATGCATTTCCACCAATTGACGTAGCGGAATGTTCAGCGCCTGCTTCGTCACCCCGAGCAATGCCAGCAGTTCCTTGACGCTCAAGTTCGGGTAGCGGGCGATGAAAAACACAATGCGTTGATGCACCCGGCTCAAGCCACGACGCTCGAGCATTTCGTCGGCTTTCGCGGTGAACGCCTGGTAACCGAAGAAAAACGCTTCCATCGCCTGTTGCTGAGTAGCGGGATTTTTAAGGTCAAGCATATTGACGTATCCGTTCGGTCTGTCGTAATTTCGGTCAACCAGTTTGACTCATTCTCCTCAGGCCTTGCTACCGGTGACCCCATGGCATTTTCCGAACGTGTCTCGCGCCTTAAAAGTTCTTTGATCCGTGAAATCCTCGCCTCCGCCCAGCGCCCGGAAGTGATGTCGTTCGCCGGTGGCTTGCCGGCCGAAGCCATGCTGCCGAAAGTCGAGTGGGCCGACATGCCGCTGTCCATGGGCCAGTACGGCATGAGCGAAGGTGAGCCGGCGCTGCGTGAAGCGCTGGCAGCAGAGGCGCGGGCGCTGGGCGTACCCTGCGAGGCGAGTCAGGTGTTGGTGGTCAGCGGCTCCCAGCAAACCCTCGATCTGGCGGCCAAGCTGTACATCGACAAAGGCACTGAGATTTTGCTCGAAGCGCCGACTTATCTGGCGGCGTTGCAGATTTTTCAGCTGTTCGGCGCCGACTGCATCACTGTCCCGCTGGAGGCTGATGGCCCGAACCTGGCGCAACTTCGAACTCGACTGGAGAAACACAAACCCGCCTTCATCTACCTGATCCCGACTTTTCAGAATCCTTCGGCCGTGCGCTACAGCGACGCCAAGCGTGATGCTGTGGCAGCCTTGCTGGATGAGTTCGGCGTGACCTTGATCGAAGACGAGCCTTACCGTGAGCTGACGTTTGATGGTGGCAGCGCCACACCGATTGTCAGCCGCTTGAAAAAGACCAGTTGGATCTACACCGGCACCGTATCGAAAACACTCTTGCCCGGATTGCGAGTCGGCTATCTGATCGCCAGCCCGGATCTCTTCCCGCACTTGCTGAAACTCAAGCAATCGGCCGATCTGCACACCAATCGCGTCGGCCAGTGGCAAGCGCTGCAGTGGATTGGCACAGAGAAATTTCAGCATCACTTGAGCGAGCTGCGGGATTTCTACCGGGTTCGTCGGGACGCGTTCCAGTCAGCCCTGGAAACGCATTTTGCTGATTTGGCGGACTGGAACGTGCCGCAGGGCGGGCTGTTTTTCTGGCTGACACTCAAGCAGCCGCTGGATACGCGTACGTTGCTCAAGGCTGCACTGGCAGCGGATGTGGCGTTCATGCCGGGCGAGCCGTTCTTCCCTGAACCGGACAGCAATCAGGGGCATTTGCGCCTGAACTTCAGCCACATCGACCCGGCACGGCTGGACGAAGGGCTCAAGCGGCTGGCAGCGGTGGTGCGTCAGGCCCAGGCAGCAAAAGCAGCCTGAAGGTAGAAACAAATAAACCGGCCATTGGGTAATGCCGGTCAGTTAAGGGTGGGAACACCGCAACCTCTGTGGGAGCGAGCTTGCTCGCGATAGCGGCAGGTCAGTCAGCATTGATGTTGAATGTTGCGCCGCCATCGCGAGCAAGCTCGCTCCCACAGGGGATCAGTGTTGATCACAGATCTCCGTCACCCCACAAACCACTGTGGGAGCGACGGTGCGGCGATCCGACTTGCTCGCGATGAGGCCATCAGCCCCAGCACAAAACCATCAGGCAGCAGCGAAACGCTTGTCCAGATAATCGATGATCACCTTGGACTCATACATCCAGGTCGTCTGGCCATTCTCTTCGATGCGCAGGCACGGAACCTTGATCTTGCCGCCCTGTTCCAGCAGGGCCTGGCGATCCTGTTCGTTGTTCTTCGCGTCGCGCAAGGCCACCGGCACGTTCAGGCGGCGCAGGGTGCGGCGGGTTTTCACGCAGAACGGGCAGGCGTGGAACTGATACAGGGTCAGGTCCTTGGCGGCCGTCTCGACCTGAGCCTGAGCGGCGGCAGGGCGCTGCTTTTTGCCTGGGCGGGTAATGAAGTCGATGAAGATGATCAGTTGGCCAAGGCCGACACGAAGCGCTTTAACGAACACGGTATAAGCCTCACAGGGGCAAACAGAAGGCGCGCAGCTTACCTGATTTTTCACAGACGAAAAAAAACCGGCGATGAATGCCGGTTTTCTTCTGCCGCGAATTACTTGATCAGGCTGAGAAACTCGCTGCGGGTGGCCGCGTTTTCGCGGAACTCACCCAGCATCACCGAAGTGATCATCGACGAATTCTGTTTCTCTACACCGCGCATCATCATGCACATGTGCTTGGCCTCGATCACCACTGCAACGCCCAGGGCGCCAGTGACTTGCTGGACCGCATCGGCGATCTGGCGGCTGAGATTTTCCTGGATCTGCAGGCGGCGGGCGTACATATCGACGATCCGCGCGACTTTCGACAGGCCCAATACCTTGCCGCTCGGGATGTAGGCGACGTGAGCCTTGCCGATAAACGGCAGCAGGTGGTGTTCGCACAACGAGTAGAGCTCGATGTCCTTCACCAGCACCATTTCGCTGTTGTCAGAGCTGAACAAGGCACCGTTGGTGACCTCTTCCAGTGTCTGTTCATAACCGCGGCAGAGGTACTGCATGGCTTTGGCGGCACGTTTTGGGGTGTCGAGCAGGCCCTCGCGGGAGACGTCCTCGCCCAATTGGCCGAGAATCGCGGTGTAGTTCTGTTCCAGTGTCACAGAGGCTGATTCCATACGGGTTTCAGAGGGGTACTGTTTCTGTCTGTACCAATTGTGTACCAATCAAGCTCTTTTCAATCTTTCCGAGCTCACCCCAGTCGGTGCTGGCGTTGATCCATCGGGTGTAGGTCGATAGCAATATCTGAACGCTATGACCGAGCTGAGTGGCAATAAACGCAGGGTTCATCCCCGACATGGGGCACATGGTAGCGTATGTGTGCCGGCAGTTGTATTGCCGGCGGGCGCGAAGCCCCAAATCGGTCACTTCGGGTTTGCGCATCCCGCTACACCCTGTCGCCAAGGTGCAGCAGTGATGCTTCCCTGAAGCCTGTATTGCTCATCAGGCCGAGCAGGTCGTATCAGGCATGAGTGATCGACAGATCGCTGATGATGCAGACAGAACCGTCTAGCGGGTCGGTGGTGTCGGAGTAATCGATCTGGTTGTACACGCCGCCGTGAAAGGCGAGAGTTTTCGTGTCCCACGTGTTGTCGAGGCGCATGATCTCGGAAGTGGATTTGACGCCGTTACAACTAGCCGATACAGAGACGGCGCCGCTCGAGTTGGCGTGAATGTTGATTTTGAAAAGTGCACCGAGCGGCACGTTCTCCAAAATCGTCGAGTTGACCGGATCGTCCTGTAGGTAACTGGTTCGGAACCCCATGGTGATTTTTCCTTTGTTCCAGAACACCTTTACCGGAGGTCGCTCTGAATCCTTCACATGGATCTGGCCGATCACGACTTTCTGTAGCGAATTGACCTTCGTCAGCCGCATTTCTTGTCGGCTCCAGTGGTCCGCTGCGCTGGAGAACAGCCAGTAACCTGGCTCCTTCCACTCGCAGCGGGTTCGTAGCGTGCTCTTGCTCGAGGCTCCAAGTGTCGGCGCCGTCATCTGCAGCGAACCATCGTCAAGCATTGAGATGACGTCGGGGCATTCGATCAGTGCACGCCAGCCGATGAGCTCAAGCGCAATCGGGTTGGTGTCGGAGATTGGAAGCGGGGTAGCGATGGTGAAGTTGCTGATGTCTACAGTCATGGTTTTTGCCTCAGTCCATTGATGTCGCTTTTTGCTCTGGTGAGCCTTGCGTTTGATGCAGGCCTACATCCCACTGCCCACTCAGTGAATGGGCAGAAGTGATGCCTGGCAGCTTCCGATCGATTTCCCGTTGGCTTGAATGCAAATATGGGTGTTCCCATATTTTGTGTCAATGGGCATTCCCATATTTTATTCCGTGCCTATATTTCAGGTACAAAAAAAGCCCGCGCTTGGCGCAATGCTGTTCACTTAAGGTTGGGGTACATATCCGTTTCTGCGGTCACGGCGGCCTAGGGTTCCGCCCTTACGGCGGGTCACTTGGAAATACGGAATGCCGCCCAACCCCAAGTAACCAAGGGCTCTTGCCCCTTTCGTTCGGTGCCTCGCTTAGGCTCGGCATGCCCGCGCTCCGGTCCTGCTCCGTGGGCCCGCCGCCATCGTCCATCCATGGCCGGGGGCGGCTAATCCGGCATCCATGCCGGGTTGCCCACTGCGCAGAACCTCCACTCGGCCTCTCGAGGGGGCGTGCACCGCAAACGCCAAAGCGAGGCGGCCTACCGGCCGGCCTGACTTCAAGTGAACGCATTTCCCTGTAGGAGCTGTCGAGCGAAGCGAGGCTGCGATCTTTTGATCTTGCTGTTGCTGTTGCTGTTGCTGTTGCTGTTGCTGTTGCTGTTGCTGTTGCCGTTGCTGTTGCTTTGCTTTGGCTTCAGATCTGCCGCCCCTTTTCCAGAGGCCGAACGCAGGCGTTGCGCAGGGGGCACCTCGGCATGGATGCCGAGGTAGCCGCCCCCGGCCATGGATGGCCGATGGCGGTGGGCCCCCGGAGCAATGCCGGAGTGAGGGCATGCCGAGCCTGAGCGAGGCACCGAATGGCGGGGCAAGAGCCCTTGGTT
This sequence comes from Pseudomonas sp. ACM7, assembly GCF_004136015.1. Lineage (NCBI taxonomy): Bacteria > Pseudomonadati > Pseudomonadota > Gammaproteobacteria > Pseudomonadales > Pseudomonadaceae > Pseudomonas > Pseudomonas sp. ACM7. Next base: position 402,377 of record NZ_CP024866.1, on the reverse strand, counting down.
ACTTGGGGTTGGGCGGCATTCCGTATTTCCAAGTGACTCGCTGTAAAAGCGAAACCGCCAGCAGCCGCTACCGCAGAAATGGATATGTACCCCATCCCATCCCAAACTTTTCTTAAGTGAACAGCATTACGCGCTTGGCGGGCTTCTCTTGGATGGGCGTCGAATCACCGCAACTCAGTTCACCGCGAATACATCGCCCACCAAAAGACATGACCCAGGATCGCAAGCTGCTGCTCCTGGATCTCGGCGAAGGTGTAGTCCTCGTCCGGGTGCTCGTCACGGTTGAAACTGCGTAGGCGGATCCCACTGGGCAGTCGGTAGACCTGTTTCACGCGGAGCTGGCCGTTGTGGTTGATCGCGTACATGTCGCCGTCGACGATGTCGCCCAACGAGTTCTTTCCGACGTTCATGCCAACGGTAGCGCCGTCGCGCAGTACCGGGAGCATGCTGTTTCCGCTCACCACCACGCACCTGGCGTTGCTGAATTGCACGTTGTTGTGACGCAGGTCTTTCTTGAAGAAGCGCAGCCTGGCGCTGTCGCTTTCTGAGATCACGAAACGGCCTGAGCCGGCTGCCAGTTCAACTTCACGCAGGAAGGGGACATAAACCTCATCGTCATCCAGGGGCGTGCTGTCGTCCCAAGGCTGGATGTCTGACATTGAAACGCTTGGAGGGATGCGATTCAACGGAACAGCATCGGACACCCCTTTAAGCATGTCACCGGCACCTTCAGCCAGCCACATCGGTGAAACGCCACACGCTGAAGCGATCTGGGCAGCAAAGGCTGTTGCCTTCGATTTCCCGCGCTCAAGGTCGGAGATAGAGGTTTGCGTCAGGCCTGCGCGCTCGGCAAGCTCGGTCTGATTGAGCTTGGCGTGTTGGCGGGCTGCTTTGAGTCGTTCTTTAAATTCCATTTGCGGAGTATTACGGGAGCTCCCATATCATTGCAAATCGTTATCCCGATAATTTGCTAGGTGACGGCTTTATTCGTCGCGACCTTCCATCATGGTCCGTTTGAGCATCACATAAACCGCTCCGGCGCCGCCGTGTTTCGCTTGGCACGAAGTGAAGCCGAGCACTTGTGACTGTTGGCGCAGCCAGGTGTTGACGTGGCTTTTGATCATCGGCCGCTTGCCGTCCAGACGCACGGCCTTGCCGTGGGTGACGCGCACGCAGCGGATTTCGAATTTGGTCGCTTCGGCCAGAAACGCCCAGAGGGTTTCCCGGGCCTTTTCCACGTTCATGCCATGAAGGTCGAGGCTGCCTTCGAACGGGATCTGTCCGATCTTGAGCTTGCGCATCTGGCTTTCCTGAACGCCGTCACGCGCCCACATCAGCTCGTCTTCCGGGCCAACATCAATAACGAACTGATCGGACAGCCCGTCAACGGTGGTGGCATCGGTGCGTACGGTGGCGGCTTGTCGCAACTTGGCGATTTGTGCGCGGTCAGCTTTGGGTTTGCCGGTTTCGGCGCGATCGTGTTTGATCGGCTTGACGCCTTGGATCGCGCTTTTGAACAGGGAAAAATCGTCGTCTTGCATGTCAGCCTCCGCGAAGGGCGGCCAGTTTACCCAACTCGAGACGAATGGGGCGCGAGAAAACGCGCAACGCTCGGCTCAGTCATGCTTTTTCATCAAATGCGGGGAGATGTTCAGCTCTTGCGACTGCCGCGAGCGGCGACGGCAGCGACGCCACAGCCACACGCCGAGGTACAGCACGAACAGGCCAATCGCCAGAATCACTGCGGAACCGACCCGGTTGGTATTCAACTCGCCCAGGGCGGGTGCGTGGCCAAGCAGGCTGGCGGCACCGGCCATCACCAGCAACACACCGCACATCGACAGCAAGGCAGCAAATGCCGCGCCGATTCGAAAACGCCAGTTGCGTTGGCCTTTGGGCCGCAAGCGGCGAGCGTCAAAACCATCGGATAACTTCATTCCGACCTTCCTCAATGGGTATCGGCCCTTCGACCGGGAGTTGACCGGGATGTTCCTGAGGCTAAGACAATTACAGCAAATGATAGGCTTTTGCGGATGAGCGGCGGCATGGACCGCTCATCGAGCGTTGATCAAATCAGAGCCTGGGTCAGGGCGAGGGTGGCGAAGTTGTCCGCCATGATCGCCATTTCGGTCTGCTGTACGTGGTCTGCGCTCAATACGCCACCCTTGTAAGGCAGGTCGCGAGTCGCGCAGGCGTCTTCCACCAGCGTGCAACGAAAGCCCAGGTTCTTCGCGGCACGCACCGTGGTGCTGACGCTGGAGTGGCTCATGAAACCGCACACGATCAGGTCCAGCGACCCGAGATTCTGCAGGCGTTCCAGCAGTTCGGTGCCGTGGAACGCACTTGGCAGCAATTTACCGATGATGGTTTCGTCGCCCTGTGGTTCCAGGCCCGGGATGAACTCACCGCGCTCACCTTGTGGATCGAACAGCCCACCGACGGTGCCGAGGTGGCGGACATGGACGATCGGCCGGCCGGCTGCACGGGCAGCGGCCACCAGTTGCTTGATGTTCGCGACGGCTGCATCCATGCCGCTCAAGGCCAACGGGCCGCTGAGGTATTCTTTCTGGGCATCGATGATGACAAGGGTCGCATGGCTCAGAACGGCAGCTGCATAACCGCGGCCGCTGAGTTGAAACATCGTTTTTGGAACGGACATTCTGGGGCTCCTTTGAGTGGGGCTTTTGCGACATTGTCCTCTGGCTGAGCGCTTCTGTGAATCGCTACCATCGTAGGTACCGTCATTGCTGGCTCGCAGCCTTGTCAATAGGCTCGTTTTGTTCAATAGCCAGTCGAAAAAATAGAATAGTCCTACATTTGCCCCGGTAGTTTTCCCGCGTCGTCGAGACGCGTTTTGGCTGTTAGAATCGCCAGTCGTTTTTTTTGGAGTTTGCCCCGTGATCACTTCCCGACTTCGTACCCTGCGTGACCATATCCGTTGGGCCGTCAGCCGCTTCCATGGGGAGGATCTGTTTTTCGGCCATGGGACCGACAACGCCTGGGACGAAGCGCGTCAGTTGGTGTTGGGTGCCTTGCACTTGCCGTGGGAAATCGCCGACAGCTATCTCGACTGCAATCTGGAAGAAGACGAGCTGGTCAAGCTGCAACGCATGCTCAAGCGCCGTATCGAAGAACGCATTCCTACCGCCTACCTGTTGGGTGAAGCGTGGTTTTGCGGCATGTCGTTCATTGTCGATGAGCGCGTATTGATCCCGCGTTCGCCGATTGGCGAGCTGATCGAAAAACGTTTCGAGCCGTGGCTGGGCGCCGAGCCTGCGCGAATTCTCGACCTGTGCACCGGTTCCGGCTGTATCGGTATCGCCTGTGCCTACGAGTTCCAGAACGCCGAAGTGGTACTGGCCGATCTGTCGTTCGAAGCGCTGGAAGTGGCCAACCAGAACATCGAGCGTCATGGCGTCGATGAGCGGGTATACACGGTTCAGGGCGACGGATTTGATGGTTTGCCGGGTCAGCGTTTCGACCTGATCGTGTCGAACCCGCCTTACGTCGATGCGGAAGATTTCGCCGACATGCCGGACGAATACCAGCACGAACCGGAGTTGGGCCTGGCCTGCGGTGATGATGGTTTGAACCTGGTGCGTCGAATGCTCGCCGAAGCGGCGGATCACCTGACCGAGAAGGGCTTGCTGATTGTCGAAGTGGGCAACAGCCAGGTTCACGTCGACGCGCTGTACCCGGAAGTCGACTTCGCCTGGCTTGATTTCGAGCGCGGTGGGCATGGCGTGTTCATGCTGACGGCGGAACAGTGCCGTGATCATCAGGCGCTGTTTGCTTCCCGCGTCTGACCCTTACAAGCAAAAGATCGCAGCCTGCGGCAGCTCCTACAGGGTTATGTGTACACCTGTGTAGGAGCTGCCGCAGGCTGCGATCTTTTTGGGTTCGACACCGATTACCGGTGCGTGGCAATCCAGATCAGCAACCCCGCCTGAAACACCGCAAACGCCACCAGACAGGTAATGGTAAAGCGCAGCCCGGCGTCTTCGCGCTTGTACTTGCTGACTTTTTCTTCGTGTTTCTTGAGTTTGACTTCCTGCTCGGCCAGATTTTGCTCTGCTTGCTGGAGCATCTGCGCCGCCTCAAGAATTTCCACGACCTGCAATTTTTCCGTGCTCCAGTCACCCAACAGGTCGCCGACCTGCACTTCTTTGACGCTGCCCTTCAAATGCTGGGCGTCGGCGTAGATCACATCGAAACCGTGCATCCGCAAAAAGTGATCGCGGCGCAGGCGAGTGTCTTCGTTCAGCGCATCCTTGTTGTTCAGGTCTGTGCCGTCGACGGTGTAGCCGGGCCATCTTTTTTTCGCCCAGATAATGCCATGAGCGGCCATGAAGCGACCGATACCACGGTTCATCGGTTCGATCTGCAAACCGCTGTCAGGCCCGAAATGCACGCGCCTGGTGGCGTGATCGACCCACACGTCCAGATGATTCTGTTCCTTGCGCACACGCTGGCCGGGCAGCGAAATGCTCATGCGCATCAGACTGTGTTCCTTGTTGTTGCGCTCGGCGTAACCGAATTCAACAAAGCGCAGCGGCCGTCCACCGGTGTTGCGGTCGGTTTGCAATGGCGACAGACGGAGCATCTTGTGGTGCTCGGCGTGGACGTCCGCCCACGGCAGCTCGACCACTGGTGGTGCGTCTTTTTCAGCAGTGGTGTCGGGTGAAGTCTGGGTATCAGTCATAACGGCGAGATCCTGTCCAAGCTCTGCTTGCCGCCAGTCATAGCGCTGGCGACAAAGGCTTATCGGCCGTTTTTTTCAAGACTGGAGGGCCAGGGGGCGTTCTCAACTGGTTTTCACGCCGCGCCGGGTCTGCTGTTGTGCAGGGCAAGGCGCGAGAAGCGTGGTTTGGTCATTCCAAATAAGCTTTGAGCAACGCAGCCCTGCACAACAGCAGGCCCGGCCCTTCGGGTTGTGCCTTAAAGCGGGCCAGCCTGCGTCGCAGGCCTTGGAAAGGGAACAACCATTACCAGCGGCCTGCGCCTTGCCTGGCCCGCTTTAAGGCGACAACGCGGCGTGAAAACCAGTTGAGAACGCCCCCTAGCACCGCTTAGCTGGTGCGAAGTCCGTCAATAAACCCGAGGATTCGCGTGCCGAGTTCGGCCGCCAGTGGCAATTGCGGATCTTTGTAAGAGGCCAATTGCCGTTTTACATCGTTGGGCACGATGCGCATCACGTGGTTCATGCCTTCGATCAGCGCCATCTCGGCGTCCGGTTTGGCGGCCTTCAACAGCTTGGCGTCACCGACACCGACCTGGATGTCGTTGCTGCCCTGGATGATCAGCGCCGGCATCTTCAATTTGGCGAACGCCGCCGCCGGGTCCTGGCGGAACAATGAAATCAGATACGGCTGCACGCTCGGGCGGAAAATCACCTGCAACTGCGGCGGCACGTTGTCGTCGGTGTGGCCGGCCTTGAGGCTATCGAGCAGTTCATTGCTGCGCAGCATCAGCGGCGGCGGCAGGCGATTGCTCAATTGTTGGCGCAGTACCTGATCGATCGGCCGGGCGCTGCCGGACATTGAGATGACCGCGGCGGCATCCAGGCTTGGCGCCGCGAGGCTGGCGATCAAGGCGCCTTCGCTGTGGCCCAGCAGGATCAGTTGGCCAAAGCGCGGGTCGGTTTTGAGCTTGCGGCCCCAGGCCTCGGCGTCCGCTACGTAGGCTTCAACCGAAAGATTGCGTTCATCCGGGGTCGCCGCAAGACTCGCCGCCACGCCGCGTTTGTCATAACGCACGCTGGCGATGTTGTGTTTGGCCAGTACCCAAGCGAGACGCTTGAGGCTGTCGTTGCGTCCGCCGTCGGGGTTGTTTCCGTCACGATCTGTAGGACCGGAGCCGGAAATGATCAGGACAACCGGTACCGGCGTGTCGGACTTGGGCAGCAATAACGAGCCGAAAAGCTCACCAGTGCCGGTGTCCAAAGTAATCGGGCGTTGCAGGACAGTGGCCTGAACAAAGCCGGTAAACAGGGTAAGGCTCAAGGCTATAACTCGCAGCATCATCACGCCATCATGAACAAGATGCCGGTTGGACTCGCAGGCACCCATAAGGTTCGAGGATGAACTAGTTGGGTAGGCTGCGTATACTGGCGCGCATTACGTATTTGGTTCGAATTCACGGAGCGTCCTGCATGTCCGGCAATACCTACGGCAAGCTGTTCACTGTCACCACCGCGGGCGAAAGCCATGGTCCGGCGTTGGTCGCCATTGTCGACGGCTGCCCGCCGGGCCTGGAGATCTCTCTGGAGGATCTGCAGCGTGACCTGGATCGCCGCAAACCCGGCACCAGCCGCCACACCACCCAGCGCCAGGAAGCCGACGAAGTCGAAATCCTCTCCGGCGTGTTCGAAGGGCGCACCACCGGTTGCCCCATCGGCCTGTTGATCCGCAACACCGACCAGAAGTCCAAGGATTACTCGGCGATCAAGGACCTGTTCCGCCCGGCCCACGCCGACTACACCTATCACCACAAATACGGCGAGCGCGATTACCGTGGCGGCGGTCGCAGTTCGGCCCGCGAAACGGCCATGCGCGTGGCCGCCGGTGCGATTGCGAAAAAATACCTGGCCACTCAGGGCATCGTCATTCGCGGCTACATGAGCCAGCTCGGCCCGATCGAAATCCCGTTCAAGACCTGGGATTCGGTGGAAGAGAACGCTTTCTTCAGCCCTGATCCGGACAAGGTCCCGGAGCTGGAAGCCTACATGGACCAGTTGCGTCGCGACCAGGATTCGGTTGGCGCGAAGATCACCGTAGTCGCTGAAGGCGTAATGCCGGGCCTTGGCGAGCCGATCTTCGACCGCCTTGACGCCGAACTGGCCCATGCGCTGATGAGCATCAACGCGGTCAAAGGCGTGGAAATCGGCGCCGGTTTCGCCAGCGTTGCCCAGCGCGGCACCGAACACCGCGATGAAATGACCCCGCAAGGTTTTCTCAGCAACAACGCGGGCGGCATTTTGGGTGGCATTTCGTCGGGTCAGCCGATCGTCGCGCACCTGGCGCTCAAGCCAACCTCGAGCATCACCACGCCGGGCCGTTCCATCGACATCCATGGCAACCCGGTGGAAGTTGTCACCAAGGGTCGCCACGATCCGTGCGTCGGCATCCGCGCCACACCGATCGCCGAAGCGATGATGGCCATCGTGCTGATGGATCACCTGTTGCGTCATCGCGGGCAGAACGCCGACGTGCGCGTGAGCACGCCGGTGCTGGGTCAGCTTTAATGACTGACCTCACAGCCGCTGCGGTCTGACGACGGTGGCGGCGCTCCCGTACTGGCGGCTCTCCAGTTTCTATCTGTTCTATTTCGCCTTGCTCGGTTCGACAGCGCCGTTTCTGGCGCTGTACTTCGATCACCTGGGCTTTTCCAGCGCGCGCATCGGCGAGCTGGTGGCGATCCCGATGCTGATGCGCTGCGTGGCGCCGAACATCTGGGGCTGGCTCGGTGATTACACCGGCCGACGCCTGGCCATCGTGCGCTTCGGTGCGGTCTGCACGCTGCTGACGTTTTCGCTGATCTTTGTCAGCAAGACCTACGCCTGGCTGGCGATGGTCATGGCGTTACACGCGTTCTTCTGGCACGCGGTGTTGCCGCAGTTCGAAGTCATCACGTTGGCGCACTTGCAGGGCCAGACTAACCGTTACAGTCAGATCCGCCTGTGGGGTTCCATCGGTTTCATCATCACTGTGGTCGCGCTTGGCCGGTTGTTCGAATGGTTGAGCCTGGATATCTATCCGGTGGCGCTGGTGCTGATAATGGCCGGGATCGTGGTCAGCAGTTTGTGGGTGCCGAACGCCCAACCGGCTCAGGGCAATCGAATTGCGGGAGATGGGTTTCTCAAGCAATTGCGCAATCCCGGGGTGCTGGCGTTTTACGCTTGCGTGGCGCTGATGCAGATGAGCCACGGTCCTTATTACACCTTTTTGACCTTGCACCTGGAGCGACTCGGGTACAGCCGTGGGCTGATCGGCGTGCTCTGGGCCGTCGGTGTGGTCGCCGAAGTCTTGATGTTTCTGGCCATGAGCAAAATCCTCGCGCGTTTCTCCGTGCGTCGGGTGTTGCTGGCGAGTTTTCTGCTGGCGGCGTTGCGTTGGTTGTTGCTCGGCTCGTTCGCTGAGTTCCTTTGGGTGCTGTTGTTTGCCCAGGTACTGCACGCGGCGACATTCGGCAGCTTTCACGCGGCTGCCATCCAGTTCGTGCAACGTAGCTTCGGCGCGCGCCAGCAAGGGCAGGGTCAGGCGTTGTACGCCGCACTGGCCGGCACCGGCGGCGCACTGGGCGCGTTGTATTCCGGCTATAGCTGGAATGCCCTCGGCGCCACATTGACCTTTAGTATTGCCAGTCTCGCAGCCCTGGCGGCTGCCGTTATCATTGCCACACGTATGCAAGAGGACAGGCCATGAGCCTCACCCGTGAGCAACTCGTCCAGGAAATCATCGATGCCGGGCGTTTTCTGTATGGCCGCGGCTGGTCGCCTGCCACCAGCAGCAATTACTCGACGCGCCTGTCGCCGACTGAAGCGCTGCTGACGGTGTCCGGCAAGCACAAAGGCCAACTCTGCCTCGACGATGTGCTGGCCACCGACCTGTCGGGCAATAGCCTGGAACCGGGCAAAAAGCCGTCCGCCGAAACCTTGCTGCACACCCAGCTCTACAACTGGCGCCCGGAGATCGGCGCGGTGCTGCACACGCACTCGGTGAACGCCACGGTGCTGTCGCGCCTGACGCCGCAAGACTTCATCGAGTTCGAAGACTACGAACTGCAAAAGGCCTTCAGCGGTGTGTCGACCCACGAATCCCGGGTACGTGTGCCGATTTTCGACAACGACCAGGACATTGCGCGCCTCGCCGCCAAGGTGCAGCCTTGGCTCCTGGCCCATCCCGATTGCGTCGGCTACCTGATCCGCGGCCACGGTCTCTACACCTGGGGCGCGCGCATGAGCGATGCACTGCGGCAGATTGAGGCCTTTGAATTTTTGTTCGAGTGCGAGTTGAAGATGCGCTCACTCTTGAACCATAAAAAGCTGAACCGTCAAGCATGAACCGCCAAGCATGAACCGTTAAGGAGTTGCCCTGATGAGCAGCCTGTCCGTTTACCACGTCTCAAGCCCTGATTTGCCTAACAAGGTGCTGACGCATTTCGAAGACATCGCCTCGACCCTGGCCGAGCAGGGCGTGCGTTTCGACCGCTGGCAAGCCGCGGCGAAAATCCAGCCCGGCGCCGGTCAGGAAGAAGTGATCGCCGCGTATCAGGAGCAAATCGACAAGCTGATGACCGAACGCGGTTACATCACCGTCGACGTCATCAGCCTGAACAGCGATCACCCGCAAAAAGCCGAATTGCGCGCCAAGTTTCTCGATGAACATCGCCATGGCGAAGACGAAGTACGATTTTTCGTCGCCGGCCGTGGCTTGTTCACCCTGCACATCGACGATTACGTCTACGCGGTGCTTTGTGAGAAAAACGACCTGATCTCAGTACCGGCCGGCACGCCGCACTGGTTCGATATGGGCGAACATCCGCACTTTATTGCGATCCGACTGTTCAACAACCCTGAAGGCTGGGTAGCCAGCTTCACCGGCGATGACATCGCCAGCCGCTTCCCGCGTCTTGAGGACTGAGGCGATGCCGATCAAAGCAATTCTCACCGACATCGAAGGCACTACGAGCGCGGTGAGTTTTGTGTTCGACGTGCTGTTTCCCTACGCCGCCAAACACCTGCCGGATTTCGTTCGCCAGCACGCCGAGCGTGCGGATGTTGCCGAGCAACTGACCGCCGTGCGCCGGGACAACAATGAACCAGGCGCCGACGTCGAGCGGGTCATCGAGATCCTCTTGAGCTGGATAGCCGAACACCGCAAAGCCACGCCGCTGAAAGCGTTGCAAGGCATGGTCTGGGAACAGGGTTATCAGGCCGGAGAGTTGAAAGGCCACGTTTACCCGGACGCCGTTGAAGCGCTCAAACGCTGGCATCAGGACGGCTTCAAACTGTTTGTTTATTCGTCCGGTTCGATCCAGGCCCAAAAGCTGATCTTTGGCTGCTCGGAAGCGGGGGATCTGTCACCACTGTTCAGCGGCTATTTCGACACCACCTCGGGGCCCAAGCGTGAAGCGCAGTCCTACGAGCGCATTACCCAGGCCATTGGCCTGGACGCTTCGCAGATCCTGTTTCTGTCCGACATCGTCGAGGAACTGGACGCGGCGCGTACGGCGGGAATGGCTACGTGCGGGCTGGCACGTGAAGGCGGAGAGCTGGCGGGGCATGTGACCGTCGACAGGTTTGAGCGGATCGATCCTTCCACGTTTTAAGGCATATAACACATAACCTGTGGGAGCGAGCTTGCTCGCGAAAGCGGTTTAACATTCAACATTGATGTTGCCTGAAATGCCGCTTTCGCGAGCAAGCCCGCTCCCACAGGGGATTGCGGGATTCCAGAAACAACTCAGGCCGTGAAGCGAAAGCTCTCACGGCCTGTTTGTTTACAGCATCGGAACGGTTTAAACCGAGTGATACGTCGGCAGGGCAAACCGCTGCTGGCTTTGCAGCATGGAAATCTGCGGCAGTTCGCTGGCCTGTTCGGCGATGTCACGGCGAATGGCACTGATCACCCAGGAAAGCTGATCACCCGCATGCAATTGCTGGTAGGAAATCGAGCGTTTGAAGACTTTGCCGTCGGTGCTGCTCAAGGTCAGCAGAATGCCGCCGTCCGGACGTGGCTGGGTGGTCACTTCGAAGTTGGAGAACAGGGACGAAAATTTTTCTTGGATCAGGTTCATGTCTATCAGCTCCGTTAGCTCTTGAATGGCAAGCATGCAGAGGTAGTTGCAGTGATTGTGCCAGCACCTTATTTTTAAAAAATCCTTATATATCAATTAGTTAGTTTTTAAGTGCTTTTGCACTTTCGTGCAATCTGCATGAATGGCCATCGTGCATCCTGCATTTTGCGTGGTCGACATCGATTCGATGGAACCATTTGCCCGGCGCAGGCTCACGTTTTCAATTGCCGCAGCCGTGGATACAAATCATTTCAAAAACCGCGTGTACAGCTCAGGAACCGCTGACGTATTTTCGGCCTCAATCAACGCCGCCCGAACAATAAAAAGATCGACCGGGAGCAACCATGAGCCGCACGCCGCACGACACGATTACCTGGGGCATGATGCTCCGCAAGCTGCCTTCCATTGCCAAAGCCATTCCTCGCGTGGTGAAGGGCATGAAAGCCGCCAACGTCAAGGACCCGACCCAATCGTGTGGCCTGGGCTGGAGCTTCGAACAAGCGACGTTGCGCAATCCCGATGGCCCGGCATTGCTGCAGGGCGAGGTGGCGCTGACGTATGCTCAGGTCAACCAATGGGCCAATCGCATTGCCCATCATCTGATTGCCCAAGGCATCCGCAAGGGCGATGTGGTGGCGGTCTTTATCGAGAATCGCCCGGAACTGCTGGTGACGATTCTGGCGGTGGCCAAGGTCGGCGCGATCAGTGCCTTGCTCAATACCTCGCAAACCCGCGATACCCTGGCTCACAGCCTGAACCTGGTGGCACCCGCGGCGATCATTGTCGGAGAAGAGCTGGTCCCGGCGTTTTCGGCGGTTCGCGAACGGGTGTCGATCGACGCGGCGCGCACCTGGTTCGTCGCTGATCGAGACACCTTCAGCCATCCCGGCATTGCGCCCGACGGCTTCATCAACCTGATGACGGCCAGTGCCGACAGCTCCAGCGACAACCCTGCCAGCAGTCAGCAGGTATTTTTCGACGACCCTTGTTTCTATATCTACACCTCGGGCACCACCGGCTTGCCCAAGGCCGGGGTGTTCAAGCACGGCCGCTGGATGCGCAGCTCCGCAAGCTTCGGGCTGATCGCCCTGGATATGCGCCCGGAGGATGTCGTCTATTGCACCTTGCCGCTCTATCACGCCACCGGGCTGTGCGTGTGCTGGGGCTCGGCGATCAGTGGCGCCTCGGGTTTTGCCATTCGCCGCAAGTTCAGCGCCAGTCAATTCTGGAACGATGTGCGCAAGTACCGCGCGACCACCCTCGGTTACGTCGGCGAACTGTGCCGCTACCTCGTGGATCAACCGCCCAGCGCCGACGACAGCAAGCACCGCGTGACGAAGATGATCGGCAATGGCCTGCGCCCCGGCGCGTGGGGCGAGTTCAAGACACGTTTTGCGGTGAATCACATCTGCGAGCTCTACGCCGCCAGCGACGGCAACATCGGTTTCACCAACATCCTCAACTTTGATAACACCGTCGGTTTTTCCCTGATGTCATGGGAGTTGGCGGCGTACGACCACGACAGCGGTGAGCCGATTCGGGATGCCAAGGGCTTCATGCGCAAGGTTGCCAAAGGCGAGCAGGGGCTGTTGCTGGCGAAGATCAACGACAAGGCGCCCCTGGACGGCTACACCGATCCGCAGAAGACCGAAAAGGTTGTGCTGCACGACGTGTTCGAGAAGGGCGACCGTTATTTCAATACTGGTGACCTGCTGCGCAACATCGGTTTTGGTCACGCGCAGTTTGTTGACCGGTTGGGTGATACCTACCGCTGGAAGGGCGAAAACGTCTCGACCACCGAAGTCGAAAACATCCTTTTGCAACACCCGAATATTTCCGAAGCCGTGGCCTACGGCGTGGAAATCCGCAACACCAACGGGCGTGCGGGGATGGCGGCGATTACGCCAGCCGAGTCCCTGGCGACCCTGGATTTCAGTGAACTGCTGGCTTTCGCCCGTGAGCAAATGCCCGCCTATGCGGTGCCGTTGTTCCTGCGGGTGAAGGTGAAAATGGAGACCACCGGCACCTTCAAATACCAGAAGACCCGCCTCAAGGACGAAGCCTTCGACCCCGGCAAAACTGGCGATGATCCGATCTACGCCTGGCTGCCGGGGACCCAGACATACGTGCAGGTCACTCCGCAGTTGCTGGCGGATATTCACGGCGGCGCTTTTCGTTATTGAATGCAGCGCTATTGAATGTGCCTATGGCCTTTCATGAGAAAAAAGAAGTGACAGCCTCGGGGCTGCTCGGGAAACTGTCGGCTTTGCGAATAACAGAACGTGGAGTGCCCAATGTCAGACCAAAGCCGCCAGATGACCCCCGAAGAAGCCGCTGAATTTGCCGAACAGGTATTCAACAAGGCGCGCGAGGGCGATGCGGCCATGATGGCTGCGCTGTTGACCAAGGGCCTGCCGCCGAACCTGCGTAACCACAAGGGCGACACCTTGCTGATGCTGGCCGCTTACCACGGCCATGTGGATACCGTAAAAGTCCTGCTCGAACACAAGGCCGACCCGGAAATCCGCAACGACAACGGCCAGAGCCCGATTGCCGGCGCGGCGTTCAAGGGTGACCTGGCGGTGGTCAAGGCACTGGTTGAAGGCGGCGCGCAAGTGGAAGGTTCGTCCTTCGATGGCCGTACAGCGCTGATGATGGCGGCGATGTTCAATCGCGTCGAAATCGTCGACTACCTGATCAGCAAAGGCGCCGACCCGAAAGCCAAGGACGCCAATGGCGTCTCTGCGCTGGATGCCGCCAAGACGATGGGCGCGGTGGACACCACGGCGCAGTTGCAGAAGCTGCTTGGCTGATTTGCACCCTGTAGCAGCTGTCGAGCTTGCGAGGCTGCGTTCGGCTGCGCAGCAGTCGTAAAACCTATATGTGCGGTCTCCCTGAAACACCGCATCGTCTGATTTTACGACTGCTTCGCAGCCGAACGCAGCCTCGCAGGCTCGACAGCTGCTACACACACACACACACCATCAATGCACCCACACCTCAACCCGCCGATTCTTGATTCGCCCCTCATCCGCGCTATTGGCCGCCACTGGCATCTCGGCGCCAAAACCACGAATCTCGCGTAACACCACGCCGCTTTTCACCAGTTCCCGCCGCACCGCCATGGCGCGCAGTTTCGACAGCAGATCGGCCCGCGCCGGATCACTCTTGGCGTCGCCAAACCCCACCAGCGTCACCTGCCGATTGGTTTTCTCGTGCTGATTTATATAGTCGAGCACCCGCGACAGGTCCTGCCGTGCCTTGTTGTCCAGCGTCGCACTGCCTTCTTCGAAACGAAAATTCACCGTCAGTCGTTGGGCGTGACGGCTGAGCGCCTGATAACCCTCCGGCATTAATGCATTCGGTGTGACCGTCATGGCCTGGACGGTTTGGGCGATAAAACCATTGGTCGCGACAATCGCCTGACCCTTGCTGCTTTGGGTGAACGCCACCAATGCGTCGGCCCAGGGATTTTTCCCATTGGGCGGCAGGTAAAAGAACAGCCGGCGCGACAACGGATAATCTTCCGTAGCAATCAGGCTGTTTAGCGGCAACATGGCTTGGGATTGGCCATCGGCAATCGCCACGGCTTTGGCCTGACGCACGTAAGGCAGGCCGATGAAGCCGATACCTTGCGGGTCGAGGCTGACGGCGTCGGACAATTGCTCGCTGGATTCGAACCGTTTCGCAGCGCTGCTCAGCGTTTTCCCACGGCGGCTGAGGACCAATTCCTTGAACGTGTCGTAGGTGCCCGATTGGTCATCCCGCGCATAGAGATGAATCGTCCCACCGGTGCCGCCGAGTTCTTCCCAGGTTTTTGCCTCGCCGCTGAAGATTCGCGCCAGTTGTTCGGTGTTCAGTTCGCTCAACGGATTTTGCGGATGAAGAATGATCGCCAGGCCATCGATGGCGATGACTTGCTCGGCGCCGGCGCTTTTAAAGTCGCCCAAGGGTTTGAGGTCCACCCGTTCGTTGTCCTTGATCGGGCGCGAGGAGGCGGCGAGGTCGGCGGTGGCGGTTTTCAGGGCGGTGAAACCGGTGCTGGAACCGTGGGCTGCGACATCCACCACGACCCGACGGCCCTGAGCGGTTTCGCCAACAACGCGCAGTTCGTTGGCGTTGTCCGGGGCCTCGTTGTGAACCTTCAGCAGGCCCTGTTCGCGCATCAACCCCTCGACCAGCGCCGGGCCCAATGCCGCGCCAATGGTGTTGGAACCCTGGATGCGCAGCACCGGGCCAGCCTCGGGCGTCGGCAACGCGCCAGCCGAAGCCGTCAGCGGCAGGCAGGCGCACAGCATCAACAGGAACAACACGCGCAGCGTCATGCCGGCACCTTATAAGCCAAAGGAAGTGCCGGGAGAATAAGTCAGTAAGATGTCCGAAAGATGACAGATCAAAAGATCGCAGCGTTCCGCAGCTCCTACAATGGGGCGGCGTACACCCTGTAGGAGCTGCGGAACGCTGCGATCTTTTGCTTCTAGCTCAGCTCAAGCCAGATCGGCGCGTGATCCGATGGTTTTTCCATCCCGCGCAGTTCGTAATCCACTCCCGCATCTTTCACGCGTGGCAATAACCCGTGGGAGGCCATGATCAAGTCAATCCGCAGCCCACGCTTGGGCTCATCCTCAAAACCGCGGCTACGGTAGTCGAACCAGCTGAAACGGTCGGCCACCTCTGGGTTCAAGTGACGGAAACTGTCCACCAGGCCCCAGTTCTTCAAACGGGCCATCCACTCGCGTTCTTCCGGCAGGAAGCTGCATTTACCGGTTTTCAGCCAGCGCTTCATGTTGTCCGGGCCGATACCGATGTCGCAGTCTTCCGGGGAAATGTTCACGTCGCCCATCACCACCAGCGGCTGATCGTTGCTGAACTGGCTTTCCAGTAATTGCTGCAGATCGTTATAAAAGCGGTCTTTGGCCGGGAACTTGGTCGGGTGATCGCGGCTTTCGCCCTGTGGGAAATAGCCGTTCATGATGGTCACCGGCACGCCATTGGCATCGGCGAACGTGCCCCAGATGAAGCGGCGCTGAGCGTCTTCTTCATCGGTGGCGAAACCTTTGTGCAGCGCGAGAGGCTCCTGACGCGAGAGCAGGGCCACGCCGTAATGACCTTTTTGACCGTGGAAATACACGTGATAGCCCAGCGCCTGAACCTCGGCCAGCGGGAATTGGTCGTCGTGAACCTTGGTTTCCTGCAGTCCGATCACATCTGGCTGATGCTTTTCGATCAGCGCCGCCAGCTGATGGGGGCGAGCGCGCAGCCCGTTGATGTTGAAGGAGACGATCTTCATGGTCGGCAGTCCTGGCAAAAGGGCGATGCTAGCTGACATGTAGGAATGGGGCCAGTGTGGGGTGAGGGCATTCGTGTTTGGCGGTAGGTCTTCCATCGCCAATGCGGGCCTCATCGTCGGAACGCCGCCCGGAGCAAGCTCGCTCCCACAGGGGACGAGTCTGGTCTATACCTTTGTGGGAGCGAGCTTGTTCCGGGCGGCGATCCGACGATGGCGGCATCACAACCAACACTGATTCGGATCAGAAAGGAACTGTGCCAGCGCTATAGGCTCGTAACCAGAAGAGCGCAGTCATCTGACCTGTGCCAGGGGAGATCTACCGTTATGCCCGAAACCTCGACCGTCATCGCCGATATTCACATGCTCGACAGCGGCTATTCCCGCGAAGCACGTTCGCTGTTGTACCAGGCTTACCGGCATGAGCCGACGTTCGGCTACCTGTTCGAAGCGGAGCGTCCCGGTTATGAACAGCGGGTCCGTGCCACCGTGCGCGAACTGGTCAAACAACACTTTCTTCAGGACTTGCCGGCCATCGGCCTGCTGGTCAACGACCGGTTGATCGGCATCGCGTTGATCGCGCCGCCGCAACGTCGCCTGGGCATCACTGAAAGTTGGGCCTGGCGTCTGCGCATGGTGCTCAGCACCGGCTTTCGCTGCACCCGACGCTATCTCGAGTATCACGATGCCGTGATGGCTTGCGTGCCGTCCGACTCGGTGCACCTGCTGCCGTTGCTGGGAGTGCATCCGCAATTTCAGGGCAAGCACTTTGGTGAACAATTGCTGCAAGCGGTGCACAACTGGTGCGCGGTGGATGAACACTCCGAGGGTGTGATCCTCGATACTGGGAATCCTCGTTATCTGGAGTTCTATAAGCGTCAGGGCTATGAGGAAATCGGTGAGGTCGCCGTAGGACCAATTCGCGAACACGTGTTTTTCCACGCCAATCCGCAGGTGTTACAAACAGCAACGGCATAAAGGTAGACCTTTCATCGCACGCCAGGCTCTATCACGCTCCCAAGCTCGTGATAGCATCCGCGCCTATGAAGTTTCCAGGAAGAATTACCAGCGGCGTGCTGATGCTGATTACCAGCTGCGCGGCGCTGGCGCAAAGTGAATTGGATGTTCGGATCAAACCGTCCAACGATGAACTGAAGGCCAATATAGAGGGCTATATCGGCAGCCTCGGCGATCGAGACGAAGAAGCCTTGCTGCGCTTCAGTCGTGGCGCTGAAGAACAGGCGCGCAAGGCCGCCCAGGCCTTGGGTTATTATCAGCCGCAGATCGACTCGGATGTGAAGGGCGGCAAGACGCCTCGCCTGGTGCTGAACATCGATCCCGGCGAGCCGGTGCATTTGCGCAACGTCACTATTCGCGTCGACGGCCCGGCCGCCTCCCTCAAATCCTTTCGTGTACCCAAAAGCAATGCGCTGAAAACCGGCGCAGTGCTCAACCATGGCCATTACGAAGACGCCAAGCGCCTGATTCAGAATCAGGCCTCGCGCTACGGTTTTTTCAGCGGTTACTTCAGCAGCCAGAAATTGTCGGTCGACCCGCGAGCCGGCGTTGCCGACATCGAACTGATCTATAACAGTGGCCCACGCTATTCACTGGGCAAGGTCAGTTTTGAGGGGGATTCGCCGTTCGACGAAGACCTGCTGCGGCGCATGGTGCCATTCAAGGCGGGCGCCCCTTATGACTCCGAATTGATCGCCGAGCTCAATCAAGCCATGCAATCGAGCGGCTATTTCGAAAGCGTGCGGGTGGATGCGGCGCCGACGGCGTCCAAGAACGACGTGATCCCGGTAGACGTCAAACTCGAAACGCGCAAACCACGGACCATGGGTCTGGGGCTGGGTTATTCCACCGACGTCGGCCCACGGGTCAAGGCCAACTGGACCCGGCACTGGGTCAACCCTCAGGGACACAGCTATGGCTGGGAGACCGAAGTTTCGGCGCCTCGGCAGAACGTCGGTGTGTTCTATGACATTCCCCTGGACCCGCCGCTGACCGACAAGCTGCGGTTCGCCGGTGGTTATCAGAACGAAGAAATCGCCGACAAGGACTCCCTCAGCAAACTGCTGACCCTCGGCCCCGAGTGGCACAGCAAGCTGCCCAGTGGTTGGCAGCGGGTGGTGTCGCTCAAGTGGCAGCGCGAGGAATACAGGCTCGGCGACGACTCAGGGCTCAGCACGTTGCTGATGCCTGGCGTCAACTACTCCTATCTGAAAAGCGACAACCGTATCGACCCGCACAACGGCTATCGTCTGGAGTTCGCGACCAAAGTGGCCAAGGAAGGCATGGGCTCGGACACCAATCTGGTCTACGGCACCGCGCTGGTGAAAGGCTTGACCACGGTCTTCGACAAACACCGCTTCCTCGGGCGGGTGCAGGTCGGCGGCAGCGCCACCAACGGCTACAAATCGGTACCGCCGTCGTTGCGCTTCTTCGCCGGTGGCGATCAGAGCGTGCGCGGTTACGACTATCAGAGCCTGTCCCCGGAAAACTCCGAAGGTGACCGCATCGGTGGCCGCTACATGGTTGCCGGCAGCGTTGAATATCAGTACTCCATCGCCGAAAAATGGCGGGTCGCGACCTTCATCGACCAAGGCAACTCCTTCAATACCCTCGAACTGCCGGACCTCAAGACCGGCGTCGGCATCGGTGTGCGCTGGGTTTCTCCGGTAGGGCCGATACGCCTCGACCTGGCCCATGCGATGGACGACGACGGCGGCATTCGACTGCACTTTTCCATGGGGCCTGAGCTGTGAATCGTGGTTTGAAAATAACGCTGCTGGCGATTCTGGCGCTGCTGATGCTGGTCGTCCTGACCGTGGCCACGGTGCTTGGCACGGCGACGGGCAGTCGTTGGGCGCTCGGCTTTGTGCGGGGTTTGACCGTCGAGAATTTCCAGGGTCGTCTGGGTGGACAGTGGAGTGCCGACCATGTGCTGTGGCAGCAGGACACCAGCCGCGTCGAGCTGAACAAGGTGATTTTCGCCTGGTCGCCGTTGTGCCTGACGCGCATGACCCTGTGCATCGAGCAATTGAAAGCCGATCAGGTCAGCCTGCAATTCCCGCCGGGCACGGAAGAAGAAAGCAGCGGGCCGATCAGCCTCCCGGATTTGAAACTGCCCTTGGCCATTGAGTTGGGCGACGTCCAGGTCGGCAGCCTGATGTTCAACGGCAGCGAAGAACTCAAGGGCTTGCAACTGGCGGCGCACTGGACGGCCAAAGGTTTGCAGATCGATTCCGTTCATTTGCAAAGGGATGACCTGAGCCTGAATCTTTCAGGCCTGCTGCAACCCAGCGGTAACTGGCCGCTCAAGGCGGAAGGCAAACTGACCCTGCCAGCCCCCGGCATCGGGCCTTGGACGCTGGCCTTGAAGGTCGACGGCGATCTGCTGAAAACCCTGAACCTGAAAGCCGACAGCAGCGGTTACCTCAACGGGCAATTGACCGGCGAACTGCAACCGCTGGTGGAAAACCTGCCGGCCAAGGTGCGGATCACCGCTGACGGCTTCAAGCCCGGCGCCGATCTGCCGGACACTCTGCAACTCAACCAACTGGAACTCACCGGCGACGGCGACCTGAAAAACGGTTACCAGTTGCTCGGCAAAGCCACGTTGCCCGCAGAATTTGGCCCGGTCGCGTTGTTGCTGCAAGGCAAGGTCGACGCCAATGGCGCTCAGATCACCGGGTTGGACCTCACGGCCAACGATAAACAAAGCCTAAAACTCACTGGCAACCTCGACTGGAGCAAAGGCTTGAGTGCCGACGCAAAAATCGATTGGCTGGATTTCCCGTGGCATCGCCTCTATCCGTCGATCGACGAGCCAGAAGTAGCGTTGCGCAGCTTCAACGGTGAAGTCTCCTACACCGACGGCAAGTACATGGGGCACTTCAACGCCGCACTCGACGGCCCGGCCGGGGCGTTCAGCCTGACCAGCCCGTTCAGCGGCGACCTGACGAAAATCTACCTGCAACAAATTCAACTCGAAGCCGGGCAGGGCAAGGCCGAAGGGCACCTGAACCTGCAATTCGCCGACGGCATTGCCTGGGACACGGCGCTGGACCTGTCGGCGATCAACCCGGCGTACTGGGTCGCGGAATTACCAGGCATCCTGGCCGGACCGTTGCGCAGCAAAGGCGAGATGAAGAATGAAAAACTCAGCCTGACCGCCGACCTGGATTTGAAGGGCAAACTGCGCGGCCAACCGGCAGTGATCCAGGCCAAAGCCGATGGCGGTGGCGAGCAATGGAATCTCAGCGCGTTGCAAATTCGCCTCGGCGACAACAGCATCAACGGCAAGGGCAGCCTGCAACAGAAGCTCGCCGGTCAGATCGATATCAAGCTGCCGCGCCTGGCCCAGCTGTGGCCGCAACTGCGCGGTCAGCTCAATGGTCGCATCGATGTCGCCGGGACGCTCAAGGCGCCGCAAGGCAAGCTCGGACTGCAAGGCACGCAACTGGCCTTCGAAGATAATCGCCTGCAAAGCCTGAATCTGGACGCGACCCTCGACAGCGCGCAACGGGCCAGAATCGACCTCAAGGGCAGCGGCATTCAGGCCGGTGAGACGTCGCTGGGCACACTGACCGCCAGCGGCCAGGGCGATATCAAAAACCAGAAACTCACCCTCGACCTGCAAGGGCCGAAGCTGAAACTCGCGCTCGGCCTCGACGGCAATCTGGACCAAGGCAATTGGCGTGGGCACCTGGCCAGTGGCGATATCCAGGCCGGCGGTCAAGACTGGAAGCTGCAAGGCCCGGCAAAGCTTGAACGGCTGGCGGACGGCAAGATCAATTTTGGCGCTCATTGCTGGACGTCCGGCCCGGCCAGTCTGTGCGGTGAGGATCAGCGCCTGATGCCTGAGCCAAAGCTGCGTTATCACCTCAAACAGTTCCCGATCGACAGCCTGGCGCAGTGGTTGCCCAAGGATTTCGCCTGGAAGGGACGACTCAACGCCGACCTGCAACTGGACCTGCCGGCCAGCGGCCCGAACGGGCAGATCAGCGTCGATGCCAGCGGCGGCACGTTGCGCATCAAGGAGAAGGACCAGTGGCTGGACTTCCCGTACCAGACCCTGAAACTCAACAGCAAACTCACGCCCAAGCGCATCGACACTGACCTCAACTTCGTCGGCGGCAAGCTCGGTGAGCTTATGCTCCAGGCGCAGATCAATCCGTTACCGAAGGACAAGCCACTGACCGGCTCATTCCGTTTGAATGGACTGGACCTGTCGGTAGCGCGGCCGTTTGTGCCGATGGTCGAGAAACTGACCGGACGCTTGAATGGCAGTGGCACGCTCGCAGGTACGCTGCTGGCGCCGCAGGTCAACGGCAATCTGTTGCTCAGTGACGGCGAGATTTCCGGGCCGGAACTGCCGATGGAACTCGAAGCGCTGCAACTTCAAGCCGTGATCGCTGGCGAAACCGTGCAATTGAACGGCGGCTGGAAAAGTGGCAAGACCGGGCAGGGTAGCCTGAATGGCAACATTGCCTGGGGTCATGCGCTGGTGGTGGATCTGGCGCTCAAAGGCACGCAATTGCCCGTCACCGTCGAGCCCTACGCAAAACTGGAAGTGGCGCCGGACCTGAAGATTTCGGTGAAGGACGACAAACTGGCGATTACCGGCAAGGTGCTGGTGCCGAAAGGCGAGATCACCGTGCGCGAGTTGCCGCCGTCGACGGTCAAGGTGTCCGATGACACGGTGATCGTCGGCCAGCAGACCGAAGAGGGCAAACCCCCGATGGTCATGGCGATGGACATCGATGTGATGGTCGGGCAGGACAAACTCAGTTTTGCCGGGTTTGGCTTGACCGCCAACCTGCAAGGTCATGTGCACATCGGCGACAACCTGGACACCCGCGGCGAGCTCTGGCTCAACGATGGGCGTTATCGCGCCTACGGTCAGCGATTGACCGTGCGCCGGGCGCGCTTGTTGTTTGCCGGCCCAATTGACCAGCCGTATTTGGACATCGAAGCGATTCGCCAGACCGACGACGTGATCGCCGGCATTCGCCTGAGCGGCAGCGCCGAGCAGCCGACCACACAGATCTTCTCCGAGCCGGCCATGAGCCAGGAGCAGGCGTTGTCCTATCTGGTGCTGGGGCGTCCGCTGAGCACCAGCGGTGAGGACAACAACATGCTCGCCCAAGCCGCGCTGGGGTTGGGGTTGATGGGCAGTTCGGGAGTGACCAGCGGGTTGGCCAAGAACCTGGGGATTCAGGACTTCCAGCTCGACACCCAAGGCAGCGGCAACGCCACCAGCGTGGTGGCCAGCGGCAATATCTCCGAGAAGCTCAGCCTGCGTTATGGCGTTGGCGTGTTCGAGCCGGCCAACACCATCGCCTTGCGTTACAAGCTGAGCAAGAAGGTCTACCTCGAAGCCGCCGGGGGCGTGGCCAGTTCATTGGACATCTTCTACAAGCGGGATTTCTAAGCCCCGCCCCCTCCAAAACCGGGTCGCTGCCTTCGCGAGCAAGCCCGCTCCCACACAGATCACACCAAACCTGTGGGAGCGGGCTTGCTCGCGAAGGGCGCGCTGCGATCATTGATCCGAAGCAACTTTCCCGCGCCATTTATCAACTAAATAGCAAGCAACCTAACTATTGCGTTGACATTCGCTGCCTAGGCAGTAACATCTCGTCATACATTCTCTGCCTAGGCAGCTAATTGGTGGTCAGATGAAACATTTCACCCCAGACGCATTCCACACTTGCCATCTCGGCCTCCTGCTCGGGCGCGCTGCGCTGCTCAAGGACCGGATCATCGACACGCACATGGAACCCCACGGCATCACCGCCGCGCAGTTCAAAGTGCTGATCATCATGGCCCAATTCGGCGTCGATACCCCGGCCGAGCTGTGCCGTCACCTGTCGCTGGATAGCGGTTCGATGACCCGCATGCTCGATCGTCTGGAACAGAAAGGCTTCCTCGCCCGCCAACGCTCCGAGGCGGACCGCCGTCAGGTTCAGCTGGTGCTGACCGAACAAGGCCAGCAGTTGACTGACCGCCTGCCGGAGATCGGCGCCGACGCCATGAATGAACTGGCTGGCGCGATCACCCCAGAGGAGTTGCAAACCCTCGAACAGATCCTGAAGAAAATTTTGGTGGCAGCCGGTGACTCGATCACGTTGCTGCGGGTAGGTGACAAATGAGCAGTAAAACCCTGCGGACGGGACTGAGCCTGGTGCTGGCGGCCATGACCCTGGCCGGTTGCGCCAGCTACAGTGGCCTGACCACTGAAGGCAAAAGCCTGGATGCGAAAACCCTCAAGGCCGGGCAATCCCTCAGCGGCGTAACCCTGTCGCCCGCGGCCTGGCCGAAAAGCGACTGGTGGAAAAGCCTCGGCGACCCACAGCTCGACGGCTTGATCCGCGAAGCCCTTCACGACAGCCCCGACATGCAAATCGCCGACGCCCGTGCTCACCAGGCCAGCGCCGCCGCCTATGCCGCCGACGCCGCCCGCATGCCAACCCTCGATGCCAGCGCCGGCGTCAGTCGTTCGCGTCTGGCCCGGGATCAGGACCCGAGCGGGCAGGGCGGCACTTATTCCACCGTGCGTAACATCGGCGCCGTTTTCAATTACAACTTCGATCTCTGGGGTGGTCAGCGTGATGCCTGGGAAGCCGCACTGGGCCAGGCCCGTGCTGCCGAAGTCGATCAACAGGCCGCTCAGCTGACGTTGTCCGCCGACGTGGCTCGCGCCTACAGCGATCTGGGGCAGGCGCATATCGTCTACGACCTGGCCAGTGAAGACCTCAAACGCACCAAACAAATGCTCGATCTGAGCCAGCGTCGCCTGAGCTCGGGGATCGACAGTCAGTACCAGTTCCAGCAAACCGAAAGTCTGGAAGCCACCTCCGAAGCCAGCCTGATCGACGCCGAGAAACGCCTGCAAAGCGCGAAAATCGCCTTGGCCGTCTTGCTCGGTAAAGGCCCGGATCGCGGCAACGAAATCGCCCGGCCGAAAATCCTCCAGGCCAGCGCCGTCGCGTTGCCATCGGTGCTGCCGGCCGAGTTGCTCGGTCGTCGTCCAGACCTGGTGGCCGCGCGTTGGCGGGTCGAGGCGGCGAGCAAGAACATCGACGCCGGCAAAACCCGCTTCTACCCCAACCTCAACCTGAGCGCCGCGGCCGGTGCCGAGTCGTTGCTGGGCGATGCGATGTTCGGTTCGGCCAGTCGTTTCTTCAACATCGCGCCGACGATCTCGGTGCCGATTTTCGACGGCGGACGCTTGCGTGCCGACCTCGATTCCCGCGACGCCGATTACGACCTCGCCGTGGCGCAGTACAACAAGAGCCTGGTGAAAGCCCTGGGTGATGTCAGCGACACCATCAACCAGTTGCGCGATATCGGTCGGCAGCTCGGCGCTCAGCAGCGCGCCACCGACATTGCTCAGGATTCTTACAACACGGTGGTGGAGCGTTACGGTTCCGGCATCGGCAATTACCTGGACGTGCTCAGCATCGAGCAGCAATTGCTCCAGGCCCAGCGTCAGATGGCCAACCTGAATGCCGAGCAGATCGACCTGTCGATCCAACTGATGCAGGCGCTGGGAGGCGGCTTCCAGGGCGAGACCCTGGCCGCAGCCAACGCAACCCCAGCCACGCAGCACAACTAATTCAAGGTACTTGTCATGGCCACTGCCGATACAGCCCAATCCCCTGACAACACGCAAGACACGAGCAATCCGCGCAAACGCAAAGTCATGCTGATTGTCCTGGCTATCGTGGTGATCCTCGCCGGTGTCGGCGTCTGGGGTTATCACGAATTCTACGGGCGCTGGAACGAAAGCACCGACGACGCCTACGTGAGCGGCAACGTGGTGGAAATCACGCCGTTGGTCACCGGCACTGTGGTCAGCATCGGTGCCGACGATGGCGACCTGGTTCATGAAGGCCAGGTGCTGATCAACTTCGACCCGAACGACGCCGAAGTCGGTTTGCAAAGTGCCCAGGCCAATCTGGCCCGCACCGTGCGTCAGGTTCGCGGCTTGTACAGCAATGTCGACGGCATGAAAGCCCAGGTCAACGCCCAACAGGCTGAAGTGCAGAAGGCTCAGGACAACTTCAATCGCCGGAAGAACCTCGCCGCTGGCGGCGCGATTTCCCAGGAAGAGCTGTCCCATGCTCGCGACGACCTGACCTCGGCGCAAAACGCCTTGGCCAACGCCAAACAGCAACTGAAAACCACCAGTGCGTTGGTCGATGACACCGTGGTTTCGTCGCACCCGGACGTGATGTCCGCTGCCGCGCAATTGCGTCAGGCGTACTTGAACAACTCCCGCAGCACCTTGATCGCGCCGGTCACCGGTTATGTCGCCAAACGTTCCGTGCAACTGGGCCAACGCGTCCAGCCGGGCACCGCGTTGATGGCGGTCATTCCGCTGGATCAGCTGTGGATCGACGCCAACTTCAAGGAAACCCAACTGCGTGACATGCGCATCGGGCAGCCAGTGGACATCGAAGCCGACCTCTACGGCAGCGACGTGAAGTTCAGCGGCACCATCGACAGCCTCGGCGCCGGTACCGGCAGCGCGTTTGCCCTGTTGCCGGCGCAGAACGCCACCGGTAACTGGATCAAAATCGTCCAGCGGGTGCCGGTGCGGATTCACATCAACGCCGAAGAACTGGCCAAGCACCCGTTGCGGGTCGGCCTTTCGACTCAGGTCGATGTGAACCTGCGTGACCAGAGCGGCCCGGTGCTGGCGCAACAACCGCCGCAAAAGGCCTCGTTCAGCACCAACGTCTATGACCGTCAGTTGGCCGAGGCCGACGCGATGATCACTCAATTGATCCACGACAACAGCGCCGCGGTCAGCAAAACCGTCCAGCGCTGATTCGCCATCACACCGACCCTGTGGGAGCGAGCTTGCTGGCGATGGCGGATTTACATTCAACATCTTTGTTGATTGATCCACCGCTATCGCGAGCAAGCTCGCTCCCACAAGGTCAGCTGCGTCAGTAACAGGCGCTGCGCCAATCAGGTTCCAAAGGATTCGCGATGAGCAATAACGCCTCTTTTACGCCGCCCAGCCTGTTGCTCAGCACTATCGGCCTATCGCTGGCGACCTTCATGCAAGTGCTCGACACTACCATCGCCAACGTGGCGCTGCCGACGATTTCCGGCAACCTGGGCGTGAGTTCGGAGCAGGGCACTTGGGTGATTACCTCGTTCGCCGTGAGCAACGCCATCGCGCTGCCGCTGACCGGTTGGCTCAGCCGGCGCTTCGGCGAGGTGAAGCTGTTTCTCTGGGCGACGATTCTGTTCGTGCTGGCTTCGTTTCTGTGCGGTATCTCGACCTCGATGCCGGAGCTGATCGGCTTTCGGGTGCTTCAAGGTCTGGTGGCGGGTCCCCTGTACCCGATGACTCAAACGCTGCTGATTGCCGTCTATCCACCCGCCAGGCGTGGCATGGCCCTGGCGTTGCTGGCGATGGTCACGGTGGTGGCGCCGATTGCAGGTCCCATCCTCGGCGGCTGGATTACCGACAGCTATAGCTGGCCGTGGATCTTCTTTATCAACGTGCCGATCGGTGTTTTCGCGGTGATGGTGGTGCGCCAGCAACTCAAGGCGCGGCCGGTGGAAACCAGTTACCAGCCGATGGATTACGTCGGTTTGATCACCCTGATCATTGGCGTCGGCGCGTTGCAGGTGATCCTCGACAAGGGTAACGACCTGGATTGGTTCGAGTCGAACTTCATCCTCATCGGCGCGGCCATTTCGGTGATTGCGCTGGCGGTGTTCGTGATCTGGGAAATGACCGACAAACACCCGGTGGTCAACCTGCGGCTGTTCGCTTACCGCAACTTCCGCATCGGCACCATTGTGTTGGTGTTGGGTTACGCTGGGTTCTTCGGGATCAACCTGATCCTGCCGCAATGGCTGCAAACCCAGATGGGTTACACGGCGACGTGGGCGGGGCTGGCGGTGGCGCCGATCGGGATTCTGCCGGTGTTGATGTCGCCGTTTGTCGGCAAATACGCACACAAATTCGACCTGCGATTGCTGGCCGGTCTGGCGTTCCTGGCGATTGGCCTGAGCTGCTTCATGCGTGCCGGGTTTACCAATGAAGTGGACTTCCAGCACATCGCTCTGGTGCAGCTGTTCATGGGGATCGGTGTGGCACTGTTCTTCATGCCGACCTTGAGCATTCTGATGTCGGACCTGCCACCAAGCCAGATCGCCGACGGCGCAGGCCTGGCGACGTTCCTGCGGACGTTGGGTGGCAGTTTTGCGGCGTCGCTGACGACCTGGATCTGGATTCGTCGGGCCGATCAGCACCACGCCTATATGAGCGAAAGCATCAGCACCTATGAGCCGGCTACCCGCGAGGCGCTTAACAGCCTGGGCGGGGCGAGCAATCCGGCGTATGCGCAACTGGATCATGTGCTGACCAGTCAGGCGTACATGCTCTCCACCGTGGATTACTTCACGTTGCTGGGGTGGGCATTCATGGGCTTGATTGTGCTGGTGTGGCTGGCGAAACCGCCGTTTGCGGCGAAGCCGGGGCCTGCTTCGGCAGGGCATTGATTCAACGGTGCCTGTTAAAAGATCGCAGCCTCGTTTTACTCGACAGCTCCTACATTGACCGCGTTAGGCAATACACCTGTAGGAGCTGTCGAGCGAAGCGAGGCTGCGATCTTTTGATCTTTGGTTTTTATGGCGTAACGAAATCAAACGGCGCCAACGCAAACCCTTGCTCATCCACCTGCAACGCCCAGCCCTGACGATCCCAATCCCCCAATACAATCCGCTTGGCCGCCTGCTCGCCAATCTGCAACTTGTGAATGGCGGGGCGATGGGTATGCCCATGGATCAAGGTCTTCACGCCATAGGCCTGCATGATCCGCGGCACTTCTTCCGGCGTGACATCCACAATGTCGTTCGCCTTCATCCGTGTTTGCGCGCGGCTTTCATTGCGCAGCTTGCGCGCCAGTTTATGGCGAGTCCGCAGAGGCAAGTGCCGCAGGATGAACAGGGTGATGGGGTTACGCAGGTAACGACGCAGCTTCATATAAGCCTCGTCGCGGGTGCAGAGGCTGTCGCCGTGCATCAACAGCACCGGCTCACCGTAAAACTGCACGACACTCGGGTCTTTCAACAACGTACAGCCTGCCTGTTTGCAGAAGGCCTGGCCGAGCATGAAGTCGCGATTGCCGTGCATCAGAAAAATGGCCGTGCCGCTGTCGCTAAGATCGCGCAGGGCCTGGCAGATGGAACGCTGGAACGGCGTCATGGCATCGTCGCCAATCCACGCCTCGAAAAAGTCGCCCAGGATGTACAACGCACTCGCCGAGCGGGCGCGTCCGGCGAGCAAATCCAGAAACGCCCGGCTGATGTCCGGGCGCTCCTCTTCCAGATGCAAGTCTGAAATCAGCAGTATCACTCAATGATCTCGGCTTTCTCGATGATCACGTCTTCTGCTGGTACGTCCTGATGGCCGGACTTCATGGTGGTGGAAACACCTTTGATCTTGTCGACCACGTCGGTGCCTGCAACGACTTTGGCGAATACCGCGTAGCCCCAGCCCTGAGTGGTCTTGGCGCTGTGGTTCAGGAAGCTGTTGTCAGCCACGTTGATGAAGAACTGGGCGGAAGCCGAATGCGGCTCCATGGTGCGGGCCATGGCAACGGTGTACTTCTCGTTCGGCAGGCCGTTGTCGGCTTCGTTCTGGATGCTTGGGCGCTTGTCTTTCTTTTCTTTCATGCCTGGCTCGAAACCGCCGCCCTGGATCATGAAGTTACCGATGACGCGGTGGAAAACAGTGTTTTCGTAGTGACCGGCTTTGACGTACTCGATGAAGTTGGCCACGGTGATCGGGGCTTTCTCAGCGTTCAGTTCCAGGACGATGTCGCCATGGTTTGTTGTCAGTTTGACTTGGGTCATGATCGGTACTCTTTCTAATAATTCGTGGGTTTCGGGGCGTTGAAGCCCTCAACCGGTCCGGCCAATTTTGGCCAAGATGCGCAGTTTAGCGTGCCGGGCGCGAATTTCGAGGCTGTTTTTCATTTGCATCCGATTAAATGCAGCCGTTTTTTGCCCTGCGCTGTCAGCGACTTGACGGCATCGGCTATGATAAGCCCCTTTGTTTTAACCGCCGCTTTGATTTGGCCAACTGGCCGCGCACTTGTACGTTCAAGGATCCTATGAGCAAGCCCACTGTCGACCCTACCTCGAATTCCAAGACCGGCCCTGCCGTGCCGGTCAATTTCCTGCGCCCGATCATCCAGGCGGACCTGGACTCGGGTAAGCACACGCAGATCGTCACCCGTTTCCCGCCTGAGCCCAACGGCTACCTGCACATTGGTCACGCCAAGTCGATTTGCGTGAACTTCGGCCTGGCCCAGGAATTTGGCGGCGTCACGCACCTGCGTTTCGACGACACCAACCCGGCCAAGGAAGACCAGGAATACATCGACGCGATCGAAAGCGACGTCAAATGGCTGGGCTTCGAATGGTCCGGTGAAGTGCGCTACGCCTCGCAGTATTTCGACCAGTTGCACGACTGGGCCGTTGAACTGATCAAGGCCGGTAAGGCCTACGTCGATGACTTGAGCCCTGAACAGGCCAAGGAATACCGTGGCAGCCTGACCGAGCCGGGCAAGAACAGCCCGTTCCGCGATCGTTCCGTGGAAGAAAACCTCGACTGGTTCGCCCGCATGAAGGCCGGTGAATTCAAGGACGGCGCACGCGTGTTGCGGGCCAAGATCGACATGGCCTCGCCGAACATGAACCTGCGCGACCCGATCATGTATCGCATTCGTCACGCACACCACCACCAGACCGGTGACAAGTGGTGCATCTACCCGAACTACGACTTCACCCACGGTCAGTCGGATGCCATCGAAGGCATCACCCACTCGATCTGCACCCTGGAGTTCGAAAGCCATCGTCCGCTGTACGAGTGGTTCCTCGAGAACCTGCCCGTGCCAGCGCAACCGCGTCAGTACGAATTCAGCCGTCTGAACCTGAACTACACGATCACCAGCAAGCGCAAGCTCAAGCAACTGGTCGATGAAAAGCACGTTCTTGGCTGGGACGATCCGCGCATGTCCACGCTGTCCGGATTCCGCCGCCGTGGTTACACGCCGAAATCGATCCGCAACTTCTGCGAAATGGTCGGCACCAACCGTTCCGACGGCGTTGTCGACTTCGGCATGCTGGAATTCAGCATCCGTGACGACCTCGACCACAGCGCCCCGCGTGCCATGTGCGTGCTGCGCCCGCTGAAAGTCGTGATCACTAACTACCCGGAAGGCCAGGTCGAGAACCTTGAACTGGCGTGCCACCCGAAAGAAGACATGGGCGTGCGTGTTCTGCCGTTCGCCCGTGAGCTCTACATCGACCGTGAAGACTTCATGGAAGAGCCGCCAAAAGGCTACAAACGCCTTGAGCCGAACGGCGAAGTGCGTCTGCGCGGCAGCTACGTGATTCGCGCCGACGAAGCGATCAAGGACGCCGATGGCAACATCGTCGAACTGCGTTGCTCCTACGACCCGGAAACCCTGGGCAAGAACCCTGAAGGCCGCAAGGTCAAAGGCGTGGTTCACTGGGTGCCGGCTGCGGCCAGCGTCGAGTGTGAAGTGCGTCTGTACGATCGCCTGTTCCGTTCGGCCAACCCTGAGAAGGCCGAAGACAGCGCCAGTTTCCTGGACAACATCAACCCTGACTCGCTGCAAGTCCTCACCGGTTGTCGTGCTGAACCCTCGCTGGGCAATGCACAGCCGGAAGACCGTTTCCAGTTCGAGCGCGAAGGTTACTTCTGCGCGGATATCAAGGACTCGAAACCCGGTCATCCGGTGTTCAACCGTACCGTGACCTTGCGTGATTCGTGGGGCCAGTGATTCAAGGAAACTAAAGTGCTTACGATCTACAACACGCTCACCAAGAGCAAAGAAGTCTTCAAGCCGCTGGATGGCAACAATGTGCGCATGTACGTCTGCGGGATGACTGTGTACGACTACTGCCACATTGGCCACGGCCGCAGCATGGTCGCGTTTGACCTGGTGACCCGCTGGTTGCGGTTCAGCGGTTACAACCTGACCTACGTGCGCAACATCACCGACATCGAAGACAAGATCATCAATCGGGCCAAGGAAAACGGCGAGCCGTTCGACGCCCTGACCGAGCGCATGATTACCGCGATGCATGAGGACGAGGCGCGCCTCAACATCCTCAAGCCGGACATGGAACCGCGTGCCACCGATCATATTCCGGGCATGCTGAGCATGATCCAGACCCTGATCGACAAGGGTTACGCCTATGCACCGGGCAATGGCGATGTGTATTACCGCGTCGCCAAGTTCATGGGCTACGGCAAGCTGTCGCGCAAGAAAATCGAAGACCTGCGCATCGGTGCGCGGATCGAAGTCGACGAGTCGAAACAGGACCCGCTGGATTTCGTGCTGTGGAAAGCCACCAAGCCGGGCGAGCCGAGCTGGGAATCGCCGTGGGGCGCCGGGCGTCCGGGCTGGCACATCGAGTGCTCGGTGATGTCGACCTGCTGCCTGGGCGAGACCTTCGACATTCATGGCGGCGGCAGCGACCTGGAGTTCCCGCACCACGAAAACGAAATCGCCCAGAGCGAAGCGGCCACCGGCAAGACCTACGCCAACGCGTGGATGCATTGCGGCATGATTCGCATCAATGGCGAGAAGATGTCCAAGTCCTTGAACAACTTCTTCACCATTCGCGACGTGCTGGAAAAGTACCACCCGGAAGTCGTGCGTTACCTGCTGGTGTCGAGTCATTACCGCAGCGCGATCAACTATTCGGAAGACAACCTCAAGGACGCCAAGGGCGCACTCGAGCGGTTCTACCACGCATTGAAAGGCCTGCCGAGCGTGGCGCCGGCTGGCGGCGAAGCCTTTGTCGAGCGCTTCACCCAGGTGATGAACGACGACTTCGGCACGCCGGAAGCGTGTGCCGTGCTGTTTGAGATGGTTCGTGAGATCAACCGTCTGCGTGAGAGTGATCTTGATGCGGCGGCAGGTCTGGCGGCTCGTTTGAAAGAATTGGCCAGTGTGTTGGGTGTGTTGCAGCTTGAGGCTGATGATTTCCTGCAGGCCGGTGCCGAAGGGCGGGTTGATGCGGCTGAGGTTGATGCGCTGATTGCTGCGCGTCTGGCGGCTCGTGCTGGTAAAGACTGGGCCGAGTCCGACCGTATCCGCGACCAGCTCACCGCCATGGGTGTGGTGCTGGAAGACGGGAAGGGCGGGACGACCTGGCGACTGGCTGACTGATTGCTGCTTCTGTTACAGACAAAACCCGCCTTGTGCGGGTTTTGTTTTTGGTTTGTTCGCGAGTGCAGCGGTGTCTGGGCAGGCGCTTTCGCGAGCAAGCCCGCTCCCACATTGGATCTTCGCCATGTTTGAGTTGTGTGTACGACTCAATTCCCCTGTGGGGCTTGCTCGCGAAGGTCTCAAACCGAACACCGGCAGTGCGGCCTACGCGTCACTCAGACTGGCGCAATCGCTTGTAGAGGGTATTGCGACTAACCCCGAGCCGACGGGCCAAATGGGAGATATTCCCCCCAGCCGCCTGCAACTGCCGATTCAAATCCTCGGCATCATTCAAATCCACTGCCAACGGCTCCGGTAAATCCACCGGCTCCATCTCCATATCCACAAAAAAATCATCCGGTAAATGCTCCGGCCGCACCGGTTGTTCCTCGGCCATGGCCAGCGCCACCTGCATCACGCTGCTGACCTGGCGCAAATTCCCCGGCCACGGGTGGCGCCCGAACAACTCCAATACCTCTCTGCTCAAACCGGCCCATTGGCTCGGTTCGCGGTGCTGTTCCCACAGGCGTTTGAACAAGGCCTCTTTATCACTACGTTCTCTTAACGGCGGCAGTTCCAGGGTCAAACCACCAATCCGGTAATAGAGATCTTCACGAAACCGCCCGAGTTGCACCTGTTCGCGCAACGAGCGGTTAGTTGCCGAAATAATCCGTATATCCACCTGGAACAACTCGCTGCTGCCCACCGGTTGCACGCAACGCTCCTGTAACACTCGCAGCAGTCGAGCCTGAGTCGGCAACGGCATATCGCCGATTTCATCAAGGAATAGGGTGCCTTTGTCGGCCTTGCGGATCAGCCCGATGCTGCCTTTCTGGTTGGCACCGGTGAACGCGCCTTTTTCGTAGCCAAACAGCTCGGACTCCACCAGTTCGGCGGGGATGGCTGCACAGTTGACGGCGATGAAGGGTTTTTTGCTCCGGGAACTGGCCTGATGCAGGGCTTTGACGAAGACTTCCTTGCCGACCCCGGTTTCGCCGTGGATCAACAACGGAATGTCTTTTTCCAGTAACCGCTCGGCCTGGCGCACGGCTTTTTCCACGCGGCTGTCACCGAAATGCAGAGTGTTGAGGCTGATCGCTGCCGGTGTCGCCACCGTGGGTTCCGCAAACAGCCGCGCCTGAATCACTGTCTGTTTCGGCCGCTTCAACAGGCACTGGAAGCGGTTGCGTCCCGAGGTTTGCAACGCGAAGGGCAGGCCGTCCGGCTGGTTCAACAACTCCAGCAGCGAGACTTTGAACAGGCTTTCGACACTGACCCGCGACAAGCTGATGCCCAGCAGATTGTCGGCCCGGCGGTTGGCGGACAGCACCTGACCGGTTTCGTCAAAGATCAGCAGCCCGGCCCATTGACTGTCGAGGTTGTTCAGCCCGGTGTTGAAGGTCAGTTGGAAATGCTGGCCATGGAACAGGTTGAGGATCAGCCGGTTTTCCACGGTCTGACTCATCATCTTGACCATGCCGAGGGTGTGGGACGGCGGCAGGTAGCTGTCGCTGGACACATCCAGCACCGCGATGACTTTGCGTTCGGCATCGAAAATCGGTGCGGCGGAACCGGTCATGAAACGGTTGGCCTTGAGGAAATGTTCGTCGTGCTCGATGTGCACCGCCTGCTCGCAGGCGAGGGCGGTGCCGATCGCATTGGTGCCGCTGCAGCGTTCCATCCAGCTGGCACCGGCGCTGAAACCGCGGGTCAGGTTCGGCTCGATAAAACGCTGGGTGCCCCAGGACGTCAGCACCTGGCCCTGATTGTCGGCGAGCATGATCAGGCAGTTGGAGTTGCTGAGGATGTTCTCGTAGTACGGCAGGACTTCCTGGTGAGTGGTTTGCACCAGTGAGTGCTGGCTCTCCAGCAATTGCGCAATGCCCTCGGCCGGCAACTGATCGAACGCCGGGGCGCTCTGATGATTGAGACCGAACGCGCGGCAGCGGGACCAGGAGTCCTGGATGATGGCGTCGTGGGAGAGCGGCAAGGCGGGTGCGGCCATGGCAGTCGATCTCTGAGCAAGCTTTTATTGTTTTTATGGGTTTTGCATCACGCTGGTTTCGCCTCGGCCCCCTGTAGGAGCTGCCGAAGGCTGCGATCTTTTGATCTCGATCTTCACAAATGTCACGGGCGCCAAGATCAAAAGATCGCAGCCTTCGGCAGCTCCTACGGGGACCGTGAACGGTGTGTAGAGTGTTGTTCACTATTGTTCATTGTCAACCGCCGGGTTGTTCAATTGTTCAGTCGCGGTTGTTCATTTCTGTTCAGCAACGAACTCGGTTTTTCTTCCACTTCAAGGATTCTCAAGCCGGATCAACGGCTTGCAATTTCTGGCACGAATGTCGCTCTGTAGCTCTGGTCGCTTGACTCCAATAATAAAAAGGCCGAGCCATGTCATTAACCCTGGAGCACGTCAGCCGTACCGTCGAGGGCCAGACCTGGATCGATGATGCGTGCCTTAGTTTCGAAGCCGGATCCTTCAACGTTTTGCTCGGGCGCACGCTGTCCGGCAAAACCAGTCTCATGCGCCTGATGGCCGGTCTGGACAAGCCCGACAGAGGCCGCATCCTGATGAACGGCGTCGACGTTACCCAACGCCCGGTGCGTTTGCGCAATGTGTCGATGGTCTATCAGCAATTCATCAACTACCCGACCATGACGGTGTTCGAGAACATCGCCTCGCCCTTGCGCCAGGGCGGTGTTTCCAATGAGCTGATCCAGAGCAAAGTGCTTGAAACCGCCAAGATGTTGCGCATCGAGAAATTTCTCCAGCGCCACCCCCTCGAACTCTCCGGTGGTCAGCAACAGCGCACGGCCATGGCCCGGGCGCTGGTCAAGGATGCCGAGCTGATCCTGTTCGACGAACCGCTGGTGAACCTCGACTACAAACTGCGCGAAGAACTGCGCCAGGAAATGCGCGAGCTGTTCAAGGCCCACCACACCATCGCCATCTATGCCACCACCGAACCCAACGAAGCGTTGGCGCTGGGCGGCACCACCACCATTCTTCACGAAGGCCGGGTGATCCAGAGTGGCAAGTCTTCCGAGGTGTATCACCAGCCGCAAACCGTGCTGGCGGCAGAGCTGTTCTCCGAGCCGCCGATCAATCTGATGCCGGGACGTATCGCCGGCAACGAAGTCAGCTTCGCCAATTTCGTGCACTTCCCGCTCAACGTCGATTTGCGGCCGGTGGGCGAGGGCGAGTTCCGCTTTGGCGTACGGCCCAGCCATATTTCGCTGGTGCCGAGCAACGACGATGACCTGGAGTTGGCGGTGACCGTCGAGGTGGCCGAGATCAGCGGTTCGGAAACCTTCCTGCACGTGCGCAACGAGCATTTCCTGTTGGTGCTGCACTTGCCCGGCGTTCACGAATACGACGTCGATGCGCCGATTCGCATCTATATCCCGACCCATAAACTGTTTGTATTCGATACGCAGGGGCGGCTGGTCCAGGCGCCCGGTCGACGTATCGCGAGGGTTGCCTGATGGCCGAAATTCGTTTGCAGCACCTCGCCCACAGTTACACCCGCACGCCGACTGGCCCCGAGGATTATGCGATTCGTGAGATGGACCACGTCTGGGAGCAGGGCGGTGCTTATGCGCTGCTCGGGCCTTCGGGCTGCGGCAAGTCGACCTTGCTCAACATCATTTCGGGGCTGCTCAGTCCGTCTCAGGGCCAGGTGCTGTTCGACAGCAAAGTGGTCAACGACCTGACCCCCGAGAAGCGCAACATCGCTCAGGTTTTCCAGTTTCCGGTGGTCTACGACACCATGACGGTGTTCGACAACTTGG
Organism: Pseudomonas sp. ACM7; assembly: GCF_004136015.1. Classification (NCBI taxonomy): domain Bacteria; kingdom Pseudomonadati; phylum Pseudomonadota; class Gammaproteobacteria; order Pseudomonadales; family Pseudomonadaceae; genus Pseudomonas; species Pseudomonas sp. ACM7. The sequence continues at coordinate 366,209 of NZ_CP024866.1, read as the reverse complement.
CCTTCCCATTGCGTAATCAGGGCATGGCAGAAGCAAAAATTCACAGCAAGGTGCAGGAAATCGCCGAAGTTCTCGACCTCCAGACGCTGCTGAGCAAGAAGGCGCGCAACCTTACCGCCGATGAAAAACAGAAAGTCTCCATGGGCCGTGGGCTGGTGCGCGATGACGTGTCGGCGATCCTGTTCGATGAGCCGCTGACCGTGATCGACCCGCACCTGAAGTGGAAGCTGAGGCGCAAGCTCAAGCAGATCCACGAGCAGTTCAACATTACCATGGTCTACGTCACCCACGATCAGCTTGAAGCCTCGACCTTCGCCGACAAGATCGCGGTGATGTACGGCGGGCAGATTGTGCAATTCGGTACGCCGAGAGAACTGTTCGAGCGGCCGAGCCACACCTTTGTCGGCTATTTCATCGGTAGTCCGGGGATGAATCTGATCGAGGTTCAGCCGCAGCCAGGCGGTGTCGGTTTCGCCTCGACTCATTTGCCACTTTCCGATGCTCAACAGAAACGCATCGCCGAGTCCGAGTGGAAAACCCTGAAGGTCGGCATCCGTCCAGAGTTCGTGCACGTGTGGGACGAGCCGTTTGATGAGGCGATGCAGGCACCGGTCGTACACGTCGAAGACCTTGGCACCTACAAGATCATGACCCTGAACCTCGACGGCGCCCCTTTGAAAGTGCGCCTGGCCGAAGACAAGCCAGTGCCTGAGGGAACCGCCTACATCAGCTTCCCGGCTCAATGGTTGATGGTGTATGCCGACGAATATCTCCTGGAGACGTAGCCATGAACAAGGTGCAGAACAACAAGGCCTGGTGGCTGGTGTTGCCGGTGTTTTTGCTGGTGGCGTTCAGTGCGGTGATCCCGATGATGACGGTGGTCAACTACTCGGTGCAGGACATCTTCGACCAGTCCAGCCGCTACTTCGTCGGCGCCGACTGGTACAAGCAAGTGCTGCTCGATCCGCGCCTGCATGACTCTTTACTGCGCCAGTTCATCTACTCCGGCTGTGTGCTGCTGATCGAAATCCCGCTGGGCATCGCCATCGCCCTGACCATGCCGACCAAGGGTCGTTGGTCGTCGCTGGTGCTGATCATTCTGGCGATTCCGTTGCTGATTCCGTGGAACGTGGTCGGCACCATCTGGCAGATCTTCGGTCGGGCGGACATTGGATTGCTCGGCGCCAGCCTCAAGGCCATGGGCCTGAACTACAACTACGCGGCCAACACCATGGACGCTTGGGTCACGGTGCTGGTGATGGACGTCTGGCACTGGACGTCGTTGGTGGCGCTGTTGTGTTTCTCGGGGCTGCGGGCGATTCCGGACGTGTACTACCAGGCGGCGCGGATTGATCGGGCATCGGCCTGGGCGGTTTTCCGACACATCCAGTTGCCCAAGCTCAAGAGCGTGCTGTTGATCGCGGTGATGTTGCGGTTCATGGACAGTTTCATGATCTACACCGAGCCGTTTGTGCTGACCGGTGGCGGTCCGGGGAATGCCACGACGTTCTTGAGCCAGACCCTGACGCAAATGGCGATCGGGCAGTTCGACCTCGGCCCGGCAGCGGCTTTCTCACTGGTGTACTTCCTGATCATCTTGTTGGTGTCCTGGCTGTTCTATACGGCCATGACTCACTCTGACGCCAACCGCTGAGGTCTGCCATGAGCAAGAGAAAGCTTATTCCGCTGGTGATCTACATCCTGTTCCTGCTGGTGCCGATCTACTGGCTGCTGAACATGTCCTTCAAGAGCAACACCGAAATCCTCAGCGGCCTGACGTTGTTTCCGCAGGATTTTACCTTCGCCAACTACAAGGTGATCTTCACCGATCCGGCCTGGTACACCGGTTACCTCAACTCGCTGTACTACGTGAGCCTGAACACGGTGATTTCGCTGAGCGTGGCATTGCCGGCGGCGTATGCGTTCTCGCGCTATCGGTTCCTCGGTGACAAGCACCTGTTTTTCTGGCTCCTGACCAACCGCATGGCACCACCGGCGGTGTTTTTGCTGCCGTTCTTCCAGCTGTATTCCTCGATCGGTTTGTTCGATACGCACATCGCCGTCGCGTTGGCTCATTGCCTGTTTAACGTGCCGTTGGCGGTGTGGATTCTTGAGGGCTTCATGTCCGGCGTGCCGAAGGAGATCGACGAAACCGCCTACATCGACGGCTACAGTTTTCCCAAGTTCTTCGTGAAGATTTTCGTTCCGCTGATTGGCTCCGGGATCGGTGTGACGGCGTTTTTCTGCTTCATGTTTTCCTGGGTCGAACTGCTGCTGGCGCGAACGCTGACGTCGGTCAACGCCAAACCGATTGCGGCGGTGATGACGCGCACGGTCTCGGCGTCCGGTATCGACTGGGGCGTGCTGGCGGCGGCGGGGGTGTTGACCATCCTGCCGGGCATGCTGGTGATCTGGTTTGTTCGCAACCACGTGGCCAAGGGCTTTGCCCTGGGCCGGGTCTGAGGAGCTGATGATGGAATGGATGAGTTGGACCGGCCCTACGGCGGCGTTCTTCAGCGTCATTGCCTTGATCCTGGTGGGCATGACGACCTGGGAACTGCGTTCGCCGAGCATTCTTCGGCGTGGTTTGTTGCCGATTGCCACCACCCGTGGCGATCGGTTGTTTATAGGTCTTCTCGGCAGCGCCTACCTGCATTTGCTGGTAATCGGCGTCACCGACTGGAGCATCTGGGTTGCGTTCGCGTTGTCCCTGGTGTGGCTGTTGGCTGTGATGCGTTGGGGCTAGTCGAATCGCTCGGCAAAGTTGCTCCGAAACCCTAAAAGGAGGTCTCTATGTTCGACAAAAACAATAAGCTGCGACATAGCGTTTCATTGGCAGCCATGCTGGCACTCAGCGGGTTGAGCGCTGCGGCCTGGGCCGATGCCTATGAAGACGCCGCGAAGAAATGGATTGGCAGCGAATTCACACCGTCCACCCTCACCCCAGAGCAGCAGCTCGCGGAGTTGAAGTGGTTCATCAAGGCGTCCGAACCGTTTCGCGGGATGAGCATCAAGGTGGTTTCGGAAACCATCGCGACCCACGAATATGAATCCAAAACGCTGGCCAAAGCCTTTACCGAGATCACCGGGATCAAGCTGACCCACGACTTGCTGCAAGAAGGCGACGTGGTGGAAAAGCTGCAGACCCAGATGCAATCGGACAAGAACATCTATGACGGCTGGGTCAACGACTCGGACCTGATCGGCACGCACTTTCGCTACGGCAAAACCGAATCGATCACCGACCTGATGGCCAACGAAGGCAAGGCCTACACCTCGCCGACCCTGGACATCAAAGACTTCATCGGTATCTCGTTCACCACCGCGCCGGACGGCAAGATCTATCAGCTGCCTGACCAGCAGTTCGCCAACCTCTACTGGTTCCGCGCCGACTGGTTCGAACGGCCAGAGTTGAAGGCCAAGTTCAAGGAAAAGTACGGCTACGAATTGGGCGTCCCGGTGAACTGGTCGGCCTATGAAGACATCGCCAAATTCTTCAGCGAAGACGTCAAGGAAATCGATGGCAAGCGTATCTATGGGCACATGGACTACGGCAAGAAAGACCCGTCCCTGGGCTGGCGCTTTACCGATGCCTGGTTCTCCATGGCTGGCGCTGGCGACAAGGGCATTCCCAACGGCTTGCCGGTGGACGAGTGGGGCATCCGCGTCGAGGACTGCCATCCGGTCGGTTCCAGCGTGACCCGCGGCGGCGACACCAACGGCCCGGCGGCGGTCTATGCAACCACCAAATACGTCGACTGGCTGAAGAAATATGCGCCACCGGAAGCGGCGGGCATGACCTTCTCCGAATCCGGTCCGGTGCCGTCCCAGGGCAACATCGCGCAGCAGATCTTCTGGTACACCGCGTTTACCGCCGACATGACCAAACCGGGCTTGCCGGTGATGAATGCCGACGGCACGCCGAAATGGCGCATGGCACCGTCGCCGCGCGGGCCGTACTGGGAGGAGGGCATGAAACTCGGGTATCAGGACGTGGGTTCCTGGACTTTCATGAAGTCCACGCCTGAGAAGCAAAAACTGGCGGCCTGGCTGTACGCGCAGTTCGTGACCTCGAAAACCGTATCCCTGAAGAAAACCATCGTCGGCCTGACGCCGATCCGCGAGTCGGACATCAACTCGCAAGCCATGACCGACCTGGCACCGAAACTCGGTGGTCTGGTCGAGTTCTATCGCAGCCCGGCCCGTGTGCAGTGGACCCCGACCGGGACCAACGTGCCGGACTATCCGCGTTTGGCGCAACTGTGGTGGAGCCACATCGCCGAAGCCGCCAGCGGCGAGAAAACCCCGCAACAAGCGCTGGATGGTTTGGCCAAGGATCAGGATGCGATCATGACCCGTCTGGAACGCTCGAAAGCGCAAGCCACCTGCGCACCGAAAATGAACCCCGAGCGCGACGCGCAGTACTGGTTGGACCAACCGGGTGCACCGAAGCCGAAACTGGCGAACGAGAAGCCTAAAGGTGAAACCGTAAGCTATGCCGAACTGCTGAAATCGTGGGAGGCGGCGCGTAAGTAACAGGCTCTCTGCAGTGTTGAACGGCACTTTCGGGTGCCGTTTTTGTTAACGGTCACTCACGTTTCAGTGACTGCTGCACGGTTTTCAGTATCGGGAGTTCGAAGGCGTTGTGTCCGGCGTGGAGCAGACGACAACGGATGTTCTGGCGCTGGCGAAGCCAACGTACGCTGGACATGCCGAAGGTGTCTCTGATGCCTTGTATCACCACGGTATTGGCGTCGACCGAGAGACTTTCGTCCGCCCGTGTGAAGAAGTAGTGATTGATGTGGTAATGCAACTCCAGCCGGATGGCGCGCACGGCTTCTTCATTGACAAAGTCTTCGAGTGCGCACAGGCGCATCGATTGCCCGTTCAATTGCAAAATGGCCTGCAACCAGTGGATGGCTGCCTGACGTTGTTGCACCTCGCAACCCTTGCTCAGTATCTGGTAGATAACCCGCGCACTGGCGCCGTGGGAGCCATTGGTTATTTCAGATAAACCCTCGCTCAAGGTTTTATCGTAGGCGCTTACATTCGCGGCAAACGGTATGAACACCGAGACCAATGTGGTTTTAAGAATGACGTCGGGATAGCGCTGCTGGTATTGAATGGCCAGCCAGCTTCCCCATGAAACGCCCAGCAAGCTGACTTTTTCAAAACCAAAATGTCGACGCAGGGCATCGATGTCTTCAACGGATAGCCCGGTATTGTTGTGCTGGAGCTCTCCGAGAGGACGGGAGCGACCGCAGCCACGCTGGTCGAACACAATGATGTCGAAACATCGCAGATCAAAGAACGCAAGGTGCTGGGGAGTGCTGCGACCACCCGGCCCGCCATGCAGGAAAAATATGGGTTCGCTGCCCGGTGTACCGTGCCGCTCCCAGTAGAGATGGTGGCCGTCACCGGTTGGGTAGTAGCCTTTGTTCAGGAAGGCAGCCATCAGAGGGGAACCCTCAGCCGATAGAACTGAAACAATTCCTTGTGCCCAGGGCGGGCCGCTACGCTGGAAACCAGCTCCAGTTTCAATGCCTGGGCCATGTAGGGAACAGCGATCAATACTGGCGTATGGCCGAAAATGATAAGGGTGCCACCCGGGTTCACACACGACGCCATATCGAGCAATGTTTGCTGCGCGTCGGTGCGAGTCATCACTTCGGCATTGAGGAAACGCAGTATCAGAACATCACATTTAACGCCGGTTGAGGCGACGTTGCGGGCATCGGCCAGGTAAAACTCGACGGATGAGGTGCCATGACGAATTTTTGCGTGTTCGATCATCGAAACCGACCGATCAGAGCCCATGCACCGGCATTCCGGGAGCTCGCGGGCCAGGTGGGCGATGAACTCGCCAGTCGAACACGCGGGGTCATGAATCACTGTGCCGGCGCTCGATATCGTTTTGAGTAAGGCTGCACAATGCTGGCGAAAGTGACTTTCGTCGGCATCCAGCTGGGTGACGAGCGACTCAGTGCACTGCCAGTATTCGAGCGGGCATACAAACTCCTGCCCTGTGCCGTCAGTGGCAGGAAACGGGAAATAGACTTCGCTGTCTGGCTGAGTCTGCGCGATGTGGAAAGCCGTTTCCTTTTCTTGCGGGGTCACCCCTCGAAAAGAGATCACTGCACCTTCATTACCCCAATGCAGTTGAGCCAGCGGGCCGAGCAACATCCAGGGCCTAAGCAGGCTGTTGATGTGCCAGCCGTCAGCCTCAGTATGTTGCAGGACTTTTCGGCCTACCCAGTCGCGGTCATTAATACGCAAAACGAAGAGATGGTGAAGTCCTGGCCCCAAAGGCTCGATGTAGCGATTGAGTTCGGCCGGGGATGCAAAGGAATGGGCGAAGGTATCAGCCAGCCGTTGTTCTCGAAGGGGGTCGCTCGTATCGAATCGAGGGTTCATGCCGGCACTCCATGCCTGTTTTCCAGTCGCCGCCCCCGCGCCTGCGGGATCACCACATTGCCGCTGGAAACAACGAAAAAACGCTCCAGCCCCGGAATGACGACATTGACTAGCGTGGTTCCGAGTTCGGTCTGATGAAGCTGTGCAATGCCCAGCGTGCGCCCATGCCGGTGCAGGTCCTCGGCCAGAAGACCGATCTGCTCGGCCAATGGCGGCTCATCGGGGGCCGCGGGCAACATCACCGTTTGCTGTTCGCACAGGTTCAACAGTGGATACAGATCGAATCGCAGGCAGCGCAAAAGGCGAGGGAATTTAGTCAGATGGCGTTGTGCGTTACTCAGATAGTCTCTCAGTTCGGGCTCCGAGGCCGAGTGATGCAACTGCACCAGTTCGGTTAGCGCTCGCCAGGCACCATGCCGGGCACTGATCGAGCAACCGGTGCCGAAGACTCGTGGCTGGGCGCAAGGTGCGGTTGAAAAGGCCAGAAAGGTTCGCGCAAGAAATTCAGTGCTGATGTCGACAAGGATAATCTCGGCGCCGATCTCCGTTTCGGCGTCCAGCCATAGCCGACCCAGAGCGTCTTGAGGGGACATACGCGCGATGCGGCGCAAGGGAGGGTGGACTTCGTAGTAAAAGTGTTTCAGTAGAAACAACGAAAGTGCATCACGCTCTATGCATTCATTGGCCGCATGCAAGACCGCCTCGTTATAACTTGCGCCAATAGCCGTTCCACTATTGCTGGCATAACGCTGCAGTGCGCCATAGTTCGTTGTGTCTTGTTCCAGCGTCTGCCGTGAATATCCGGGAGTGCTCAGAGCGATCGGATAAAAAAATGAAGTGTGATTTAGAGCGCTCGTATACGTTCGGCAGCCTGTTAAGGCATTGGGTTGTTCGACGATATGTGCAAGGACAGTATCGTCGGCAAATAGTGGCGTATTGGAAAAATACCGCGGGGCTACATAGTGAATATCGGAAGTATTGAACCGGTCACTTAAATAATGCTCCAGGGTTTCATAAAGCGCACCGACACGGGCGTGTTGCAGGTAACCTTTACCCGATCCTCTGGCGGTACGGTGTGGATCGGTGGTGCTGACAGAAACATGGACCGCGACGATTTGCCGGCCAAGTGTGCGGGTGCCGATGCTGAGTCCCAGGCCATCCAGTTCGGCATGAATCCTCTGCTCGGCCTGCTCCAGGTTGAGTTCTCGTTCAGCAATTGTGAACCTGTCCATTGTCCGTTCCCTCGAGAAACGGGGGGGCCGTGGCCCCCCCGTTTTTTTATACAGCTTCCAGTTCGGCCTGCTCGGCCTCAGTCAGTTGCAGTTCTTCGATTTGCTCTGCCGTTGGAGCTTCCTGTTGTTCAAGATCGACAACGTTATTGGCGTTCCAGCTACTCATGTAACCCATGATTAAACTCCTTTTATTAGAAATTGGATGTGCCGTATCGAGCACGGAGCAAATGTATAAGTCAGGTGTTGGTTTGGTCAAAAATGACAGAAAGTTTCAGTGCCATTTTTCAAGGGGGGATGAAATACGTACACATCATTTGTCGGGTTGACGATTTTTTCGTGATTAATGGGTGGGCGCTGAATAGGGCTGTATTTCAAAACATACTCGCCCAACGATTTTGGCGTACGCATTTGTCGGAAATTTCAGCTGCATGGAGGGGTTAAATCGTGATGACTGAGATTTGTGATCCATTGGGTGCTGTGCGCAACGACTTTGCCTATAACGCACAAAGACGTTTCTAACAAAACGGCGTGTTGAGTCAGCGACTTTTTACCGCCGAATCTGCGCTCGAACCCACAAACGCAAAAACGGCACCCGAAGGTGCCGTTTCTGTTTTCTACCGAGTGTCGCTTAAGCGATCAACCTGCCAACCCCGCCTGCTGAACCAGGACCAGCAACGGCTGCGGATACAGACCGAGGAAGAACGCCAGTGCAGCGATGGCCAGCAGCATCACGCCACCTGCACGTTGTTCCCAGTGCAGTTGCGCATCATGGCGACGCAGGTTCGGTTCGATCAGGTACAGGGTGACCATCACACGCAGGTAGTAGAAGACGCCGATGGCGCTGCCTAGTACCAGGGAACCGACAAGCCACCATTGGTGCGACTCGACGCCGGTAGCGATGATGTAGAACTTGCCGATGAAGCCTGCGGTCAGCGGGATACCGGCCAGGGACAGCATCATCACGGTCAGTACGGCGGTCAGGTACGGACGGCGCCAGAACAGGCCGCGGTATTCGTACAGGGCATCCGCGTCACGGCCGTTGTACGGCGAGGACATCAGGGTGATTACGCCGAACGCGCCGAGGCTGGTGATCACGTAGGTGACCAGGTACACGCCGATGGCTTCCACGGCCAGACCCTTGCTCGCCACCAGGGCGATCAGCAGGTAACCGAAGTGAGCGATGGACGAGTAGCCCAGCAGACGCTTGAGGTTGCTCTGGGTCAGTGCCAGCAGGTTACCGAACAGGATCGACGCGATGGCAATGATGGTCAGCACGTCGCTCAGTACACCGCTGCTCGCCGCGGGCGAGATCTGGAACAGACGCACCATCACTGCGAACACAGCGACTTTCGAAGCGGTGGCCAGGAACGCGGCCACCGGTGCCGGAGCACCTTCGTAAACGTCCGGGGTCCAGAGGTGGAACGGTACCAGCGACAGCTTGAACGCCAGACCGATCAGCATCATGCCCAGGCCCAGTTGCGCCAGCGAGCTTGGCAGGCCGGTGGCCGCGAGGGCCTGGCCGATGCCGACGAAGCTCAGGCTGCCGGAGTCGGCATAAAGCAGGGCCATGCCGAACAACAGGAACGCGGAACCGGCGGCCGACAGCACCATGTACTTGATACCGGCTTCCAGCGAACGCTTGTTGAAGAAGGCATAAGCCACCAGACCGTAGACCGGTACCGAGAGCAGTTCCAGACCGATGAACAACCCGGCCAGGTGCTGCGCGCTGACCAGTACCAGGCCACCGGCGGCGGCCATCAGGATCAGCAGGTAAAGTTCTTCACGGTTGCCCGGGTAACCCGAGCCGCCATCGCCGAGGTAGGCGTGGGCGAGGGTCACACAAGCGAGGGTGGCGACCAGGATCAGCGCCATGTACAAGCAAGCGAAGGTGTCGATTTGCAGCAGTGGAGTCACGGCCAGAGGCGCGACTTTCAGGGCTGGCAGGATCGACAGCAACGCCAGGTTCAGACCCGCCACGGAAATCAGGAAGGTCTGCGAGTGGTTGCGGCGCCAGGCGATTGCCAGCATCACCACGATGATCGTGGCGCTGGTGATCAACAACGGCGCAAGCGCGATAAAGTGTTGAGTCGTGAATTCCATAGCGCTCTTACCGGGCCGAAGCGAGTTGAGTGAAGGCGGTGCCGAGCCATTGCTGCACGCCATGCATCGTCGCGGCAGAGGTATCGAGGAACGGTTGCGGGTACACGCCGATGAAAATCAGCAACGCTGCCAGACCGACCACCATGATCAGTTCGCGACCATCCATGCCATGCAGCACCGCGTCCGATTTGGACGGGCCGAAGTAGGCACGGTGGATCATGATCAGCGAGTAGACCGAACCGAACACCAGACCGGACGTCGCGAGGATAGTGATCAATGGAGCGCTCGGGAACGTGCCTATCAGGATCAGGAACTCACCCACAAAGTTACCGGTAGCCGGCAAGCCCAGGGACGCAGCTGCGAAGAACAGGCTGACGGCCGGCAGGTAAGCAATCTTCGACCACAGGCCACCCATCTCACGCATGTCGCGGGTGTGAGTGCGCTCGTACAGTTGACCACTGAGGATAAAGAGTGCCGCCGCCGAAAGGCCGTGCGCCAGCATCTGCATCACCGCGCCCTGCAGCGCCAGTTGGCTGCCAGAGTAGATGCCGATCAACACGAAACCCATGTGGGAAACGGAGGAGTAGGCGATCAGACGCTTGATGTCGGTTTGGGCGAAGGCCAGGAACGCACCGTAGAAGATCCCGATCAGACCCAGGGTCATGGCGAACGGCGCGAACTCGGCCGAGGCATTCGGGAACAGCGGCAGGGCGAAACGCAGCAGACCGTAAGCAGCCGTTTTCAGCAAGATACCGGCCAGGTCGACCGAACCCGCGGTCGGTGCCTGGGCGTGAGCGTCAGGCAACCAGGAGTGGAACGGCACCACCGGCAGTTTCACCGCGAAGGCGATGAAGAAGCCGAGCATCAGGATGTACTCGGTGGTCAGCGACATCTTGGTTTTCAACAGGTCGGCGTAGTTGAAGGTAATCACGCCGGTGTCGTTGAAGTTGACCAGGACCAGACCCAGGATCGCCACCAACATGATCAGGCCGGAAGCCTGAGTGAAGATGAAGAACTTGGTCGCCGCGTAGATCCGGGTTTTCTTGCCGTCCGAAGAGCTGTGACCCCAGAGCGCGATGAGGAAGTACATCGGCACCAGCATCATTTCCCAGAAGAAGAAGAACATGAACAGGTCGAGGGCGAGGAACACGCCGACGACACCGCCCAGGATCCACATCAGGTTCAAGTGGAAGAAGCCAACGTGACGCTGGATCTCTTTCCACGAGCAGAGTACCGAGAGGATACCCAGCAAACCGGTCAGCAGGATCATCAACAGCGACAGGCCGTCGAGGGCCAGGTGCACGCTGATGCCGAAGCGCTCGATCCAGATGTGCTTGAACTCAAGCACCCAGGTCGGATCGGCGCCAGGTGCCGGAGCAAATGAATAATTACCGTGGGCCCACAGCCAGAGGCCGAGCGCGAGTTCCAGGGTCATGGTCAACAGCGCAATCCAGCGGGGGAGGGTAGCGCCGAAGCGCTCACCCATCCAGCACAGCAGGCCGCCGATGAAGGGGATCAGGATTAGCCAAGGCAGAATCATGACGGGCTCAATTCCTTTCGCAAGTTCGCAAGGTTCATATCAGACCGCTACCAGCACGATGGCGCCGATGACCAGCACGGAGCCGGCTGCCATCGATGCCGCGTACCAACGCAGTTGACCGGTTTCGGTACGGCTCAGGGCGGTGTGGCCGCCTTTGGCCATACGCGGGATCAGACCGATGGTCTGGTCGAGCGGGTCTCTGCGCAGTGCGTGGCTGATCGCAAGGTATGGCTTGACGAACAGTTTGTCGTAGATCCAGTCGAAGCCCCAGGCAGCGAACCACCAGGCCGAAAGGAAGCGGCCGATGCCGCTGTTGGCGATTGCAGTGACGAAACGACGCTTGCCGAGGAACAGCAGCGCGGCCAGCAGGATACCGGACAGGGCGATGGCGCCCGATGCGATTTCCAGACTGTGCTTGGCTTCGCCGCCGGCATGGCCGACGCTTTCCGGCAGCACGCCGTGCAGCGGTGGAACGATCATCGCGCCAATGGCGGTGGACAACACGATCAGCACCGACAGTGGCAGCCAGTGAGCGATGCCGTGACCGGCGTGCGCTTCGGTCTTCACTTCACCGTGGAACGCGATGAAGATCAGGCGGAAGGTGTACAGCGACGTCATGAACGCACCGACCAGACCTGCGTAAAGCAGACCGTGGTTGCCGCTGGCGAACGCTTCCCAAAGGATTTCGTCTTTGGAGTAGAAACCTGCGGTCACCAGTGGCAGGGCCGACAGAGCCGCGCCGCCGACGATGAAGCTGGCGTAGGCCAGTGGCAGTTTTTTCCACAGGCCGCCCATCTTGAAGATGTTCTGCTCGTGATGGCAGGCAACGATCACCGCACCGGACGCAAGGAACAGCAGCGCCTTGAAGAAGGCGTGGGTCATCAGGTGGAAGATCGCGCCATCCCACGCGCCAACGCCCAGTGCCAGGAACATGTAGCCGATCTGGCTCATGGTCGAGTAGGCGAGGATACGTTTGATGTCGGTCTGAACCAGTGCGGCAAAACCGGCGAGTACCAGGGTCACACCGCCGACAATGCCAACCAGGTGCAGGATATCCGGCGCCAGCGCAAACAGACCGTGAGTACGGGCGATCAGGTAGACACCGGCGGTTACCATGGTTGCGGCGTGGATCAGTGCCGAAACCGGAGTAGGACCGGCCATCGCGTCCGCCAGCCAGGTTTGCAGCGGCAGTTGCGCGGATTTACCGACAGCGCCGCCCAGCAGCATCAGGGTCGCCATGACCATCCAGAAGTCGCCAGCCTGGAATTTCTGTGGCGCCAGAACCAGCAGTTCCTGGATGTTCAGCGTGCCCAATTGCGCGAACAGGATGAACAGGCCGATGGCCATGAACACGTCGCCGATACGGGTGACGATGAAGGCTTTCAGTGCCGCGTTACCGTTGTTGCGGTTGCTGTAGTAGAAACCGATCAACAGGTACGAGCACAGGCCCACGCCTTCCCAACCGAAGTACAGGAACAACAGGTTATCGCCCAGCACCAGGAACAACATGCTGGCAATAAACAGGTTGGTGTAGGCGAAGAAGCGCGAGTAACCGGCTTCACCGCGCATGTACCAGGACGCGAACAGGTGGATCAGGAAGCCAACGCCGACCACCACACCGAGCATGGTCAGGGACAGACCATCCAGGTACAGCGCGAAGTTAGGCGTAAAGCCTTCCACCGCCATCCACTGCCACAACACCTGGGTGTAGTGACCGCCTTCAGGTGGCGCAACGTTGAACTGCCAGATCACATAAGCCGTGACGATGGCAGACAAGCCGATGGAACCGACGCCAATCAGCGCCGACAGGTTTTCCGAGAAGCGACCGCGTGAAAACGCCAGCAGCAGGAAACCTATGAGAGGGAATACGAAAGTCAGATAGAGAAGATTCATCCGCGCATCTCGCTGGCAGCGTCGATATCGAGAGTGTGGAAGCGGCGATACAGCTGCAACAGAATCGCCAGGCCAATACTGGCCTCGGCGGCTGCCAGGCTGATCACCAGGATGAACATTATCTGTCCATCCGGCTGCGCCCAGCGGCTACCGGCAACGATGAAGGCCAGTGCGGAGGCATTCATCATGACCTCCAGGCTCATCAGCACGAAGAGAATGTTGCGGCGGACCATCAGGCCGACCAGACCGAGGCAGAACAAGATGCCGGCGACCGCCAGACCATGCTCCATAGGGATAGCAGGCATCGTCATTGCTCCTTGGCTTCGTTGCGGCCCAAGTGGAACGCCGTGACGGCTGCGGCGAGCAGCAACATCGAGGCGAGTTCGACCACCAGCAGATAAGGACCGAACAGGCTGATGCCCACGGCCTTGGCGTCTACGGAGGTGTGGCCGATGGCCTGACCGCTGGAGTGGCTGAACAGCACGTACAGCAGTTCAACCAGCAGCAGGGTGCCGAGTGCGACCGGGCCGAGCCAGATGCCGGGCTTGAGCCAGACGCGCTCTTGCTGAACCGAGGCGGGGCCCAGGTTCAGCATCATCACCACGAACACGAACAGCACCATGATGGCGCCAGCGTAGGCGATCACTTCCAGCACGCCGGCGAACGGCGCGCCGAGGGCGAAAAACGTCATCGCCACGGCAATCAGCGAAATGATCAGGTAGAGCAGGGCGTGCACAGGGTTGGTGTTGGTGATCACGCGAAGCGTGGACACAACAGCGATACCCGATGCGAAATAGAAAGCGAATTCCATCTTTCTTCCTTAAGGCAGCAAGCTCTTCACGTTGATCGGTTCGGCTTCATTCTGCGCGGCGCCTTTCGGCTTACCGGCAATCGCCATACCTGCAACACGATAGAAGTTGTAATCAGGGTTTTTGCCGGGGCCGGAGATCAACAGATCTTCTTTCTCGTACACCAGGTCCTGACGTTTGAACTCGGCCATCTCGAAATCCGGTGTCAGCTGGATCGCGGTGGTCGGGCAGGCTTCCTCGCAGAGGCCGCAGAAAATGCAGCGCGAGAAGTTGATACGGAAAAACTCCGGGTACCAGCGACCGTCATCGGTTTCAGCTTTCTGCAGCGAGATGCAACCGACCGGGCACGCCACGGCGCACAAGTTGCAGGCTACACAACGCTCTTCGCCATCAGGGTCGCGGGTCAGCACGATACGGCCACGGAAGCGCGGCGGCAGGTACACGGCTTCTTCCGGGTATTGCAGCGTGTCGCGCTTGCGGAAGGCGTGGCCAAAGATCATCACCAGGCTGCGAAGCTGGGTGAAGAAGCCATGCACGATGTCAAATATGTACTTCATGATTCTCTATCCTCACTGAGCCGCGACGGCGGGCGTGTTGAGCAACACGATCGCAGCGGTCACCAGCATGTTGACGAGGGTCAGCGGCAGGCAGAACTTCCAGCTGAAATCCATCACTTGGTCATACCGTGGGCGCGGAATCGAGGCGCGCAGCAGGATGAAGAACATGATGAAGAACGCGGTTTTCAGTGCGAACCAGATGAACGGGATCTGCGGCAGAATGCCGAACGGACCGTGCCAGCCCCCGAAGAACAACGTCACCAGCAGCGCCGAAATCAACACGATGCCGATGTACTCACCGACGAAGAACATGCCCCATTTCATGCCGGCGTATTCAATGTGGTAACCGTCGGCCAGTTCCTGCTCCGCTTCCGGCTGGTCGAACGGGTGACGGTGAGTCACGGCGACGCCGGCGATGAAGAAGGTCAGGAAACCGAAGATCTGCGGAATGACGAACCACAGGTTCTGCGCCTGGTATTCAACGATGTCGCGCATGTTGAACGAGCCAACCTGGATCACGATGCCCATCAGCGACAGGCCCATGAACACTTCGTACGACACGGTTTGCGCCGAGGCCCGCAAGCTGCCCAACAGGGCGAACTTGTTGTTACTCGACCAGCCGGCGAACAGCACCGCGTAGACCGACAGACCGGCCATGGCGAAGAAGAACAGGATGCCGATGTTGATGTCCGCCACACCCCAGGTCGGGGTGATCGGGATGATCGCGAAGGCAATCAGCAAGGCGCTCATGGCCACAACTGGTGCCAAGGTGAAGATCACCTTGTCGGCGAACGGCGGGGTCCAGTCTTCCTTGAAGAACATCTTGATCATGTCGGCCGCAATCTGGAACGCGCCGAACGGGCCGACGCGGTTCGGACCGTAACGGTCCTGCCAGAGGGCGAGCAGACGACGCTCGACCCAGCTCAGCAGCGCGCCGCAAACCACCACGGCAAGCAGAATCACGATGGCCTTGAGGACCGCGATGATCACGTCAATCACTTCAGGCGTGAACCAGGTCATTGAGCTGCCTCCTGCAGACCGTCAACGGATTTGCCAAAGATCGCTGGCGGAATGCCGGCGATACCTGCCGGCAATGCGACCAGACCGGCACCCAGCTCTTCGTTGATGCGCAGCGGCAGACGCAGGGTCTGGCCCGCAACGCTCAAGCTCAGCAGGGCGCCGTCATTGACACCCAGACGGTCGGCTTCGGATTTGGCCAGCGACACGTAAGCGGCCGGAATGCGTTCCTGAACCGGTGCGGCTTTGGAAGAGTTCTCTTCGCTGCCGAACAGGTGGAAGAACGGCACAACCTGCCAGGTGCCCGGAGCCGGGTTGAACGCGCGAGGAACACTGGCGAACCAGTTCAGCGAGTCACCGGCGCTTTCGATCAGGCGGGTGCCCGGGTCGCCAGCGCGGATGTGACCACCGACTTCGTCCTGGAACTTGTTCCAGGCTTGCGGCGAGTTCCAGCCCGGAGACCAGGCGAATGGCACTTGCTGACGCGGTTCGACCGAGCCCGAGTAACCTTCCATGGAGAACGAGAACGCGGTGTCGTTGTCCTGGGAAGTACGCGGTTCGTGCACGCTGATGTCGGCGCGCATGGCGGTACGACCGGAGTAACGCAGCGGTTCGCGAGCCAGTTTCAGGCCTTTGATGCGGAACGCGGCGGACGGTGCGGCGCTGACAATGCCGGCCAGTTGCGGAGTGCTGGCGGCGCAGGCAGCGGTGACGTGGTCCAGTTGGGTCCAGTCGATCGGCTGGTTCAACAGGGTGGCACGCAGGGCATGCAGCCAGCGCCAGCCTTCGTGAACCATGATGCTTGCGTCGAGGTAAGTCGGGTCGAAGACCTGGAAGAAGCGCTGGGCGCGACCTTCCTGGCTGACCAGCGTACCGTCGCCTTCAGCGAAGCTGGCGGCTGGCAGAACCAGGTGCGCGCGATCGCTGGTGGCGGTCTTCTGATGGTCCGCCACGATCACCACTTTCGCGGCGTTCAGGGCAGCATCGACCTTGGCTTTGTCAGTACGGGTGTACAGATCGTTTTCCAGCACGACGATAGCGTCGGCTTTGCCGTCGATCACCGCTTGCAGCGCGGCATCGACCGAGTCGCCACCGAGCATGGCCAGGCCGAGGCTGTTGGCCTCTGGCACGATCAGGCTAATGGAGCCGTTCTTCTCGCGCAGCTTCAGGGCCTTGGCGATGTTTGCCGCGGCTTCGATCAGCGCCTTGGAACCCAACGAGGTACCGGCAATGATCAGCGGACGCTTGGCGGCGAGCAGGGCGTCGGCAATGCGCTTGGCCAGCTCGAGGGCTTCAGCGTCCAGACCTTCAACGGCAGGCGCGCTGGCGTCGAGGGCGTGAGCCACGGCGAAACCGATGCGGGCCAGGTCGTCTGGCGCGGCGTGAACGCATTCTTCAGCGATGTCGTCGAGCTTGGTTTCAGCCAGGCTGGCGATGAACAGCGGGTTCAGAGCGTTCTGACCGATGTTCTTCACGGCGGCGTCGAGCCAAGGCTGAACGCGCATGGCGTCGGCCATGTCTTCGGCTTTGCCTTTGACCGATTGACGCAGGGACAGGGCCATACGCGCAGCGGTCTGGGTCAGGTCTTCGCCGAGGACGAAGATCGCGTCGTGGTCTTCGATGTCGCGCATGTTCGGGATCGGCAGCGGGCTGTCTTTGAGCACCTGCATGACCAGACGAATGCGTTCCAGCTCAGCGGCTTCGATACCGGAGTAGAAGTGCTCGGCGCCGACCAGTTCGCGCAACGCGTAGTTGCTTTCGAGGCTGGCACGTGGCGAACCGATACCGACGATGTTGCGACCGCGCAGCAGGTCGGCGGCTTTATCCAGCGCTTCGTCGAGGGTCAGCTTGGCGCCGTTGGCCAGCAATGCCTGACGCGGGCGATCCTTGCGGTTGACGTAGCCATAGCCGAAACGGCCACGGTCGCACAGGAAGTACTGGTTCACCGAACCGTTGAAACGGTTTTCGATGCGACGCAGTTCACCGTAGCGTTCACCCGGGGAGATGTTGCAACCGCTGGAGCAGCCATGGCAGATGCTCGGCGAGAACTGCATGTCCCACTTGCGGTTGTAGCGCTCGGAGTGAGTCTTGTCGGTGAACACACCGGTCGGGCAGACCTCGGTGAGGTTGCCGGAGAACTCGCTTTCCAGGGTGCCGTCTTCAACGCGACCGAAGTACACGTTGTCGTGGGCGCCGAATACGCCGAGGTCGGTGCCGCCGGCGTAGTCCTTATAGAAGCGCACGCAGCGGTAGCAGGCGATGCAGCGGTTCATTTCGTGACCGATGAACGGGCCGAGATCCTGGTTCTGGTGGGTACGCTTGGTGAAGCGATAACGGCGCTCGTTGTGGCCGGTCATCACCGTCATGTCTTGCAGGTGGCAGTGACCGCCTTCTTCACAGACCGGGCAGTCGTGAGGGTGGTTGGTCATCAGCCATTCAACGACGCTGGCGCGAAACACTTTCGCTTCTTCGTCGTCGATGGAGATCCAGCTGCCGTCGGTGGCGGGGGTCATGCAGGACATGACGATCCGACCACGCTTGTCGTTTTCGTCGGTGTACTGCTTGACCGCGCACTGGCGGCAAGCGCCAATGCTGCCTAGGGCTGGGTGCCAGCAGAAATAAGGGATATCGAGGCCTAGCGACAGACATGCCTGTAACAGGTTGTCTGCCCCATCGACTTCGAGCTCTTTGCCGTCTACGTGGATAGTGGCCATGGTTCAAAGTTCTTCGTTGGCCCGGTGTCAGCGGGCGTGGCTAATGGAATCTTGTTATTCGCGTGAATCAACACAGCCGCTTGCGGCGTCATCACACGACAAAGCGAAGGGCACGGACCCTTCGCTTTTTTAAGCGTTTACGCGCCGACTACGATCGGCCTTGCCAGAGGCGGGACGACGGCGCTGGTAGGCGCGATGCCGGCTTCGAACTCATGGCGGAAGTATTTGATTGCACTGCCCAACGGCTCCACGGCGCCCGGTGCGTGAGCACAGAAGGTCTTGCCTGGGCCGAGGAAACCGACCAGACCCAGCAGGGTCTCGATATCGCCGGCTTGCCCTTCACCGTTCTCGATGGCGCGCAGCAGCTTGACGCTCCATGGCAAACCGTCACGGCACGGGGTGCAGAAGCCGCAGGATTCGCGGGAGAAGAACTCTTCCATATTGCGCAGCAGGGAAACCATGTTGACGCTGTCGTCCACCGCCATGGCCAGGCCGGTACCCATACGGGTGCCCACTTTGGCGATGCCGCCGGCGTACATTTGTGCGTCCAGGTGTTCCGGCAACAGGAAACCGGTACCGGCGCCACCTGGCTGCCAGCACTTGAGCTTGTAACCGTCGCGCATGCCGCCGGCGTAGTCTTCGAACAACTCGCGACCGGTGACGCCGAACGGCAATTCCCACAGGCCCGGGTTCTTGACCTTGCCGGAGAAGCCCATGAGCTTGGTGCCCATGTCTTCACTGCCTTCGCGGGCCAACGATTTGTACCAGTCCACGCCGTCGGCAATGATCGCCGGCACGTTGCACAGGGTTTCAACGTTGTTCACGCAGGTCGGCTTGCCCCACACGCCAACGGCCGCAGGGAAGGGCGGCTTGGAGCGCGGGTTGGCGCGGCGGCCTTCGAGGGAGTTGATCAGTGCGGTTTCTTCACCGCAGATGTAACGCCCGGCGCCGGTGTGGACGAACAGCTCGAAATCGAAGCCGCTGCCCAGAATGTTTTTACCCAAAAGGCCCGCTGCCTTGGCTTCTTCCACTGCACGGTTCAGGTGCTTGGCGGCGGTGGTGTATTCGCCACGCAAGAAGATGTAGCCACGGTAGGTTTTCAGCGCGCGAGCACTGATCAGCATGCCTTCGATCAGCAGATGGGGCAGTTGCTCCATCAACATGCGGTCTTTCCAGGTGTTCGGTTCCATCTCGTCCGCGTTGCACAGCAGATAGCGGATGTTGATGGATTCGTCTTTGGGCATCAGGCCCCACTTAACACCCGTGGGGAAGCCTGCACCGCCGCGACCTTTAAGACCGGAGTCTTTCACGGTCTGGACGATGTCGTCCTGAGCCATGTCGGCGAAAGCCTTGCGCGCAGCCGCGTAACCGTTCTTGGCCTGGTACTCGTCGAGCCAGACAGCTTCGCCGTCGTCACGCAGACGCCAGGTGAGCGGGTGAGTCTCGGCCGAACGCTTGATGCGGTTGGCTGGACCGAAGGAAGTCAGGGTCATACGTAGCCCTCGAGCAATTTGGCAACGCCGGCAGGCTGCACATCACCGAAAGTGTCGTCGTCGATCATCAACGCCGGCGCCTTGTCGCAGTTGCCGAGGCAGCAGACCGGCAGCAGGGTGAAACGACCGTCGGCGGTGGTCTGACCCAGCCCGATGCCCAGATTGCTCTGGATTTCGCTGACAACGGATTCATGGCCGCCGATGTAGCAGACCATGCTGTCGCAGACGCGAATGATGTGACGGCCGACCGGCTGACGGAAGATCTGGCTATAGAACGTCGCCACGCCTTCCACGTCGCTGGCCGGGATGCCAAGAATTTCGCCGATGGCGTAGAGCGCGCCGTCAGGCACCCAGCCACGTTCCTTCTGGACGATCTTCAGGGCTTCGATCGACGCCGCGCGCGGGTCTTCGTAGTGATGCAGCTCGTGCTCGATGGCCGAGCGCTCGGTTTCGCTCAGGGCGAAACGGTCTGTCTGGATAAGCGTGCTGTTCATGCTTAGCGGTCCACGTCGGCCATAACGAAATCGATACTACCCAGGTACGCGATCAAGTCCGCGACCATGCTGCCTTTGATCACCGAAGGGATCTGCTGCAGGTGCGGGAAGCTTGGGGTGCGAATCCGGGTGCGGTAGCTCATGGTGCCGCCATCGCTCGTCAGGTAATAACTGTTGATGCCCTTGGTCGCTTCGATCATCTGGAAGGATTCGTTGGCCGGCATGACCGGACCCCACGAAACTTGCAGGAAGTGCGTGATCAGGGTCTCGATGTGCTGCAGGGTGCGCTCTTTCGGTGGCGGCGTGGTCAGCGGGTGATCCGCCTTGTACGGGCCTTCCGGCATGTTGCGCATGCACTGCTCGATGATCTTCAGGCTTTGGCGCATTTCTTCGACACGCACGATGCAACGGTCGTAGGCATCGCCATTGGCGGCCAGCGGCACTTCGAATTCGAAGTTCTCGTAACCGGAGTACGGGCGAGCTTTACGCAGGTCGAAATCGCAACCGGTCGAACGCAGGCCGGAACCGGTGACGCCCCATTCCAGGGCTTCTTTGGTGTTGTAGGCGGCGACGCCGATGGTCCGGCCACGCAGGATGCTGTTGTCCAGTGCTGCTTTCTGGTATTCGTCCAGACGCTTTGGCATCCACTCGATGAAGTCTTTCACCAGTTTTTCCCAGCCGCGCGGCAGGTCGTGAGCGACGCCACCGATGCGGTACCAGGCCGGGTGCAGACGGAAGCCGGTAATGGCTTCGATCACCGTGTACGCCTTCTGACGGTCGGTGAACGTGAAGAACACCGGGGTCATGGCGCCGACGTCCTGGATGTAAGTCCCCAGGAACAGCAGGTGGCTGGTGATCCGGAAGAACTCGGCCATCATGATGCGGATGACGTCGACCTTCTCAGGCACCTTGATGCCGGCCAGCTTCTCGACCGAGAGCACATACGGCAGGTTGTTCATCACGCCGCCGAGGTAGTCGATACGGTCAGTGTACGGAATGAAACTGTGCCAGGACTGACGCTCGGCCATCTTCTCGGCACCACGGTGGTGGTAACCGACGTCCGGCACGCAATCGACGATCTCTTCACCGTCCAGCTGCAGAATGATGCGGAACGCACCGTGCGCGGAAGGGTGGTTAGGACCGAGGTTGAGGAACATGTAGTCCTCGTTCGCACCGGAACGCTTCATGCCCCAGTCTTCAGGCTTGAAGCGCGCAGCTTCTTCTTCAAGCTGTTGCTTGGCCAGGGTCAGGCTGAACGGGTCGAACTCGGTGGCACGGGCCGGGAAGTCCTTGCGCAGCGGGTGACCTTCCCAGGTCGGCGGCATCATGATGCGGGTCAGGTGCGGGTGACCGGCAAAGTTGATGCCGTACATGTCCCACACTTCACGCTCGTACCAGTTGGCGTTCGGCCAGATGCCGGTCACGGTCGGCACGCTGAGGTCGCTCTCGGACAAGGCGACCTTGATCATTACGTCACTATTACGTTCGATCGACATCAAGTGATAGAACACAGTGAAGTCGGCGCCGCTTGGCAGCCCTTGACGCTTGGTGCGCAGACGCTCGTCCACGCCGTGCAGGTCATAGAGCATGACGTACGGCTTGGGCAGGTTACGCAGGAAGGTCAGGACTTCGACGAGTTTGGCGCGGGCAACCCAAAGCACCGGCATGCCGGTGCGGGTAGGCTGGGCGGTGAACGCCTCGGGGCCAAAACGGTTGTTCAGTTCGACGACCACATCCTGGTCGTCTGCCTTATAAGGCGGGATGTACAGAGCACTGCCTGTAGTCATGGTTATTTATCGCTTTCGGTCAACGTAAAGAATGAAGCCAGTGTCTCGTTCTATAAAAGAAGCAGGTCTGGATCAGACTTCGTCGGGGCTGCGCAGGTTGGTGACTGCGATTCGCTGTTCGCGGCGCTGTTCCTTTTGCGAAGGCATCTCGGCGCGGTATACGCCTTGATCGCCAACGACCCAGGAAAGCGGACGACGCTCCTGTCCAATGGACTCCTGCAACAGCATCAAGCCTTGCAGAAAAGCTTCAGGACGGGGCGGGCAGCCAGGCACGTAGACGTCCACGGGCAGGAACTTGTCCACCCCTTGAACGACTGAGTAGATGTCGTACATGCCACCGGAGTTGGCGCACGAACCCATGGAGATAACCCATTTAGGTTCGAGCATTTGCTCGTAGAGACGCTGAATGATCGGCGCCATCTTGATGAAGCAGGTACCGGCGATAACCATGAAATCCGCCTGACGCGGCGATGCCCGGATAACCTCGGCGCCAAAGCGCGCGATGTCGTGAGGCGCCGTGAAGGCGGTGGTCATTTCCACGTAGCAGCACGAAAGACCGAAGTTATACGGCCACAGGGAGTTCTTGCGCCCCCAGTTGATCGTGCCGTTAAGCACGTCTTCGAGCTTGCCCATGAAAATGTTTTTGTGGACTTGATCTTCTAACGGATCGGAAACGGTTTCCCGTTCGCCAATCGGATACTGCTCGTTAGGAGCATCGGGGTCGATCCTGGTGAGATTGTATTGCATTGCCAAAGCCTCATTGTTTCAGCTTCGCTTGCCGCTTACGACGAGCTTCCGGAGCCCAGTCAAGGGCGCCCACTCGGAATAGGTAGACAAGGCCTGCCAACAGAATTGCTATGAAAACGAGAGCTTCGACGAATCCGGTCCAGCCGCTTTCGCGGACGGACACAGACCAGGCAAAGAGAAAAAGGGCTTCGATATCGAAGATCACGAAGAGCATCGCGACCAGATAGAATTTGGCTGAGAGCCGTAAGCGGGCGCCACCTGTAGGTAGCATGCCGGACTCGAACGGTTCGTTTTTGCTGCGGCCCCAGGCTTTTGACCCGAGGAGGCTGGAGACGCCGAGCATGAAGGCACAAAGGCCGACGACGCCCAGAAGGAAAATGGCAAAGCCCCAGTTGTGGGCCATGAGTCCTGTCGCTTCGGGCATGCTGGTAATCCTTAACAGAGAGCAAAGGTCTCTGAGCTTGAAAAGAAACAAAGCAGTGACGATATGTCGCAGCAATCAATCCCGCTGATTTTATGGCACATCACCGTGCAAGTAAAATTCAGATAGCGAAATTATTTATAGGAATAAGGACATAGCGCACCTCCAAAACCCTGTAGCCCATGCGGTTCGGGCATTAGCTGGCATTTCATCAATTATGTTTTGTAGGGAATGTAACGAACATAGTTGCGTCTAAATGATAATCAATATTGTTTGGGGTGGTTTTTAAACTGTTTAACGGGTGGGTGGCCAGAAAGTTGTCATATATGCGCGTTATTGCAAGTAGCGCACGGGGTAGTTTTACCTTCTTTTCCTGATCGAAAAACTGCTCTGGATCAATGATTTTCTCGCGGTTATCTGATCCATGTGGGAGCGAGCTTGCTCGCGATGGCGGCCGTCCAGTCGAAGTTGTACTGACTGACATTCCGCTATCGCGAGCAAGCTCGCTCCCACAGGATTCGGTGGTGGTTGTTGAGTCGCAGGCAAAAAAAACGCCCCGAACCAGTCGGGGCGTCAGATGTGCGACGTTGCGGTTAGCTTTCTATCCGGTCCGCAACGGCCGTTTGCTCAGGCGAATCGGATCAGTGGAACTGTTCTTCTTCAGTCGAACCGGTCAGCGCGGTTACCGAAGACGAGCCACCTTGAATCACAGTGGTCATGTCGTCGAAGTAGCCGGTGCCCACTTCCTGCTGGTGAGCCACGAAGGTGTAACCCTTGGCAGCGTCAGCGAACTCTTGCTCTTGCAGCTTCACGTAGGCGGTCATGTCGTTACGGGCGTAGTCGTGCGCCAGGTTGAACATGCTGTGCCACATGTTGTGAATGCCGGCCAGGGTGATGAACTGGTGCTTGTAACCCATGGCAGACAGTTCGCGCTGGAACTTGGCGATGGTCGCGTCGTCCAGGTTTTTCTTCCAGTTGAAGGAAGGCGAGCAGTTGTACGACAGCAGTTGGTCCGGGTATTCCTTTTTGATCGCTTCAGCGAAGCGACGAGCCTCGTCCAGATCCGGCTTGGCGGTTTCGCACCAGATCAGGTCGGCGTACGGAGCGTAAGCCAGGCCGCGAGCGATCGCCTGGTCCAGGCCGGCGCGCACTTTGTAGAAGCCTTCCTGGGTACGTTCGCCAGTCACGAACGGCTGGTCGTACGGGTCGCAATCGGAAGTCAGCAGGTCAGCCGCGTTAGCGTCGGTACGAGCCAGGATGATGGTCGGAGTACCGGCAACGTCAGCCGCCAGACGGGCAGCGGTCAGCTTCTGTACAGCTTCCTGGGTAGGAACCAGTACCTTGCCGCCCATGTGGCCACATTTTTTCACGGAAGCCAGTTGGTCTTCGAAGTGAACACCGGCGGCGCCTGCTTCGATCATGCTCTTCATCAGCTCGTAAGCGTTCAGTACGCCGCCGAAACCGGCTTCAGCGTCCGCCACGATTGGAGCGAAGTAGTCGATGTAGCCTTCGTCGCCCGGGCCTTTACCGGCTTTCCACTGGATCTGGTCAGCACGACGGAACGAGTTGTTGATGCGCTTGACCACGGTTGGAACCGAATCCACCGGGTACAGCGACTGGTCCGGGTACATCGATTCGGCGGAGTTGTTGTCCGCAGCGACTTGCCAGCCCGACAGGTAGATCGCCTGGATACCGGCTTTAACTTGTTGTACAGCCTGGCCGCCGGTCAGGGCGCCCATGCAGTTGACGAAATCTTTATCAGGACGGAAGGACGGCTTGGCACCCTGGGTCACCAGGTTCCAGAGCTTCTCGGCGCCCAGTTTTGCAAAGGTGTGCTCAGGTTGAACCGAGCCACGCAGGCGGACGACGTCAGCAGCGGAGTAAGCGCGTGTCACGCCTTTCCAGCGTGGGTTTTCAGCCCAATCTTTTTCGAGGGCTGCAATTTGCTGTTCGCGTGTCAGTGCCATGGAGATAAACCTCGTCGCATAGGTCTGGGGTGGAAAATTCCTGCTCCTGCCAAGTACGCATTAAGACGTGCGTAAAAGGCTGCTCGCTGACCAGAAGCTTAGGTGGTCAAGTCGGATTCGGCGGGGATGGCGACGGGATGAACGATGGGCTCGAGGGGAAGTGAGCAGGTAAGGGCGAACTGGCGAGCGCATTCGGGCGTCGTGGGCCTTGGTACGAACTTCAGTGTGGAGCCGGGTTACCTAATTACGCTTCCGTCCCTCGGGACAACTTCGTTCCAGTCGGCAACCTCGTCAAACACACCTTGTGGGCGGTACAGACACGAAGCGGCTCGCGGGGTAGGTGCGAACGGCGCCTCGAAGGCCCTTGCCAGGGCCCCTGATTAGCGGGAGCGAGGCCATCATGCCTTTGCTTTTTTGTATCGTCAAACGTTTTGTAGTGCTTTTTTTATGGCACTACATCTTTGGTCTAATACGACTAATCAGTCAGTTTTCGGTGGTTTAGTCCAAAGTATCGATTTTCACCCGTAGGGTCATGTCATCGCGGCCCTGAGTCGAGTAGCTGCGGGTCTGGCCCTGTTTGTCGGCCTGAGTCTGGCGGTTCATGCCGGCCAGGGTGATCCATTCACCCAAGCGTCCCGTGACAGTTGTGTCGGTACTTTGCACATTCACTACATCGGGACGTTCCTGGCTCATGCGGTCACGATTGGTACTGATCGCCAAGTGAACGATGTCGCCGGTGACGCTGGCGGTGACGTAGAAACCCTGGGTGACGTTGCGGTATTCGGTCTTGCTGCGCAGGTCGCCGTAGGAATCGGTCTGAGTGCTGGTGAGCGGGACGCTTTGGCCGACCTGGATCAGTGCCGGCGCGCCTTCGCTGGCCTGGATCTGCTGAATCCCGCCGTCACGGCTGTCGGTGCTGCGGTTGATGATGCGAGTCTGGCTCGGTTTCGCACCGTTTACCGAGTAACCCTGATCGCCCTGGAAGTTGTTTTCGTTGGTGTCGACAGTGATCAGCAGACGTTTGGCGGCCACATCGAGTTGCATGATCAAGGCTTTAAGTTCGTCGATCTTGCGCTGATCGGCATTGACGATCAGTTGGTTGCCGTAGGCGCTGACCTGGCCCTCCTTGCCGATGAAATCCTGGGCCATCGGCAGCATGTCGGCACTGGTACGGTAGTTCAGTGGCACGATCTCGGTGGCTGCCATGGCCGAAAAACTGCAGCTCAGCAGCAACGTGGTGAGCAGGGTGCGTAGGGACATATCCGTTATCTCCGACATCTTGAAGTGTTGATATTGCCAGTTTGTCGGCCCTGCGTGGGGCAAGTTGAATCGTAGACAGCAAAACGCCCCGGCATCGGTTGAAGACGGGGCGTTTTGTGTGTTCTTGCGGGCCTCATCGCGAGCAAGCTCGCTCCCACAGTGGATCAATGGTGTTGCTGCATTCTGTGGCAACACCTAAAACCCTGTGGGAGCGAGCTTGCTCGCGATGAGGGCACCTCGGTGTCAGGCTGAGTGCCTTACCATGTCCACATGCGGAATGCCTGCTTCCAGGAATTCCTCACTGACCAGGCTGAAGCCCAGGCGCTCATAGAACGCTGTCGCCTGTACCTGTGCGCTCAGCATCTGCTGCTTGAGCCCGCGCTTCTCGGCTTCACCGATCACCGCTTGCATCAGCGCATCGCCGACTTTCAATCCGCGCCAGTCTTTCAGCACCGACACCCGGCCGACGTGGCCATCGGGCAGCAGGCGGGCGGTGCCAATCGGAAAGTCGCCTTCGAAGGCCAGAAAATGCACCGCCGTTGCGTCATCAGCATCCCATTCCAGCTCAGGCGGAACGGATTGCTCGGCGATGAACACCGTCTCACGAATGCGCCGGATCTCGGCGTTGTCCTTTTGCCAGTCTGCGACACGAACGTGGATTTTATTCATCAGCGAACCCCAGGCTGCCTTGCTTGACCAGCTCGCACAGCAGGCCGCGGCCGTCTTCGTCGTTCAGCCAGTCACCGAGGTTGTCGGTGTGCAGGGCGTCGGCGGCGCAGATCAGTTTCAGCAGCTCGCGCAGTTTGCCCGGCAGGTAACGGCTCTGGCCACTGGCGAACAGCAGCAGGTCGTCATCGACTTCGGACCAGGCCATGCGTGCGCTCGGGTTGCGGATCAGCACGGCGCCTTGTTCAAGGCTGGCGAGGAAGTCTTCTTCTTCGACTTCTTCCGGGCCGACGACCAGCTCCGGGTAGCGCGGCTCGGTCATGTACTGGCCGAACCAGGTCAGCAGCAGGCGCTCATCGCTCATGTGCTCGGCCAGCAATGCTTTCAGGCGATCAAGGGCGTCGTGCTGAATCTGGTGCGGATCAACCGCCGGCAGCGCGTCGGCATCGGTGTAACGCTCTTCATCGGTCAGGAACTGGCTGAGGAAGTCGGTGAAGTGAGTCAGCACTTCAGAGGCGCTCGGGGCGCGGAAGCCGACCGAGTAGGTCATGCAGTCATCCACCGCAACGCCGCAATGTGCCAGACGCGGCGGCAGGTAAAGCATGTCGCCCGGTTCCAGAACCCACTCATCGGTGGCTTCGAAGTCGGCGAGGATGCGCAGGTCGGCGTGTGGCAGCAGCTTGCTTTCGGAGTCGCACATCTGGCCGATTTTCCAGTTGCGCTTGCCCTGACCTTGCAGCAGGAACACGTCGTAGTTATCGAAGTGCGGACCCACGCTGCCACCCGGGGCGGCGAAGCTGATCATCACGTCGTCGACGCGCCAGCTTGGCAAAAAGCGGAAGTTTTCCAGCAGTTCGCTGACTTCCGGCACGAATTGGTCGACCGCTTGTACCAGCAGGGTCCAGTCGCGTTCCGGCAGTTTGCTGAACTCGTCTTCAGCGAACGGGCCGCGGCGCAATTCCCAAGGGCGCTCGCCGTGCTCGATCACCAGGCGCGATTCGACTTCCTCTTCCAGCGCCAGGCCGGCCAGTTCGTCGGCGTCGATCGGGCTTTCGAATTCAGGAATCGCCTGACGGATGAGCAGGGGTTTTTTCTGCCAGTAGTCGCGCAGGAATTCGCGCGCCGTGATGCCGCCCAGAAGTTGAAGAGGAATGTCAGGATTCATGTGTAACCTATTGAAAAAAAGCACTTTTCAGACGGGAATAAAAACGCCCGGCGCTGCCGGGCGTCTCAAAAGGGTGAAGCGGTCGATCAGATGCGTTTGGCTTGCTCTACAGCGTTACCGATGTAGTTCGCCGGGGTGAGCAGTTTCAGCTCGGCCTTGGCGGCGGCTGGCATGTCCAGGCCGTCGATGAAAGTTTGCAGTGCTTCAGGGCTGATGCCCTTGCCACGGGTCAACTCTTTCAGTTTTTCGTACGGGTTTTCGATGTTGTAGCGACGCATCACGGTCTGGATTGGCTCGGCCAATACTTCCCAGCATGCGTCCAGGTCGGCAGCAATCTTCTGAGCGTTGAGCTCGAGTTTGCTGATGCCTTTCAGACTGGCTTCGTACGCGATCACGCTGTGGGCGAAGCCGACACCGAGGTTGCGCAGGACGGTGGAGTCGGTCAGGTCACGCTGCCAGCGGGAGATCGGCAGCTTGCTCGCCAGGTGCTGGAACAGTGCGTTGGCGATGCCCAGGTTGCCTTCGGAGTTCTCGAAGTCGATCGGGTTGACCTTGTGCGGCATCGTCGACGAACCGATTTCGCCAGCGATGGTGCGCTGCTTGAAATAACCCAGGGAGATGTAGCCCCAGATGTCGCGGTCGAAGTCGATCAGGATGGTGTTGAAGCGCGCGATCGCGTCGAACAGCTCGGCGATGTAGTCGTGCGGTTCGATCTGCGTGGTGTACGGGTTGAAGCCCAGGCCCAGCTCGTCTTCGATGAAGGCGCGGGCGTTTTCTTCCCAGTCGATTTCCGGGTAGGCGGAGATGTGTGCGTTGTAGTTGCCGACAGCGCCGTTGATCTTGCCCAGCAGCGGAACGGCAGCGACTTGAGCGATTTGACGCTCCAGACGGTAAACCGCGTTTGCCAGCTCTTTGCCCAGGGTGGTCGGCGAGGCCGGTTGACCGTGGGTGCGCGACAGCATCGGCACGTCAGCGAAACGGATGGCCAGTTCGCGGATGGCTTCGGCGGTCTGGCGCATCAGCGGCAGCATCACGTCATCACGGCCTTCGCGCAGCATCAGGGCGTGGGACAGGTTGTTGATGTCCTCGCTAGTGCAGGCAAAGTGGATGAATTCGCTGACAGCGGCCAGTTCCGGCAGCTTGGCCGCTTGCTCTTTGAGCAGGTATTCGATGGCTTTGACGTCGTGGTTAGTGGTGCGCTCGATCTCTTTGACACGCTCGGCGTGCTCCAGAGCGAAGTTTTCCGCCAGGGTGTTCAGCACCGCGTTGGCTTCGGCGGAGAACGCCGGCACTTCGCTGATGCCAGGGTGAGCGGCCAGGCGCTGGAGCCAGCGCACTTCAACCAGAACGCGAGCACGGATCAGACCGTATTCGCTGAAAATTGGGCGCAGGGCCTGGGTTTTGCCGGCGTAGCGGCCGTCAACAGGGGAAACCGCAGTGAGCGAAGAAAGCTGCATGGGGTGTTCTCGGACAGTCGGGCAACGAAATGGGGCGCGTATCATACATGAAAAAATCCGCCGGTCCGTTGCCAACTGACCAGCGTCTTACGCGTTACAAATTACAAATGGTCTTGCGGACGCGGTTCAGCTGCTGCGCATCAGCGGGTAAAGCTCTTTCAGTAACTTGCGACGGCTGATCACCAGCTGCCAGCGATGACCGCCCAACTGCCGCCACAGGCGTGCCGAACGAATTCCGGCCAGCAACAGGGCGCGGATTTTCGAAGCGTTGCTCGGTTGCTGCAGGTTGCGCATGTCGCCGTGGACCTGAATTCGCTGGCGCAGGGTGCTCAGGGTGTCCTGGTACAGCGCGCCGCACGCGGCAATCACGTTTTCGTGCGCCGGACCGAAGTGCTCGACCTGAGACTGAATCTGCGGCAGACGCTTGCCGATTACGTCCAGCATGTCGTTGCGCTTGGCCAGTTGACGCTCCAGACCGAGCATCGCCAGCGCATAGCGCAGCGGTTCGCGCTGAAGGGTGCTTGGGTCGCGCTCCAGGGCGCCGATCAGCGCGCGGTAACCTTCACGCAGATTGATGTCGTCGCCGCCGTAGACTTCCAGGGTGTCTTTGGGGTCGCGAATCAGCAGGCTGCCGAGCATGCACGTCAGGCCGGCTTCGGCGGTCTGGCCGGTTTTGGCGATCTTGTCGACCAGCACGGCGGCGAGGAACACGCCGCCCAGTGCCGTCAGTTGCTCCTGAGTCGGGCTCATTGCTGCTCGCCTTGAGCAGTGCCTTTGCTGGTCCACGGCTCCGCGACTTCGATCACGCCGCCGCCGAGGCAGATTTCACCGTCGTAGAACACCACGGACTGGCCTGGGGTGACCGCGCGTTGCGGGTCATCGAAGGTCGCGCGGTAGCCGGTGGCGGTTTTTTCTAGCGTGCACGGCTGGTCGCTTTGGCGATAGCGGACTTTGGCGGTCAATCGGCGTGGTTCGCTCAGGTCGATCGGGTTGACCCAATAGATGTCTGAAGCGAGCAGGGCGCGGGAGAACAGGTACGGATGGTCATTGCCCTGGCCAACGATCAATTCGTTGTGCTCCAGGTCTTTGATCAGCACGTACCACGGCTCGTCACTGGCGTCTTTCAGGCCGCCGATGCCCAGGCCCTGACGCTGGCCGATGGTGTGATACATCAAGCCGTGGTGACGGCCGATGACTTCACCTTCGGTGGTCTTGATCTCGCCTGGCTGGGCCGGCAGGTATTGCTTGAGGAAGTCGCTGAAGCGGCGTTCGCCGATAAAGCAGATCCCGGTGGAATCCTTTTTCTTCGCGGTGGCGAGTTCGTGTTTCTCGGCAATCGCGCGGACTTCAGGTTTTTCCAGCTCGCCGACCGGGAACAGGGTCTTGGCGATCTGTTCGCCGCCAACGGCGTGCAGGAAGTAGCTCTGGTCCTTGTTCGGGTCCAGGCCCTTGAGCAGCTCGGTGCGACCATCGATGTCGCGGCGACGCACGTAGTGACCGGTGGCGATCAGGTCGGCGCCGAGCATCATGGCGTAATCGAGGAACGCCTTGAACTTGATCTCGCGGTTGCAGAGGATGTCCGGGTTCGGCGTGCGACCGGCCTTGTATTCGGCCAGGAAGTGCTCGAACACGTTGTCCCAGTATTCG
Source organism: Pseudomonas sp. ACM7 (assembly GCF_004136015.1). Taxonomy (NCBI): domain Bacteria; kingdom Pseudomonadati; phylum Pseudomonadota; class Gammaproteobacteria; order Pseudomonadales; family Pseudomonadaceae; genus Pseudomonas; species Pseudomonas sp. ACM7. The sequence goes on along the minus strand of NZ_CP024866.1, from coordinate 334,829 downwards.
GCGGCGAAGTTGGCGGTATGCAGTTTGATACCAATCTTGTCGCACACGGCCTGAGCGTCCGCCAAGTCATCCATGGCGGTGCAGTATTCCGTTCCATCGTCTTCTTCCCAGTTCTTCATGAACAGGCCTTCCACCTCATAACCCTGCTCGATCAGCAGGAGAGCGGAAACGGAAGAGTCCACGCCGCCGGACATGCCGACAATGACGCGCTTCTTTTGTGTGTCAGAAGGGGCTGGATCACGCATAGGGATTCAATGAGTGTCTTGAAAAAGGACGCGATTCTAACAGGCCCAAGCCCGCAAGGCTAAAGAGAAGGGCGGATCAGTTCGAGAGCGAAGTGTTGACCGTCCAGATAATCATCAATACAGCGGATGATCAGCTCACTGCGCCAGTTTGCGCGCTGTGCCAGCAGTTCGTCACGCGTCAGCCATTTTGCGCCGACGATGCCGTCGTCCAGTTGATAGTCGGGGTGATGTTTGAGCGGTTTTGCGGTGAAGCAGACCCGCTGATAAGTCACGCCGTTGCTCGGGGCGGTGTAGAGGTAAATGCCCACCACGCCGGTCGGCTCGACGTCCCAGCCGGTTTCTTCGAGGGTTTCGCGTACGGCGGCCTCGATCAGGGTTTCGTCCGGGTCGAGGTGACCGGCGGGCTGATTGAGTACCGTTCGTCCGTGCTTGGTTTCTTCGACCATCAGGAAGCGGCCGTTGTCTTCGACGATGGTGGCGACGGTGATGTGGGGTAGCCAATCCATAAAGCTTCCTCAAAATTTGAATAGTGGAGCGCGGTCAATGTGGGAGCGGGCTTGCTCGCGAATGCGGTGGGTCAGTCAATTGAGATGTTAAATGATAAACCGCATTCGCGAGCAAGCCCGCTCCCACATTGGTCCAGTGTTCACATTGGAGGTGTGTGAACGCCACAAACAGAAACCCCGGCACAGGGCCGGGGCTTCTTTGCATCCTTACAACCTTAAACCAGCGCAGCGATCGCGGCGTTGAAGGTGTTGCTTGGGCGCATGGCCTTGCTGATCAGCTCGGCATTGGCGTGGTAGTAACCGCCGATGTCCACTGGCTTGCCCTGAACGGCGTTGAGCTCGGCAACGATGGTTGCTTCGTTCTCGGTCAGGGTCTTGGCCAGTTCGCCGAACTGCGCTTGCAGTGCAGTGTCTTCGGTCTGGGCAGCCAGGGCTTGAGCCCAGTACAGCGCCAGGTAGAAGTGGCTGCCGCGGTTGTCGATGTTGCCGACTTTGCGCGATGGCGACTTGTTGTTGTCCAGGAACTGGCCGGTGGCCTGATCCAGAGTCTTGGCCAGCACCAGCGCTTTAGGGTTGTTGTAGGTCACACCCAGGTGCTCAAGGGAAGCGGCCAGGGCCAGGAACTCGCCCAGGGAATCCCAGCGCAGGAAGTTCTCTTCCAGCAGCTGCTGAACGTGCTTCGGTGCCGAACCGCCGGCGCCGGTTTCGAACAGACCGCCGCCGTTCATCAGCGGAACGATCGACAGCATCTTGGCGCTGGTGCCCAGTTCCATGATCGGGAACAGGTCAGTCAGGTAGTCGCGCAGTACGTTGCCGGTCACCGAGATGGTGTCCTTGCCTTCGCGAGTGCGACCCAGGGTGAACGCCATCGCGTCGACTGGCGACATGATGCGGATGTCCAGGCCGGAGGTGTCGTGATCCTTCAGGTAAGCCTGAACTTTCTCGATCACTACACCGTCGTGGGCGCGCATTGGGTCCAGCCAGAAGATTGCTGGAGTTGCGCTTGCGCGAGCACGGTTGACGGCCAGTTTGACCCAGTCCTGGATCGGCGCGTCTTTGGTCTGGCACATGCGGAAGATGTCGCCGGCTTCAACCGACTGTTCCAGCAGGGTGCGGCCAGCGCCATCGGAAACCCGAACTACGCCGTTGGACTTGATCTGGAAAGTCTTGTCGTGCGAGCCGTACTCTTCGGCTTTTTTCGCCATCAGGCCAACGTTTGGCACGCTGCCCATGGTGGTTGGATCGAAAGCGCCGTGCAGCTTGCAGTCTTCGATTACCGCCTGGTAGATGGTCGCGTAGCAGCGATCCGGGATCACAGCCTTGGTGTCGTGCAACTGACCGTCAGTGCCCCACATTTTGCCGGAGTCACGGATCATCGCCGGCATCGAGGCGTCGACGATAACGTCGCTCGGCACGTGCAGGTTGGTGATGCCTTTGTCGGAGTTGACCATGGCCAACGATGGACGAGCGGCGTAGACCGCCTGAATGTCCGCTTCGATCTGCGCTTGTTGCTCGGCCGGCAAAGCCTTGATGCGAGCGTACAGGTCGCCGATGCCGTTGTTCAGGTTGAAGCCGATCTGCGCCAGCACGTCAGCGTGCTTGGCCAGTGCGTCTTTATAGAACTCGGCAACGATCTGGCCGAACATGATCGGGTCGGAGACCTTCATCATGGTGGCTTTCAAGTGAACCGACAGCAGCACGCCTTTTTGCTTGGCGTCTTCGATCTCGGCAGCGATGAAGCTGCGCAGAGCGTTTTTGCTCATGACCGCGCAATCGAGGATCTCACCGGCTTGCACGGTGGTTTTTTCTTTCAGGACGGTGGTGGTGCCGTCTTGAGCGATCAGTTCGATTTTGACGGCATCAGCGGCGTCGATCAGGGCAGCTTTTTCACTGCCGTAGAAATCGCCGGTGCTCATGTGCGCGACGTGGGACTTGGAGTCCGTAGCCCAGGCGCCCATTTTGTGCGGGTGCTTGCGCGCGTAGTTCTTGACCGACAGCGGTGCACGACGATCGGAGTTGCCTTCGCGCAGAACCGGGTTCACGGCGCTGCCCTTGATCTTGTCGTAACGCGACTTGGCGAGCTTGTCGGCGTCGCTGGTCACGGTTTCCGGGTAGTCAGGTAGTGCGAAGCCCTGGGCTTGCAGTTCCTTGATCGCGGCTTGCAGTTGCGGAACCGAGGCGCTGATGTTCGGCAGCTTGATGATGTTGGCTTCAGGCGTAACGGCCAGGTCGCCCAGTTCGGCGAGGTGGTCGGCTACGGCGTTGTCACCCAGTTGCTCGGGGAAGCTGGCCAGAATGCGCCCTGCAAGAGAGATATCGCGGGTTTCCACGGCGATATCAGCGGAGGCGGTGAAGGCCTCTACGATAGGCAACAGAGAATAGGTGGCGAGGGCGGGAGCTTCGTCGGTGAAGGTATAGATGATCTTCGAGCGGGTGGGCATATTCGGATTAACTCTCTCTTCTTTGCTAAAGCGTGCGCAGAAAAACTCGAGGGGCGCCGGGTAAGCGCGTTCGTTCAAAGTCATCCATGAGCCGAATGTCGAGATTTCTTCGCGGTGATGTTGGGTGCATCAGTCGAGCGTCAAGCGGGTGGGCTGCGGTAACAGTCCGGCTTTTTCGGGCCCAAAGCCTCGTAGTAGAAAGGTCGGCCGTCGTGACTCTGTGGTCAGCGGGCGGCATTATACATAGGTAGCTGGCAATCTGCCGATGGTTCATATGCAACGATTGTCGTCCATTGGTCTAAAGGTCGCAGGGGCGAGTGGGGCGTAGAGTCTTGCACCGTGCTTGAGTTTGGCGCTTTTCCCTTTGCTTTCAGGCTTGTACGCCGCGAACTGTGCAGCTTTGCGGCAGATGGTTGGAACATAGGGTTTGCGTGCTGATTTAACTGGGGTACGCTCGAACGAAGCCAGATGTTCAATCCAAACGATGGAGTTCAGCATGGGATACAAGAAGATTCAGGTTCCAGCAGTCGGCGACAAAATCACCGTCAACGCGGACCATTCTCTCAATGTTCCTAACAACCCGATCATCCCCTTCATCGAAGGTGATGGTATTGGCGTTGATATCAGCCCGGTCATGATCAAGGTTGTCGATGCTGCTGTTAAGAAGGCTTACGGCGGCGAGCGCAAAATTTCCTGGATGGAAGTCTACGCCGGGGAGAAAGCGACTCAGGTTTACGATCAGGACACCTGGCTACCCCAGGAAACCCTGGACGCGGTCAAGGATTACGTGGTTTCCATCAAGGGCCCTCTGACCACCCCGGTCGGTGGCGGCATCCGTTCCCTGAACGTGGCCCTGCGTCAGCAACTCGACCTTTATGTCTGCCTGCGCCCTGTGCGCTGGTTCGAAGGCGTGCCTAGCCCGGTCAAGAAGCCAGGCGACGTCGACATGACGATCTTCCGTGAGAACTCGGAAGACATCTACGCCGGTATCGAGTGGAAAGCCGGTTCGCCGGAAGCGACCAAAGTCATCAAGTTCCTTAAAGATGAAATGGGCGTCACCAAGATCCGTTTCGACGAAAACTGCGGTATCGGCATCAAGCCGGTTTCGCTGCAAGGCACCAAGCGTCTGGCGCGAAAAGCTCTGCAGTATGTGGTCGACAATGACCGCGACTCGCTGACCATCGTGCACAAAGGCAACATCATGAAGTTCACCGAAGGTGCCTTCAAGGAATGGGCCTACGAAGTGGCGGCTGAAGAGTTCGGCGCGACCCTGCTCGATGGCGGTCCGTGGATGCAGTTCAAAAACCCGAAAACCGGCAAGAACGTTATCGTCAAAGACGCCATCGCCGACGCCATGCTCCAGCAGATCCTGCTGCGCCCGGCCGAATACGATGTGATCGCGACCCTGAACCTGAACGGCGACTACCTCTCCGACGCCCTGGCGGCGGAAGTCGGCGGTATCGGTATCGCACCGGGTGCCAACCTGTCTGACACCATTGCGATGTTCGAAGCGACCCACGGTACTGCGCCGAAGTACGCTGGCAAGGACCAGGTCAACCCAGGTTCGCTGATCCTGTCCGCAGAGATGATGCTGCGTCACATGGGCTGGACTGAAGCGGCTGATCTGATCATCAAGGGCACCAATGGCGCGATTTCGGCCAAGACAGTGACCTATGACTTCCACCGTCTGATGGAGGGCGCGAAACTGCTGTCTTCGTCTGCGTTCGGTGACGCGCTGATTTCGCATATGTAAGCGAATAGGCATTAAAAAACCGCCTTCGGGCGGTTTTTTTATGACTGGATGACGGGTTGCGTCAGTTCGACACTGTTTCCTGTTGGGTGGCAGCGGCCTGTTCGTTCTCGGTCGTGGCAGCCCCAATCTTGACTGCGTGCAGCCCTTTGGGTCCCTGGACGATCTCGAAGCTTACGAGTTGCCCGGCCTTGAGAGTCTTGTATCCGACCATTTCAATGGCCGAATAGTGTGCAAAGAAATCAATAAGATGACCGTCTTCGTCACGGCCTTCTCTGGCGTCGGTGTTAATGAAACCGAATCCCTTGGCATTGTTGAACCATTTCACCTTACCGACTGACATACCCATATCCCTCTGCAACAGACTCCATCACTGGAGTATCATCCAGTTCATCCGCAGTCATTTCCTGGAAATAAGATTGACTCCGCGGACCTTTTTTACCCACTGTGGGCTCTATTGGTTGTAACACCGTTTTCCCGATAGTCAAGCTGACCGGGCAGTCGGAGTTGAAATCGTCCATAGCCGCCCCCACCACTGTATTCGCACAACTGACGAACCTTTCTTTCCATGCATGCAATCAGCCAGATTCGACTAACATTCAATCAGGATCGCCCTGATTCACACGACGACGATTCCGCAGGCATTGCTGTTCAGGAGGCAAAGCCTGCTTTACAGGCGCCGCCGATGTACAAGGTGGTTTTGTTCAATGATGACTACACACCGATGGATTTCGTCGTCGAAGTGCTCGAGGTGTTTTTTAACCTGAATCGCGAGCTGGCGACCAAGGTCATGCTGGCCGTCCACACAGAAGGACGGGCAGTATGTGGAGTGTTTACCCGCGACATCGCCGAGACTAAGGCCATGCAGGTCAACCAGTACGCCAGGGAAAGCCAGCATCCGCTACTCTGTGAAATCGAGAAGGACGGTTAATCGCCGACCACTTGGGTATGAGGTGAAGCTATGTTAAACCGCGAGCTCGAAGTCACCCTCAATCTTGCCTTCAAGGAGGCCCGATCGAAGCGTCATGAATTCATGACCGTCGAACACCTCCTGCTGGCCCTATTGGACAATGAGGCTGCCGCCACCGTTTTGCGTGCCTGCGGCGCAAACCTCGACAAACTCAAGCACGATCTGCAGGAGTTCATCGACTCCACCACGCCATTGATCCCCGTTCATGACGAGGATCGTGAGACCCAGCCAACCCTGGGCTTCCAGCGTGTTCTGCAGCGTGCTGTCTTTCACGTACAGAGCTCGGGCAAACGCGAAGTGACTGGCGCCAACGTACTGGTCGCGATCTTCAGTGAGCAAGAGAGTCAGGCCGTGTTCCTGCTGAAACAGCAGAGCGTTGCGCGCATCGATGTCGTCAACTACATCGCACACGGCATTTCCAAAGTGCCGGGGCATGGCGATCACTCTGAAGGTGAACAAGATATGCAGGACGACGAGGGCGGTGAGTCTTCTTCTTCAGGCAATCCTCTGGATGCTTATGCCAGCAACCTCAACGAACTCGCGCGCCAGGGTCGTATCGATCCATTGGTAGGCCGTGAGCTGGAAGTCGAGCGCGTTGCGCAGATCCTGGCGCGTCGTCGCAAAAACAATCCGTTGCTGGTGGGCGAGGCAGGCGTGGGTAAAACCGCGATTGCCGAAGGACTGGCCAAACGCATTGTCGACAACCAGGTGCCGGACTTGCTGGCCAACAGCGTGGTGTATTCCCTCGATCTGGGGGCCTTGCTGGCCGGGACCAAATACCGCGGCGATTTCGAGAAGCGCTTCAAGGCGTTGCTCAATGAGCTGAAAAAACGTCCGCAGGCGATCCTGTTCATCGACGAAATCCACACCATCATTGGTGCGGGTGCTGCGTCCGGTGGGGTCATGGATGCCTCGAATCTGCTCAAGCCGCTGCTGTCGTCGGGTGATATCCGTTGCATCGGCTCGACCACGTTCCAGGAATTCCGCGGGATCTTCGAGAAGGACCGTGCTTTGGCCCGGCGCTTCCAGAAGGTCGACGTGTCGGAGCCTTCGGTAGAAGACACCATCAGTATCCTGCGCGGCCTGAAAGGGCGTTTTGAAACGCACCACGGCATTGAGTACAGCGATGAAGCCCTGCGTGCAGCGGCTGAGCTGGCCTCGCGCTACATCAATGACCGGCACATGCCGGACAAGGCCATCGACGTCATTGACGAGGCGGGCGCCTACCAGCGTCTGCAGCCGATCGAGAAGCGCGTGAAACGCATCGAGGTGCCTCAGGTCGAGGACATCGTCGCGAAAATCGCGCGGATTCCACCTAAGCACGTCAACAGCTCCGACAGAGAGCTGCTGCGTAACCTTGAGCGTGACCTGAAACTGACAGTGTTTGGCCAGGATGCCGCGATCGACTCGCTTTCGACCGCGATCAAACTGTCCCGTGCCGGCCTCAAGTCGCCTGACAAACCCGTCGGTTCGTTCCTGTTCGCAGGGCCTACCGGTGTCGGTAAAACCGAAGCGGCGCGTCAGCTGGCCAAAGCGTTGGGTATCGAACTGGTTCGCTTCGACATGTCCGAGTACATGGAGCGCCACACCGTATCGCGTCTGATCGGTGCGCCTCCGGGCTATGTCGGGTTTGATCAGGGCGGTCTGTTGACCGAAGCCATCACCAAGCAACCTCACTGCGTGCTGTTGCTCGATGAAATCGAGAAGGCACATCCGGAAGTCTTTAACCTGCTGCTGCAGGTCATGGACCACGGTACGCTCACCGATAACAACGGGCGCAAAGCGGATTTCCGAAACGTGATCGTCATCATGACGACCAACGCCGGTGCCGAAACGGCCGCTCGCGCTTCGATCGGTTTCACCCATCAGGACCACTCGTCCGATGCGATGGAAGTGATCAAGAAGAGCTTCACGCCAGAGTTCCGCAACCGTCTGGACACCATTATCCAGTTTGGTCGCCTCAGCCATGAGGTCATCAAAAGCGTGGTGGACAAGTTCCTTACCGAGCTTCAGGCGCAGCTGGAAGACAAGCGCGTGCAGCTGGAAGTGACGGACGCGGCGCGCAGCTGGCTTGCAGCGGGTGGCTACGACACGGCAATGGGCGCTCGACCAATGGCGCGTTTGATTCAGGACAAGATCAAGCGTCCGCTGGCGGAAGAGATACTCTTTGGCGAACTGGCCGACCATGGCGGTGTGGTTCACATCGATCTCAAGGACGGCGAGCTGACCTTCGACTTCGAGACCACAGCTGAAATGGCCTGACGGCTGTAAAGCGAAAAGGCGCCTTCGGGCGCCTTTTTTTATGCGTGCGCCAGGCATGGCGCGTTGCGCGCAAGCGCAACCAGCTTGGCTGTGGTGGCCTCGCTGGTGACTTGGAGGTGAAAGTCCTCTACACACCCGGCAAGGGGAAGTGTTAGCCAGAGGCAAGGGTGTCGCGGGTGACCGCGAATCTGAAGGAAGCCCGAGGCAAAATGCTGGCTTGACGAACAGCAAGCGGATAGAGGCGGCGCAGCGGGGTAAAGGGGCGTGTTTCCCTAAAGCCCAATACTTGCACGGGACGCTGCGACGTAGATCCGACAGGCATAAGCAGG